>MERP01000001.1:0-35104 GCA_001772055.1 Betaproteobacteria bacterium RIFCSPLOWO2_12_FULL_68_19
GCAGCACGTAGGGCAGGATGCCGCCGTGGCGGTAGTAGTCGACCTCGATCGGGGTATCGATGCGCGACTTCACCGTGATCTCCACCGTGCGCTCGTCGTTCCTGATGCGCACCTTGATCTCCTGCTGCGGCCGGATGTCGTCCAGGCCGAGGACGTCGATGGTCTCGCCGCCGGTGATGCCGAGCGACTGCGCCGAGTCGCCGCCCATGAACTGCAGCGGCAACACGCCCATACCCACCAGGTTGGAGCGGTGGATGCGCTCGAAGCTGCGCGCGATCACCGCCTTCACGCCGAGCAGCTGCGTGCCTTTCGCCGCCCAGTCGCGCGAGGAGCCGGTACCGTACTCCTCGCCGCCGAACACCACGGTCGGCGTGCCTTCGGCGATGTAGCCCATCGCGGCCTCGTAGATCGGGACGGTCTTGTTCTTGAAGAGCGTCACTCCGCCTTCGCTCCCGGGCAGCATCAGGTTCTTGATGCGCACGTTGGCGAAGGTGCCGCGCATCATGACCTCGTGGTTGCCGCGGCGCGCGCCGTAGCTGTTGAAGTCCGCGACCGCCACGTCGTGCTCCTGCAGGTAGATGCCGGCGGGCGAGGTGGGCTTGATCGAGCCCGCCGGGGAGATGTGGTCGGTGGTGACCGAGTCGCCGAAGATGCCGAGCACCTTCGCGCCGGTGATGTCGCGCGGCTGGCCCGGGGTCATGGAGAAGTCCCTGAAGAAGGGCGGCTCGGCGATGTAGGTCGACTGCGGCCAGCTGTAGACCTGGCCGGCTGGCGCCGACACCTTCTTCCACAGCGGGTTGGTGTTGGCGAGGTCGCTGTAGAGCCGGCGGAAGGTCGCCGCGTCCATCGCGAGCGGCATGAGCTTGCGCACCTCGTCCGCGGTGGGCCAGATGTGGCCGATATGGACGGGTTTCCCGTCCCGGGAAATACCTACGGGCTCCGTCTTGAAATCTTTCAGGATTGATCCTGCGATTGCGTAAGCCACCACCAGCGGCGGCGAGGCGAGGAAGTTGGCGCGGATGTTCGGATGGATGCGCGCCTCGAAGTTGCGGTTGCCCGACAGCACCGCCGCGCAGACCAGGTCGTTCTTGACGATCGCCTCGTCGATCGGCTGCGCGAGCGGCCCGGCGTTGCCGATGCAGGTGGTGCAGCCGTAGGCGGCGACGTTGAAGCCGAGCTTCTCGAGGTAGGGCAGCAGCCCGGCCTTGGTGAGGTACTCGGTCACCACGCGCGATCCCGGCGCGAGCGAGGTCTTGACGTGCGGCTTGACGGTGAGGCCGAGCTCGACGGCCTTCTTGGCGAGCAGGCCGGCGGCGAGCAGCACGCCCGGGTTCGACGTATTGGTGCACGAGGTGATGGCGGCGATCAGCACGTCGCCGTTCTTCAGCTCCAGGCCGTCGAAGGTCTTGTGGGTCTTCTGCAACTCATCTGCTCTTTTCCCAAATCCATTCTCTTTGACCGGTGCCGAGAACAGGCTCGTAAAGGTGCTCTTCACCTTGTCGAGGTCGATGCGGTCCTGCGGGCGCTTCGGGCCGGCGAGCGAGGGCGTGACGCTCGAGAGGTCGAGCTCGAGCACCTGCGAGTAGTCGATAGCCCCGGCTTTCGGGATGCCGTACAGGCCCTGCGCCTTGAAGTAGGCGGCGAACGCCTCGATCTCGGCGTCGGTGCGGCCGGTGCCGCGGAAGTACTCGATGGTGCGGTCGTCGACCGGGAAGAAGCCCATGGTCGCGCCGTACTCCGGCGCCATGTTGCCCAGCGTGGCGCGGTCGGGCACCGAGAGCGACTCGGTGCCTTCGCCGAAGAACTCGACGAACTTCCCCACGACTTTGGCTTTTCTGAGAAGCTGAGTAACGGTCAGGACCAGGTCTGTCGCGGTGCAGGCGGGGTGGAGCTTGCCCTTCAGGTTCACGCCCACCACGTCGGGGGTGAGGAAGTACACCGGCTGGCCGAGCATGCCGGCCTCGGCCTCGATGCCGCCCACGCCCCAGGCCACCACGCCGATGCCGTTCACCATGGTGGTGTGGCTGTCGGTGCCGACCAGCGTGTCGGGGTAGCACAGCCCGTCCTTCGTCTTGTGCACGCCGCGCCCGAGGTACTCGAGGTTGACCTGGTGCACGATGCCGATGCCCGGCGGCACCACCTTGAAGGTGTCGAACGCCTGCATGCCCCACTTCATGAAGCGGTAGCGCTCCTCGTTCCTCTTGAACTCGAGCTTCATGTTGAGGTCGAGGGCGTTCTTCGTGCCGTAGTGGTCGATCTGCACCGAGTGGTCGACCACCAGGTCGACCGGCACCAGCGGCTCGATCAGCTTGGGCTCCTTGCCCATCTTCTGCGCCACGCCGCGCATCGCGGCGAGGTCGCACAGCAGCGGCACGCCGGTGAAGTCCTGCAGCACGATGCGGGCGACCACGAACGGGATCTCGTCGCTGCGTGCCGCGTTCGGCTGCCACGCCGCGAGCCGGCGCACGTGCTCCTCGGTGATCTTCTTGCCGTCGCAGTTGCGCAGCACCGACTCGAGGACGATGCGGATCGAGACGGGCAGCCTCCCGAGCTTGAGGTTCAGTTCTTTCCCCAGCGCCGGCAGCGAGTGCAGCTTGCCGTGCTTGAAGGGCCTGAGGGTGTCGAACATGGTCAGATTCCTTTCTGCTTGTACTCGGGGAAGCTGAGCGAGCGGTACGCGCCGCTCGCGATATAGCGGCCGAGGGCGATGAACTCGGCCGCGTTGAACAGGCCGCCGGTGTGGCGGTAGATGCGCTCGCCGTCGGTGCCGTAGAAGTCGAAGGTCGGGGTGCCGCGGATCTTCTGTTCCCGGGCAAATGCGTTCTCGGGCAGCACCCGCCCGTCCAGCCCGGTAATCGGCTGCGAGCCGCGCGTGTCGATGGCGAGGGCGACGAACTCCCCGCGGTAGCTCTGCTGCACGTCCGCGCGCGAAAGCACCTCGCGCTTCATGCGCTGGCAGTAAGGGCATTCCTCGAAGTGGGACATGACCAGCGCGCCCTTGCGCCCGGAGCGCTTCGCCTCGTCGAGCTCGGCGCGCAGGTCGCCGAGGAAAGGGTCGAAGAACGCCTCCCAGGCATCGGCGCCCCAGGCGGGGAGGGCGGCGAAAAGAAGAAAAGCGAGCAGTAGCCTCATCGCCGCGACGGCCCGCCGTCGTTCACCCACAGCTCGAGCGGCTCGCAGGCCGGCCGCTGCAGGCGCTCGATCAGCCGCGCGCGCTCTTCCAGCAGCGCCGCGAGCTGCTCGTCGCAGCGCGCGATCGGGGTCGGGTAGTTGCGGATCTCGAGCGAGAGCTCGGCCAGGCGGCGTTCGGTGCTCATATCACGAACAGGTCGACGAACTCGTCCACCGGCGTCTGCGCCAGCCGCTCCGCGTCCAGGCACAGGTCGAGGATGCGCTTCTGCTGGTCGGCAGGGAAGCGGCGCGCGAGGTTGGTCTTGAACTTCTCCACCAGCAGCGGCATGCCTTCCTTGCGCCGGCGCTTGTGGCCGATCGGGTACTCGACCGCGACCTCCTTGAGCTTGGTTCCGTTCTTGAGCTCCACCGTGAGGGCGCTGGCGATCGAGCGCTTGCGCGGGTCGTGGTAGTCCCTGGTGTACTGCTTGTTCTCGACACAGCTGATCCTGGCTCGCAGGCGGTCGATCCTCGGGTCCGCGGCCACGCCGTCCTCGTAGTCGGCCGCCGTCAGCCGGCCGAAGATGAGCGGCACCGCGACCATGTACTGGATGCAGTGGTCGCGGTCGGCCGGGTTGTGGAGCGGCCCCTTCTTGTCGATTATGCGGATCGCCGCCTCGTGCGTGCGGATCGTGATTTTCTTAATGTCTTCAGCGGTTTTCCCGGCGGATTTCATCTGCTGAAAGAGCGCCATCGCCGCTTCCACCGCGGTCTGCGAGTGGAATTCGGCCGGGAAGGAGATCTTGAACAGGACGTGCTCCATCACGTAGCTGCCGAACGGGCGCTGGAAGGCGAACGGCTTGCCCTTGAAGAGCACGTCGTAGAAGCCCCAGGTCCTGGCGGTGAGGGCGGAGGGGTAGCCCATCTCGCCGGTCCTGGAGATGAGCGCGAGGCGCACCGCGCGCGAGGTGGCGTCGCCCGCCGCCCAGCTCTTGCGCGAGCCGGCGTTCGGCGCATGGCGATAGGTGCGCAGGCTCTGGCCGTCGATCCAGGCCTGCGAGAGCGCATTTACGATTTGTTCATGACTCAAACCCAATAATTGGGAAACAACCGCAGTCGAGGCGACTTTCACCAGCACCACGTGGTCCAGGCCGACCCGGTTGAAGCTGTTCGCGAGCGCGATCACGCCCTGGATCTCGTGCGCCTTGATCATGCCCGTCAGGACATCCCGCATGAGAAGTTCCTTCTGGGAACTTCTTGACAGCCAATCTGCCGTCGCCAGGATGCCGCCGAGGTTGTCGGAGGGATGGCCCCACTCGGCGGCAAGCCAGGTGTCGTTGAAGTCGAGCCAGCGGATCATCGCGCCGATGTTGAAGGCCGCCTGCACCGGGTCGAGCTGGAACCGCGTCCCGGGCACTTTCGCCCCGTTCGGCACCACGGTGCCGGGGACGATCGGGCCGAGCAGCTTGGTGCAGGCCGGGTACTCGAGCGCCTCGAGCCCGCAGCCGAGCGTGTCCATCAGGCAATAGCGCGCGGTGTCGTAGGCCTCCTTGCTCGTCACCTTGTAGCGCGTGACGTAGTCGGCGATCTGCGTGAGCACCTTGTCCGGCTTGGGCCGGACGTTGGAGATCGGCGCCGACATCAGGCTTGCTTCGGCTTTTCCGGGCCGTTGTCGTCGGCCTCGAAGGTGTATTCCGCGCCGCCGCCCGAGGGAACAAAGGTGTGCTCGGCGCCGCCCGAGCGCGGCGCATGGCGCATCGAGGGGTGGGGCGAGCGCTCCTCGGGGCTCTTGTCCCACCAGATGGCGCGGCCCTTCTTCTGCGATTCGACTTCCTCGGGGTGCTGCTCGAGGAACTCCTTCATGAACTTGGTCAGATCCGATTCATACAGTGTCATGAAACCTACCTTTGATTCAAAGGCACCCATTTCCTGTTCTCGGGGCCGGTGTAGTTCGCGCTGGGGCGGATGATCTTGCCGTCCGCGCGCTGCTCGATGACGTGCGCCGCCCAGCCGCTGGTGCGCGAGAGGACGAAGAGCGGCGTGAAATGCAGCGTCGGCACGCCCATCTGGCTGTACGACACGGCGCTGAACCAGTCGAGGTTGGCGAACATCTTCTTCTCCGCCCACATCACCGCCTCGATGCGCTCGGCGACCTGGAACTGCGTCATGTCGCCCGCGGCCCTGGACAGGCGCTCGGCGACCGCCTTGATCACCTTGTTGCGCGGGTCGGCGGTCGTGTACACCGCGTGCCCGAAGCCGATCACGATCTCCTTCGCCGCCACGCGCCGGCGGATGTCCTTCTCGGCCTCGTCGGCATTGCCATATCGCTTCTGGATCTCGTCCGATACTTCGTTGGCCCCGCCGTGCTTCGGCCCGCGCAGCGCGCCGATGCCGCCCGTGATGGCCGAGTGCATGTCGGAGCCCGTGCCGGCGATGACGCGGCAGGTGAAGGTGCTCGCGTTGAACTCGTGCTCGGCGTAGAGGATGAGCGAGGTGTGCATGGCGCGCACCCAGGCCTCGGAGGGCTTCTTCTGGTGCAGCAGGTGCAGGTAGTGCCCGCCGATCGAGTCGTCGTCCGTCTCCGTCTCGATGCGCTTGCCGGACTGCGAGAAATGAAACCAGTACAAAAGCGCGGAGCCCAGGCATGCCATCAGCCGGTCGGCGATGTCGCGCGCGCCTGCCGGGTCGTGGTCCTCCTTCTCGGCCTCCAGGGTCCCGAGCACGGACACCGCCGTGCGCATGACGTCCATGGGATGGGCGCTCCTCGGAAGCTGCTCCAGAACCGAGCGCAACGGCACGGGCAGCGTGCGCAGCGACCGGAGCTTCCGCTTGTAGGCCGCCAGCTCTGCCTTGCGGGGCAGCTTCTCGTGCACCAGCAGGTAGGCGACTTCCTCGAACTCGGCCTCGTCGGCGAAGTCGAGGATGTCGTAGCCCCGGTAGTGCAGGTCGTTGCCCGAGCGCCCGACGGTGCACAGCGCGGTATTGCCGGCGGCGACGCCCGAGAGCGCGACCGACTTCTTGGGCTTAACGGCGGGAGGAGAAGAGCTCATCGAGTTTTTCCTCGTAGGAATGGTAGTTCAGGAAGTCGTACAGCTCGTCCCGGGTCTGCATCTCGCCGGTCAGGGACTTCTGCGTTCCTTGCCTCCTCACCGTCTCGTAGACCCTGAGCGCGGCCTTGTTCATGGCGCGGAAGGCCGAGAGGGGATAGAGCGCGATGGCGACCCCGGCCGAGCGCAGCTCCTCGAGCGTAAAAAGCGGCGTCTTGCCGAACTCGGTGATGTTCGCGAGGACCGGCACTTTCACCGCCTCGGCGAACCTGCGGTACATCGCGAGGTCCGTGATCGCCTCGGGAAAGATCATGTCTGCACCAGCCTGGACATACTTGAGAGAGCGAGAGACTGCAGAATCCAACCCCTCGTTTGCCAGCGCATCCGTGCGCGCCATGATGACGAAGGCCGGGTCGGTGCGCGCGTCGACTGCCGCCTTGATGCGGTCGGCCATCTCCTCGGGCGACACCAGCTCCTTGCCGGGGCGGTGGCCGCAGCGCTTGGCGCCGACCTGGTCCTCGATGTGCATCGCGGCCGCGCCGAACTTGACGAGCGAGCGCGTGGTGCGCGCGACGTTGAAGGCGCTCGCGCCGAACCCGGTGTCGACGTCGACCAGCAGCGGCAGGTCGCACACGTCGGTGATGCGCCGGATGTCGGTGAGGACGTCGTCGAGGCCGGAGATGCCCAGGTCGGGCATGCCGAGCGAGCCGGCGGCCACGCCGCCGCCCGAGAGGTAGATCGCCTTGTAGCCGACGCGCTTCGCGAGCAGGGCGTGATAGGCGCAGATCGCGCCGATCACCTGAAGGGGCTTCTCTTCCTTTACCGCTTCACGGAAACGCGCGCCGGGGGTCGACATTTTTACTTGAGCAAGTCCTTGATCCCGTCCCGCTCCTCGTGCAGCTCCTTCAGCGTCGCGTCGATGCGCTTGCGGCTGAACTCGGAGATCTCGATGCCCTTCACGACCTCGTACCGGCCGCCCTTGCAGGTGACCGGGTAGCCGAAGATGACGCCCTCGGCGATGCCGTAGCTGCCGTCGGAGGGCACGCCCATCGTCACCCAGTCGCCCTGCGCCGTGCCGTGCACCCAGTCGCGCACGTGGCAGATGGCGGCGTTCGCCGCGCTCGCCGCCGAGGACAGCCCCCGCGCGTCGATGATCGCCGCGCCGCGCTTCTGCACCGTGGGGATGAACGTGCCCTCGAGCCAGGCCTGGTCGTTGATCATCGGCCAGACCTTCCTGCCCTCGACCTCGGCCTGGAAGAGGTCGGGGTACTGGGTGGCCGAGTGATTTCCCCACACGGTGAGCTTGCGGATGGCTTTCACTTCCTTCTTGATTCTCTGGGAAACCTGCGAAAGCGCCCGGTTGTGGTCGAGGCGCATCATGCCGGTGAACTGCCAGGGCTTCAGGCCGGGCGCGTTCTTCATCGCAATCAGGCAGTTGGTGTTCGCCGGGTTGCCGACCACCAGCACTTTCACGTCGCGGCTCGCGACCGCGTCGAGCGCGCTTCCCTGGGGCGCGAAGATCCTGCCGTTCGCTTCCAGCAGGTCCTTGCGCTCCATGCCCGGGCCGCGCGGGCGCGCGCCGACGAGCAGCGCCACGTTCGCGTCCTTGAACGCGACCATCGGGTCGGAGGCGGCGACCATGCCCTGCAGCAGCGGGAAGGCGCAGTCCTCGAGCTCCATCATGACGCCCCGCAGGGCCTTCTGCGCCTTCTCGTCCGGGATCTCGAGCATCTGCAGGATCACCGGCTGGTCGGCGCCGAGCATCTCGCCGGCCGCGATGCGAAACAGCAGCGAGTAGCCGATCTGGCCGGCAGCGCCGGTGACGGCGACGCGAACGGGGGCTTTGGGCATTCCGGGCTCCGCGGGAGGGAACGAGATCTCGATTCATTATAATTGTCCTTGCCCGGACTTAGGGGCCGGGCCTTCTCCATGTCGAGCGCGTCAGCGAAAAAGCTTCGTCCGAAGTACCTCAACCTGCGCGCGCTGCTGTTCGAGATCCGCCTGCCGCTGCCGGGCTGGGTGTCGATCCTGCACCGCATCTCCGGCGCGCTGCTCGTGTTCCCGTTCGCCGCCTGGCTGCTGTACATGCTGGACCGCAGTCTCGCTTCGGAGCAGGGCTTTCAGGCCGTGAATTCGTATCTGGACCTGCCGCTCGTGAAAGCGGGGATGCTGCTGTTCATCTGGGCCTACTGCCACCACCTGTGCGCCGGCCTGCGCTTCCTGCTGCTCGACCTGAACCGCGGCATCGAGCTGCCGGCAGCGCGCCGCTCGAGCGTGGCGGTGCTGGTCGTGAGCCTCGCGCTGACCGCCTTCTTCGGGGCCAAGCTGTGGTGAAGCGCACGGTCGTCGGCGCCCACTACGGCATGCGCGACTGGCTCGCGCAGCGCCTGACGGCGCTGCTGATGGCGCTGTACTCGGTGATGCTCGCGGTGATCCTGATGCGCGGCGAGCCGATTACCTACCCGGTCTGGAAGGACCTGTTCGCGCAGGGCTGGATGCGCGTCGCGACGCTGCTGTTCGCGGTCGGCCTGGTCTGGCACGCCTGGGTCGGCACGCGCGACATCCTGATGGACTACATCAAGCCCGACGGCTTGCGCCTCACGCTCCAGGTGCTGGCGCTGCTGCTGCTGGGCGCGTACATGGGCTGGGCGGTCCAGATCCTGTGGCGATGAGGCGGCGATGATTCCCGTGCGCAGATTCGACGCCATCGTGGTGGGAGCCGGCGGCTCCGGCATGCGCGCGGCGCTCGAGCTGGCGCGCGCCAACCTGAAGGTCGCGGTGCTCTCGAAGGTGTTTCCGACCCGCTCGCACACCGTGGCGGCGCAGGGCGGCATCGCCGCGCCCCTGGCGAACGCCGCCGAGGACAACTGGCACTGGCACATGTACGACACGGTCAAGGGCTCCGACTACCTGGGCGACCAGGACGCGATCGAGTACATGTGCCGGCGGGCGGTCGAGGCGGTGGTCGAGCTCGAGCACATGGGCATGCCCTTCGACCGGCTCGAGAGCGGCAAGATCTACCAGCGTCCCTTCGGCGGCCACACGCAGAACTACGGCGGCCCGAAGATGGCGATGCGCGCCTGCGCGGCGGCGGACCGCACCGGGCACGCCATGCTGCACACGCTCTACCAGCAGAACGTGCGCGCCAATACGCAGTTCTTCGTCGAGTGGATGGCGCTCGACCTGATCTGCGACCCTCAGGACGGCGCGGTGGTCGGGATCAGCGCGCTCGAGATGGAGACCGGCGAGCTGGCGATGTTCCAGGCCAAGGCCACCATGCTCGCCACCGGCGGGGCGGGGCGGATCTTCTTCAGCTCCACCAACGCCTTCATCAACACCGGCGACGGCCTGGGCATGGTGGCGCGCGCGGGCTTGCCGCTCGAGGACATGGAGTTCTACCAGTTCCATCCGACCGGCGTGTACGGCGCCGGGGTGCTGATCACCGAAGGCGTGCGCGGCGAGGGAGGCTACCTGCTCAACAAGGACGGCGAGCGCTTCATGGAGCGCTACGCGCCCAACGCCAAGGACCTCGCCAGCCGCGACGTGGTGTCACGCGCCATGACGACCGAGATCAAGGAGGGGCGCGGCTGCGGGCCGCACGGCGACCACTTGCTGCTCAAGCTCGACCACCTCGGCCCCGAAGTGATCAACCTGCGCCTGCCCGGGATCCGCGAGATCGCGATCAAGTTCGCCAACGCCGACCCGGTGCGCGACCCGATCCCGGTCGTGCCGACCGCGCACTACATGATGGGCGGAATCCCGGCCAACTACATGGGGCAGGTGGTGGCGCCCGAGGGGGCGAGCAAGGAGGCGATCGTGCCCGGCCTGTACGCCGCCGGCGAATGCTCCTGCGTGTCGGTGCACGGCGGCAACCGCCTCGGCTGCAACTCGCTGCTCGACCTGGTGGTGTTCGGCAAGGCCGCGGGCGAGCAGATGATCAAGGACATGCGCTCGCTGCCCAGCCCCCATCGCGCCCTGCCGAAGGGCGCCGGCGAGCTCGCGCGCGCGCGGCTCGCGCGCCTGGACGGCGCCGCCTCGGGCGAGCGCGTGGCCGAGGTCCTGAACGACCTGCGGCGCACCATGCAGGCGCACTGCGGCGTGTTCCGCTTCCCGGACGACCTGCAGCTCGGCGTGCAAAAAATCATGCAAATCGCCGAGCGGGCGAAAAGGACCTTCATCGAGGACAAGTCGAGGATCTTCAACACCGCGCGCATCGAGGCGCTCGAGCTCGACAACCTGGTCGAGGTGGCGCTCGCGACCATCGTCTCGGCCGGGGCGCGCAAGGAGAGCCGCGGCGCCCAGGCGCGCAGCGACTTTCCCGAGCGCGACGACCGGAACTGGATGAAGCACACCCTGTGGTACAAGGAGGGCAACCGGCTCGACTACAAGCCGGTGCACCTCAAGCCCTTGTCGGTGCAGAGCTTCGAGCCCAAGGCGAGGACGTACTAAGGAAGAAATGCGGACATGAGACTCTCCATCTACCGCTACAACCCGGAGAAGGACGAAAAGCCCTACCTGCAGGACTACGAGGTGGCGCTCGACGCCGGCGACCGCATGCTGCTCGACGCGCTGGTCAAGGCCAAGGAGCAGGACGACACGCTTTCCTTCCGCCGCTCCTGCCGCGAGGGGGTGTGCGGCTCGGACGCGTTCAACATCAACGGCAAGAACCGGCTCGCGTGCATCACCAAGCTCGCCGAGCTGCCCGAGCACGTGACCATCCGCCCGCTGCCCGGCCTGCCGGTGATCCGCGACCTGATCGTCGACATGACGCAGTTCTTCAAGCAGTACCACTCGGTGATGCCGTACGTGATCAACCCGGAGCCCGCGCCGGAGCGCGAGCGGCTGCAGTCGCCCGAGGAGCGCGAGCAGCTCAACGGCCTGTACGAGTGCATCCTGTGCGCCTGCTGCTCGACCTCCTGCCCCTCGTTCTGGTGGAACCCGGACAAGTTCGTCGGACCGGCGGGCCTGCTGCAGGCCTACCGCTTCATCGCCGACAGCCGCGACCGCGCCACCAGCGAGCGCCTCGATAACCTCGAGGATCCCTATCGCCTGTACCGCTGCCACAGCATCATGAACTGCGTCGACGCGTGCCCGAAGAACCTGAACCCGACCAAGGCGATCAACCACATCAAGGAACTGCTCGTGAGGCGCGCGGTTTGAACCCGGCCGAGACCAACCGCCTGCGGTGGAAGTGCCGGCGCGGCCTGCTGGAGCTCGACCTGGTGCTGGATCGATTTCTCAGGGAAGCGAGCCTCAGCGACGGCGAGCTTGCGTCTCTTAATTCGCTCCTCGACTTGCCGGACAACGACCTGTGGGAGCTCATCGTCGGTCGCAGCGAGCTCGAAGACCAGAGATTGCACGCAGTCGTGGCGCGGCTGCGCGCCGCCTAGGGGGAATCACGCCATGCCAAAGACCGCCACGCTCAAGCTGCCCGACGGCAAGACCATCGACTTCCCGGTGCTCCCCGGCACGGTCGGCCCGGAGGTCGTCGATATCCGGGCGCTGTACGGCAAGGCCGGGATGTTCACCTACGACCCGGGCTTCCTTTCCACCGCGAGCTGCAGCTCGAGCATCACCTACATCGACGGCGACGCCGGGGTGCTGCTCTACCGCGGCTACCCGATCGAGCAGCTGGCGCAGCACTGCGACTTCCTCGAGGTGTGCTACCTGCTGCTCTACGGCGAGCTGCCGAACCGCAAGCAGAAGGACGAGTTCGTCGGCATCGTCACGCACCACACCATGGTGCACGAGCAGCTCGCGCGCCTGTACCAGGGGTTCCGCCGCGACGCGCACCCGATGGCGGTAATGGTCGGCGTGGTGGGCGCGCTCTCGGCCTTCTACCACGACGCGCTCGACATCAACGACGCGCACCACCGCACCATCTCGGCCTTCCGGCTGATCGCCAAGATGCCGACCATCGTCGCCATGTCCTACAAGTACTCGATCGGCCAGCCGTTCGTGTACCCGCTGAACCACCTTTCCTACACCGCCAACTTCATGCGCATGATGTTCGCGGTGCCGGCCGCGGAATTCAAGGTGAACGACGTGCTGGTGCGCGCGATGGACCGCATCTTCATCCTGCACGCTGACCACGAGCAGAACGCCTCGACTTCCACGGTGCGCCTGTCGGGCTCCTCGGGCGCGAACCCCTACGCCTGCATCGCCGCCGGCATCGCCTGCCTGTGGGGGCCGGCGCACGGCGGCGCGAACGAGGCCTGCCTGGAGATGCTCGAGGAGATCGGCGACGTGTCGAAGGTCGGCGAGTTCATCGGCAAGGTGAAGGACAAGAACTCGGGCGTGCGGCTGATGGGCTTCGGCCACCGCGTCTACAAGAACTACGACCCGCGCGCGAAGCTGATGCGCGAGACCTGCCACGAGGTGCTGAACGAGCTCGGGCTGCACAACGACCGCCTGTTCAGGCTGGCGCTCGCGCTGGAGAAGATCGCGCTGGAAGACGATTATTTTGTAAGTAGAAAATTGTATCCAAACGTCGACTTCTATTCGGGCATCGTGCAGCGCGCGCTCGGCATCCCGGTGGCGATGTTCACCTGCATCTTCTCGCTCGCGCGCACCGCCGGCTGGATCGCGCAGTGGCAGGAGATGATCACCGACCCGGAGTACAAGATCGGCCGGCCGCGGCAGCTCTACAAGGGCGCGACCAAGCGCGACGTGAAGCCGCTCGACAAGAGGTAGGCCGCGATGCTGAAGGAGCTCCTCGCCAACTCGCACCTGTTCGGCGGCAACGCGCCGTTCATCGAGGAGCTGTACGAGAAGTACCTGCTCGACCCCGGCTCGGTGCCCGAGGAGTGGCGCGAGTACTTCGACCGCATGCAGGTGCTGCCGGGCAGCCGGACCAAGGACGTGGCGCACGCCCCGGTGGTCGAGTCCTTCGTGCAAAGGGCGAAAAGGGGCGAGTTCGCGGCGGCGCGCACGCTGCCCACGGAGCCGGTCGCGCCCGAGCGGCTGCAGGTGGCGGCGCTGCTGCTGGTCACCGCCTACCGCATCTCCGGCGCGCGCTGGGCTACCGTGGACCCGCTCAAGCGCATGCCGCGCCCGCAGCAGCCCGAGCTCGAGCCCGCCTTCTACGACCTCACCGAGGCCGACCTCGACCAGGTGGTGAACGCCGGGTCGTTCGTAGGATTGGATAGAACTTCTCTGCGCAATCTGATTCAGGCGCTGCGGGACACCTATTGCCGCAACATCGGCTTCGAGTACATGTTCATCGGCGAGCGGGCGCAGCGCCAGTGGATCCAGGAGCGCATCGAGCCCGGCCGCGCCACCTCGCGGCTCTCGACCGACCAGCAGCGGCGCCTGCTGCAGAAGCTCACCGAGGCCGAGCAGCTCGAGCGCTACCTGCACACGCGCTACGTGGGGCAGAAGCGCTTCTCGCTCGAGGGCGGCGAGAGCCTGATCCCGTCGATCGACGAGCTGATCCAGAGCGCCGGCAGCCTCGGCGTGCAGGAGATCGTGATCGGCATGGCCCACCGCGGGCGGCTCAACGTGCTGGTCAACGTGCTGGGCAAGATGCCCAAGGAGCTGTTCCTCGAGTTCGAGGGCAAGGCCGCGCAGGACCTGCCCTCGGGCGACGTCAAGTACCACAACGGCTTTTCCTCCGACATCTCGACCGCGGGCGGGCCGGTGCACCTCTCGCTCGCCTTCAACCCCTCGCACCTGGAGATCGTCAATCCGGTCGTCGAAGGATCGGTCCGGGCGCGCCAGCGCCGCCGTGACGACAAGACCGGCGACCAGGTGCTGCCGATCCTGATCCACGGCGACGCCGCCTTCGCCGGCCAGGGCGTGGTGATGGAGACGCTCAACCTCTCCGGGACGCGCGGCTACGGCACCGGCGGGACCGTGCACATCATCGTCAACAACCAGATCGGCTTCACCACCTCGGACCCGCGCGACACGCGCTCGACCATCTACTGCACCGACGTGGCGAAGATGGTCGAGGCGCCGATCTTCCACGTCAACGGCGACGACCCGGAGGCGGTGCTGTTCGTGACGCAGCTCGCGCTCGACTTCCGCCAGAAGTTCCACAAGGACGTGGTGATCGACATCGTCTGCTTCCGCAAGCTCGGCCACAACGAGCAGGACGAGCCGCTCGTCACCCAGCCGCTGATGTACAAGAAGATCGCCCAGCACGCGGGCACGCGCAAGCTCTACGCCGACGGGCTGATCGCACAGAAAATCATTCAAGAAGCAGAACCGGAAAACCTGATCAAGGCCTACCGCGAGATGCTCGACGCCGGCCAGCAGTCGGTGCGGCCGGTGCTGTCCAACTTCAAGAGCAAGTTCGCGGTCGACTGGGCGCCGTTCCTCAACTCGAAGTGGACCGACGCCGCGGATACGCACGTTCCCTTGCCGGAGCTCCAGAGGCTCGCCGAGCGCCTCACCACGGTGCCCGAGGGCTTCAAGCTGCACCCGAGCGTGGCGCGGGTGATCGAGGCGCGCAGGCAGATGGCGGCCGGCAAGCTGCCGGTCGACTGGGGGATGGCCGAGTCGCTCGCCTACGCCTCGCTGCTGTCCAACGGCTACGACGTGCGGCTCTCGGGGCAGGACTCGGGCCGCGGCACTTTCGCGCACCGCCACTCGGTGCTGCACGACCAGGAGCGCGAGCGCTGGGACGAGGGCACCTACATCCCGCTGCAGAACATCTCCAAGGACCAGGGCGCCTTCGTGGTCATCGACTCGGTGCTCTCGGAGGAGGCGGTGCTCGGCTTCGAATACGGCTTCGCCACCGCGGAGCCCAACGCGCTGGTCATCTGGGAAGCGCAGTTCGGCGATTTCGCCAACGGCGCGCAGGTGGTGATGGACCAGTTCATCAGCTCGGGCGAGACCAAGTGGGGAAGGGTTTGCGGGCTGGTCCAGTTACTGCCGCACGGCTACGAGGGGCAGGGGCCCGAGCACAGCTCGGCGCGCCTGGAGCGCTACCTGCAGCTGTGCGCCGAGCACAACATGCAGGTGTGCGTGCCTTCCAGCGCGGCGCAGATCTTCCACCTGCTGCGCCGCCAGATGCTGCGGCCTTTCAGGAAGCCGCTGGTGGTGCTCACGCCGAAGTCGCTGCTGCGCAAGAAGGAGGCTTCCTCGCCGATCCGGGACCTGGCGAACGGCGCCTTCCAGAGCGTGATTCCGGACACCAGCACGGTCGATGAAAAGGGCGTGAAGCGCATCATCGCCTGCTGCGGCAAGGTCTACTACGACCTGGCTCTCAAGCGAACAGAACTTCAAAAGGCCGATACTGCGATCATCCGCATCGAGCAGCTCTATCCTTTCCCGCACAAGCAGTTCGCCGCCGAGCTGAAGCGCTACCCCGGCGCGGCGGAAGTGCTGTGGTGCCAGGAGGAGCCGCAGAACCAGGGCGCCTGGTACCAGACCGCGCACTACCTGCGCGAGAACATGCGCGAGGAGCAGAAGCTGTACTATGCCGGCCGCCCCGCCTCGGCTTCGCCGGCGGGCGGCTACGCGGCGCGCCACAACGAGCGCCAGAAGACGCTGGCGGAGCAAGCGTTCGGAAAGTACAAGTAATTGATTTTGTTGTTTTCCCGGCACGTTACGTGCTGGTTTTTCACAACCCGGCGGATGCCTAGCGGAAGCCGGGGAAAAACTGAACGGGAGCAGTCATGATCGTGGAAGTGAAGGTGCCGCAGCTCTCGGAGTCGGTCGCCGAGGCGACGCTGCTCGACTGGCACAAGAAGGAAGGCGAGGCGGTCGCGCGCGACGAGAACCTGATCGACATCGAGACCGACAAGGTGGTGCTCGAGCTGCCCGCGCCCGCCGACGGCGTGCTGGTGAAGATCCTGAAGAAGGCGCGCGACGCGGTCGGCTCGGGCGACGTCATCGCCCAGATCGACACCGAAGGAAAAGCAGCTGCTGTTAGACAACCGGCTGAGCAGCCCCCGGCCCCCAGGCCTCAACCCGCTTCAAGACCCGTGATGCCTGCCGCGCAGAAGATCGCCGCGGAAAAGGGCATCGACACTTCCAAGATCCTCGGCACCGGCCGCGACGGCCGCGTGACGAAGGGGGACGTGCTGGAGCAGGTGGGCAAGGTTTCTGCACAAAAAGCATCTCCGCTCCCGCAGACCCCGCCTCCGGTCGACATCGAGCAGCTCACCACCGGCCGGCCGGAGCAGCGCGTGCCGATGTCGCGCCTGCGCCAGCGCGTGGCCGAGCGCCTGGTGCAGTCGCAATCGACCGCCGCCATCCTCACCACCTTCAACGAGGTGAACATGGCGCCGGTGATCGAGATGCGCAAGCGCTACCAGGAGCGCTTCGAGAAGGAGCACGGCGTGCGCCTGGGCTTCATGTCCTTCTTCGTCAAGGCCTCGGTGCATGCGCTGAAGCGCTTCCCGGTGGTGAACGCCTCGATCGACGGCAGCGACATCGTCTACCACGGCTACTTCGACATCGGCGTCGCGGTTGGCAGCCCGCGCGGGCTGGTGGTGCCGATCCTGCGCGACGCCGAGCGCATGAGCTTCGCCGAGATCGAGAAGAAGATCGGCGACTTCGGCAAGCGCGCGCAGGACGGCAAGCTCGCGATCGAGGAGCTCACCGGCGGCACCTTCTCGATCTCCAACGGCGGGGTGTTCGGCTCGATGCTGTCCACGCCGATCATCAACCCGCCGCAGTCGGCGATCCTGGGCGTGCACGCCACCAAGGACCGGGCGGTGGTGGAGGGCGGCCAGGTGGTGGTGCGGCCGATGAACTACCTCGCGCTCTCCTACGACCACCGCATCATCGACGGCCGCGAAGCAGTTTTATTCTTAATAAGTATTAAAGAAGCACTGGAAGATCCGGCCCGGCTGGTGCTCGAGATCTGATGTCGACCGCCGACGAGCTCGACAAGCTGCACCAGCTGCTCGCCAAGGGCGCCCTGACCCAGGGGGAGTTCGAGCAGGCGAAGGCGCGCCTGCTCGCTGCCGCGCCCGGACCCGGCGCCGGGCTCGCCATCAACCGCCTGCGCCGCTCGGCGACGGACCGGTGGATCGCAGGCGTCTGCGGCGGCATCGCGCGGCTCACCGGCGTGGAAAGCTGGATCTGGCGCATGCTCTTCGTACTCGGCCTGGTGTTCGGCGGCTTCACGGTGTTCGTCTACATCGTCCTTTGGATCTTCGTTCCCCGTGAAGAGCTTTGACGTCGTCGTCATCGGCGCGGGGCCGGGCGGCTACATCGCCGCGATCCGTGCTGCTCAGTTAGGAATGAGTGTCGGTTGTATCGAGCAGTGGAAAACCCCGAAAGGGGACTTCGCGCTCGGCGGCACCTGCCTCAACGTCGGCTGCATCCCTTCCAAGGCCCTGCTCGAGTCCTCCGAGAACTACGAGCGGGTGCTGCACCAGTTCAAGGCCCACGGCATCACCGCGAGCGGGGTGAAGTTCGACCTGAAGACGATGCTGGAGCGCAAGGACAGGATCGTCGGCAAGATGACCTCCGGCATCGCCGGCCTGTTCAAGAAAAACAAGGTCACGTGGCTCCAGGGCCACGGCAAGCTCGTCTCCGGGGGAACGACCTGGAAGATCGAGGTCGATTCCGAAACCGTCGAGGCGAAGAACGTCATCATTGCGACCGGCTCCAAGGCCCGGCACCTCCCTGGCATCCCGGTCGACAACAAGCTGATCTGCGACAACGAGGGCGCGCTCGCCTTCGACTCGGTGCCGCCGCGCCTCGGGGTCATCGGGGCCGGCGTGATCGGCCTGGAGCTCGGCAGCGTCTGGCGCCGGCTCGGCTCCACGGTCAAGGTCCTGGAGGCGCTTCCCACGTTTCTCGGCGCCGCCGACGAGACCGTCGCCCAGGAGGCCTGGAAGATCTTCACCAAGGGCCAAGGCCTCGACATCGAGCTTGGGGTGACGATTTCCGGTGTGAAGGAGTCAAAGAAAGGGTTGTCAATTCAGTACAGTACGAAGGAAGGCTCAAGTAAAATATTCGATTGCGATCGGCTCATCGTTTCGGTCGGCCGGGTGCCCAACACCGACGGCCTGGGGGCGGAAAACATCGGCCTGAAGCTCGACCCCAAGGGGTTCATCGAAGTCGACAAGAACTGCCGCACCGCGCTGCCGCGCGTGTACGCCGTGGGAGATGTGGTGCGCGGGCCGATGCTCGCCCACAAGGGGGAGGACGAGGGCGTGATGGTGGCAGAGATCATCGCCGGCCAGCACGGGCACGTGAACTACGACGCCATCCCCTGGGTGATCTACACCGCGCCCGAGATCGCCTGGGTGGGCAAGACCGAGCAGCGGCTCAAGGCCGAAGGCGTCGCCTATCGCGCCGGGCGCTTCCCCTTCGCCTACAACGGGCGCGCGCTCGGCCGCGAGGAGCCCGAGGGCTTCGTCAAGATCCTCGCCGACGCAGGCAGCGACCGCATCCTCGGGGTGCACGCGATCGGCAGCCTGGCGAGCGAGCTGATCGCCGAGGCGGTGGTGGCGATGGAGTTCGGCGCCTCCTCGGAGGACATCGCGCGCATCTGCCACGCCCATCCTTCGATGTCCGAGGTCATGCGCGAGGCCGCGCTAGCGGTGGACAAGAGGTCGCTGAACGGGTAGCCGTGGCGGACCGCGCCACCCTGGGCGTAGGAGGCCTGTTCCTTATGCTCGGGACGATCTTCGGCGGAGTCGCGCTGTACCTGTGGAGCGCGCTCGAGGAGCGGCAGGTTGCCGCCGAGGGGCGAACCGCGCGCGCCGAGCTGGTGCGCAAGTACGTAATCGCCGACCGCGCCAGCGGCACCATCGTGCGGCCGGAGTACCGCGTGCACTACCGCTTCACCCCCGAGCAGGGCTCGCCCGTCTCGGCGAGCGCCGCGATCGACGAGGCGCTCTGGCGGCGGCTCAGCCCGGGCGATGCGCTCGAGGTGCGCTATCTCAGGGAAGATCCCGCGGCACATCGCGTGGAAGGCCAGCAGCGCGACCTCATCCTGCCGATCGTGTTCGGGCTCGTCGGCGTGGTGTTCGCGCCGCTCGGGATCTGCCTCATCCTCGGCCGCGCTCCGGTGCCGTCGGGCTTTGCCGCCTGGGTCGCGCGCTCGCCGGCCCACGCGCTCGACATCATCGGCGCGCTGTTCTTCCTGCCTTTCGCGGGCGGCGGCGTTTTCTGGCTCGGCGCCGTGCAGTCCGAGCAGGCGCTTTTCGAGGCGCGCGGCCAGCAGGCCGAGGCTACGGTGCTCTCCAAGGCCATCGTCAAGAAATCGAGCGGCAGCTCGAGCGGCCCGGGCCGCAGCCGCTCGCAATCGACGCATTACCAGGTCACCTACCGCTTCCAGGGCGATTCCGGCGAGGAAATCGTCGGGACGAGCGAGCTCGACGTCGACGAATGGGAGCGGCTGAAGGAGCGCGCGCCGGTCGCGGTCACGTATGTCGCGGGCAGCCCGTGGCTGCATCGCGTGCAGGGGTGGGAGCCGAGCTGGGTCGCGCCGATCCTCTTCCTCGTCATTGGCGGCGCGGGCGTGCTCGCCTGCGGCGGGGTTGCCTGGTGGGGCCGCAGCCGGCCGGCGGCGCGCAGGAAAGCGCCCAGGCCGACGCCGGTAGCGCCAGCCCTGTCCCCCGCAGTACAAAAGGGAACCCCGAAGCCCGCTCGCGGCTGGTGGTGGGGCGCCGGCATCGGCGCGGTGTTCTTCTTTGCCGGCTGCGGCGCCACCATCGACGGCATCGGCGAGCTTCTCAGGGAGCGGCGGTATGCGGCCCAAGGCAAAAACGCCGAGGCGCGTATCGTTTCCAAGCAGGTCGATGAGGCGCAGCGGGGCGGGCGCAGCCGCACCGAATACGTGGCGCTCTACCGTTTCGACACCCCCGAGGGCGCGAAGGGCGAGGGGCGAGCCGTGCTCGAGGTCGCCGCCTGGGAAGCCGCCCGCCCGGGCGATCGCCTCGCCGTGCGCTACCTCCCGGGAGAGCCGGGCAGCAGCCGCCCGGTGGGCGAGGGCGGCTGGGCGTACGGCATCATCATCAGCATCGTCGGGCCGCTCTTCGCCCTGATCGGGGCTTTCCTTGCCTGGGGTGCCTGGCTCGCCCGCCACGACAGCGATGGCCGATAAGCAGGACGTTGTCTCGGTCTACGAGCAGAGCCTGAGCAAGCGCGGCTTTGTCTCCGACCCTTCCCAGCGGCTCGCGGTCGAGCGGCTGCAGCGCCTGTACGAGGAGTGGAGCGCGTACAAGGCGAGGCGCGATACCGCGCTGAAGCGGCTGCTGGTCAAGCCGCCGCTGCCCAAGGGCGTGTATCTGTGGGGGCCGGTGGGGCGCGGCAAGAGCTTCCTCATGGACGCCTTCTACCTGTGCGTGCCGCTGGTGCGCAAGCGCCGCGTGCATTTCCACCACTTCATGCGCGAGATCCATCGCGAGCTCGACGCGGTGAAGGGCACCGAGGACCCGATCGCCGAAGTGGCGGCGAGGACCGCGCGACGACATCGACTGGTTTGCTTTGACGAGTTCCACGTGTCGGACATCGCCGACGCGATGATCCTGGGCCGCTTCCTCGAGCAGGCGATGGAGCGCGGCGTCGAGTTCGTGATGACTTCCAACTATCCGCCCGGCGGCCTGTACCCGAACGGGCTGCAGCGCAGCCGCTTCCTGCCGGCGATCGAGCTCATCAAGAGCCGGCTCGACGTGGTGCGAGTCGACAACGGCACCGACTACCGGCGGCTGAAGATGGAGCGCGTCAGGGTCTACCATGTCGGCCCGGACAGCGAAACGGAGCTGGAAAACGTCTTCCAGGAGCTCAAGGACGTCGAGGAGGAGCGCCAGGCGCTCGACGTCGAGGGGCGCACCATTGCCTACCGCCGGCGCTCCGGCGGCGTGGTGTGGTTCGATTTCCGCGTGCTGTGCGGCGGGCCGCGCTCGTACGCCGATTACGTGGATCTCGCGAAGCGCTTCCATGCCGTGGTCCTGTCCGGCGTGCCGCGCCTGTCGGCCAGGCAGTCCGACGCGGCGCGGCGCTTCACCTGGCTGGTCGACGTCCTGTACGACGAGCGCGTCAAGCTGATCGTCTCGGCCGAGGCGCCGCCCGAGGAGCTGTTCACCGAGGGGGAGAGCGCGGCCGAGTTCCAGCGCGCCGTCAGCCGCCTGCACGAGATGCAGGCGGCGCAATATCGCCGGCTGCCGGCGCGCCGCGGCAGTCAGTAAAATTACCCCATGCAGAAATTCAAGGCCTTCAGGCTGGAAGAGATCGACCGCAAGATCCGCGCAGGCTTCGTCGAGATGGCGCTCGAGGAGCTCGATCCCGGCGAGGTGGTGGTGCGCGTGGCCTACTCCGACGTCAACTACAAGGACGCGCTGGCGGCGACCGGCAAGGGAAGGATCCTGAGAAGGCAAGCGTGCATCGGCGGCATCGACTTCTCCGGCACCGTGGTGAGCTCCGGCGATTCGCGCTTCGTCAAGGGCGACGCGGTGCTCGCGGTGGGCTTCGACCTCGGCGTCGCCCACCATGGCGGCTACGCGCAGTACGCGCGCGTGCCGGCCGAGTGGCTGGTCAAGCTGCCGCACGGCATGTCGCTGTGGGAGGCGATGGCCTTCGGCACCGCCGGCTTCACCGCCGGCCTGGGCATCGTGCGCATGGAGCAGAACGGGCTCAGGCCGGACAACGGCCCGGTGATCGTGGACGGCGCGACCGGCGGGGTCGGCTCGATCGCCATTGCCTCCCTGGCGAAGCTCGGCTACGAGGTGGTCGCGCTGACCGGGAAGGCGAACGAGGCGGACTGGCTGAAGAAGCTCGGGGCCAAGGAGATCAAGCTAAGAAGCGAAATTGATTTTTCGAAAGTCAAACCCCTCGACAGGGCGACCTGGGCCGGCGCGGTGGACAACCTGGGCGGCGAGGTGCTGGCGTGGATGGCGAGCACCATGAAGGTGAACGGAGTGATCGCTTCGATCGGCCTCGCCGCGAGCCCGAACCTCAATACCACGGTCATGCCCTTCATCCTGCGCGGCGTGAGCCTGCTCGGCGTCAACTCGACCGAGGCGCCCTCGCCCGAGCTGCGCCGCGAGGTGTGGCGCCGGCTCGGCTCGGACATGAAGCCGCCGCTGCTCAAGGAAATGTGCCGCACCATCGCCTTCGCCGAGCTGCCGAAGGTTTTCGGCGACTTCATCGACGCCAAGGTCAGCCGCCGGGTGGTCGTCGACCTGAGCGAGTGAAACTGTGACGCATGACCTAGTGGGGCGCTTGCCAGGGCGCCCACACTAGGCGCATGCAGGCCGGCAGCCTACGCCAGCGGGTCCTGGTGGTGGACGACTCCAAGTTCGTCCGCACCACCTTTCGCAGCATCCTGAGCACCTCGTTCACGGTGCTCGAGGAGGCGGACGGGGAAGCCGCCTGGGATGTCGTGTCGCGCGACGCGTCGGTGGTGATGGTGTTCACCGATCTCGACATGCCCCGGCTCGACGGCTTCGGGCTGCTCGGGCGCATCCGCGGCTCGAGCGACGCGCGCGTGCGCACGCTGCCGGTGGCCATCATCACCGGCGACGAGCAGGCGGCGACGAAGAAGCGCGCGCGCGACGCCGGCGCGAGCTCGTTCATCTCGAAGTCGGCGGACGCGCGCGAGGTCCTGACCCGGATCGAGCGCCTGCTGAAGATGGTTCGCCCGGCGAGCCCCCCCGCGCCTGCACCTGCCCCCACGACCCGTGACGCGCTTACCGGGGTGCTGACGGCGCGCGGTCTGCTCAGCGAAGGGCGCAGGTACTACGCTTCCGCCCGCCGGAACGCCACGGAGCTTTCCGTCATGGCGCTGCGCATCGACAGCCACGCGGAGCTCGCGCGGCGCGCGGGCGGCCAGGTCGCCGAGCAGCTGCTCGCGCAGATCGCCAAGGCGATCCTCGCCGCCTTGCGCTCCGGCGACGCGCTCGGGCGGACCGCGCCGGATACTTTCGTGCTCCTCGCGCCCGGCGCGGCGGCGGCGCACATGAACGCGGTGGCGCGCCGCTTGCGCGAGCAGCTGGAAGGCGCGCAGGTCGGCTACGCAGGCCAGGCGCTCAAGATCGCCTGCAGCTTCGGCCTCGCCTCGGCCGCCGTCGACGGCGCCGCCGCCTCCATCGAGGACCTGATGCGGCTCGCCCTGCAGCGCCTCGAGGCGGCGCCTCGCGCCCCGGCTCGGCCGGGCCTCGGGGAAGATGTCTAGCGGGCGCTGCGCGTGCTGGAAGCGGCGAGCCGGAGCCGCCCGGGCGATCGCTCGGAGGAGCTGCTGCGCCGGCTGCTGGAGATCGCCAAGGCGCTCAAAGCTGGGCAACAATAGTGGCATGGCCACCTATGCGGCGTTCCACCGCCGCTCGCTCGAGGATCGTGAAGGATTCTGGGCCGAGCAGGCGCAGCTGATCCACTGGCACAAGCCGTTCAACCGCGTCCTCGACTATTCGCGCCCGCCCTTCGCGCGCTGGTTCGTGGGCGGCGAGACCAACCTGTGCCATAACGCGCTCGACCGCCACCTCGCCGCGCGCGGCAAGCAGAAGGCGCTGGTCTGGATCTCCACCGAGGTCGACAAGAGCCGCAGCTTCACCTACGAGGAGCTGTTCTTCGAGGTCAACCGCGTCGCGGCGATGATGAAGTCGCTCGGCGTGAAGCAGGGCGAGCGCGTGATCATCTACATGCCGATGATCCCCGAGGCGGTGTTCGCCATGCTCGCCTGCGCGCGGCTCGGCGCCATCCATTCGGTGGTGTTCGGCGGCTTCGCTGCCGCCAGCCTCGCGGCGCGCATCGACGACGCGAGGCCCGCGCTGATGCTCACCGCCGACGGCGGCAGCCGCATGGGCAAGCACGTGCTCTACAAGGCGCTGGTCGACGAGTCGCTCAAGCTCGCCAGGCATCCGCCGCGCAAGGTGCTGATCTTCCGCCGCGGGCTCGACCCGGCGATGGCGAGCGTGCGCGCTCGCGACGTGGACTGGGCCGCGCTGGAGCGGGAGGTCACGCTCACCGACGTGCCTTGCGCCTGGCTCGAGTCGAACCAGCCCTCGTACATCCTCTATACCTCCGGCACCACCGGCAAGCCGAAAGGCGTGCAGCGCGACGTGGGCGGCTACGCCGTGGCGCTCGCCGCGTCGATGCAGCACATCTTCTGCGGCGAGCCGGGCGAGACGATGTTCACCACCTCGGACATCGGCTGGGTGGTGGGGCACTCGTACATCGTCTACGCGCCGCTCATCGCCGGCATGACCACCATCCTGTACGAGGGCGTGCCGATCCGGCCCGACGCCGGCATCTGGTGGAAGATCGTGCAGGAGCACAAGGTGGCGGTGATGTTCTCCGCGCCGACCGCGGTCCGGGTGCTGAAGAAGCAGGACCCGGCTTACCTGAAGAAGTACGACCTGTCCTCGCTCAAGCACCTGTTCCTCGCCGGCGAGCCGCTCGACGAGCCGACGCACGTGTGGATCACCGAATCGCTCGGCCGGCCGGTGATCGACCATTACTGGCAGACCGAGACCGGCTGGCCGCTGCTCTCGGCGCATCCGGGGGTGGAGAACACGCCGCTCAAGATGGGCTCGCCCAGCTTCCCGGTGTACGGCTACGACGTGCGGTTGCTTCATGAAATCACGGGAAATGAAGTAAAGGATGGCGAAAAGGGCGTGGTGACGATCGCCCCGCCGCTGCCCCCCGGTTGCATGTCGACGGTATGGGGCGACGACCAGCGCTTCGTCGACACCTACTTCAAGGACTTCAAGAACCAGCTCATCTACTCGACCTTCGACTGGGGCATCCGCGACAAGGACGGGTACTACTTCATCCTCGGTCGCACCGACGACGTGATCAACGTCGCCGGCCACCGCCTGGGCACGCGCGAGATCGAGGAGGCGGTGAGCGCGCATCCGAACATCGCCGAGTGCGCGGTCGTGGGCGTCGCCGATCCGATCAAGGGCCAGATGCCGCTCGCCTTTGCCGTCCTGAAGGACGCATCGAAGAGAACCACCCCGCAGGAGGTCATGGAAACCGTGGACAAGCAGCTCGGCGCCATCGCACGGCCCAAGGCGGTGCACTTCGTGACCCTGCTGCCAAAGACGCGCTCCGGCAAGACGCTGCGCCGCTCCATCCAGGCGCTTGCCGAAGGGCGCGACCCGGGCGACCTCACCACGATCGAAGATCCCGGCGCACTGGAGCAGATAAGACAAAGTCTGGGGAACCAATGAAAAGCAGGCCGATGCTGACCCTCGAGGACTGCCGCAAGATCTCGGCAGCCGCCGAGACCGAAGCAAGGAAGAACAACTGGAACGTCTGCATCGCCATCCTCGACGACGGCGGCCACCTCCTGCATCTCATCCGCATGGACGGCGCTTCTCCGGCCAACGCGCGCATCGCGGCGGAGAAAGGCCGCACTGCGGCCGAATCGCGCCGCTCGACCGCCGCCTGGCAGGAGCGCATCCGGACGCGGCCGGAGCTGCTGCGCATGCCGGAAATCACCCCCGTCCAGGGCGGGCTGCCGATCATGGTCGAGGGCGGTTGCGTCGGCGGAGTCGGCGTTTCGGGCGTGCAGTCGCACGAGGACGAGCAAATTGCGAAAGCGGGCATCGACACGCTCGCGCAATAGCGGAAAATGTAACCGATCGGTTACATCAACGGATCTTCGCACTTAAAAGGGAGGGAAGGATGAACACGACGATCAGCGCAGCGCCCGCAACCCCGGCTTCGTACGATCCGATCTTCAACCTCGCGGCAAGAATCCTGCTCGCTGCGGTGTTCCTGGTGAACGGCTACCTGAAGCTCACCGGCTACTCGGGAACCGTCGGCTACATGGGCAAGGTCGGCCTGCCGCTCCCGGAAGTGATGGCGATCCTTGCCATCGTGATCGAGCTCGGCGGCGGCCTCCTGCTGGTCATCGGCTGGCGCACGCGCTGGGCCGCGTGGCTCCTGATTCTGTTCGTGGTCATCGCCACGTTCACGGCGCACCGCTTCTGGTCGGTCGAGGCCGCGCGCTGGTTCGGCGAGATGAACAACTTCCTGAAGAACGCCGCCATCATCGGCGGGCTGCTGCTGGTGGCAACCTACGGGCCTGGCGCGCTCTCGGTCGAGAAACGCTAGTCAGCCAGGGAAAGCGACGACGCGCCGCTCGAGCAGGCCGTCGATTTCCCCAGGTGTGCATCCCAGAGCGGCGAGCAGCTCCCGGCCATGCTCGCCCAGGCGCGGCGGGTCGCTGCGCTTGCCCAGGCGCTTGCCGCCGAGCTCGAGCGGCAGCGCCGGCACGCGGATGGTCTTTTCTCCCACCCTGGTTTCCAGCAGCCCGCCGGAGGCGACGAGGTGCGGGTCCTCGAGCAGGTCCCAGGGCTTCGCGATCGGCGCGAACGGCAGCCCGATCGCCTCGAGCTTCTTCGTCAGCTCCGCCTGCCCGTAGCGCAGGAACACCTCGCCCAGCCGCGGGATCAGCCAGTCGCGCGCTTTCACGCGCAGCGCGTTGGTCCTGAGGCGGCTGTCGTCGGCGAGCGCCTGTTCGGAGAATTCGCGGCAGAAGACTTCCCACTGCGTGTCGGTGACCACGCCGATGAACAGGCGTCCGCCGCCGGCGGTGGCGAAGATGTCGTAAACGCCCCAGGCGGGGCGCTTTACCGACATCGGCGGGGGCGCCTCGCCGGTGAGCTCGTACTGCGCCATGTGCTGCGCGACGAGATAGGCGGTGCTCTCGAACAGCGCGCTCGTCACCTGCTGGCCGCGGCCGGTGCGCTCGCGGCAGCGCAGCGCGGCGAGGATGCCCAGCGCGGCGAAGGTGCCGCCCATGATGTCGACCACCGAGGACCCGGCGCGCAGCGGCCGGTCGGGCAGCCCGGTCATGTAGGCGAGCCCGCCCATCATCTGCGTCACCTCGTCGAGAGCAGGGCGATGCTCGTAGGGCCCCTTGAGGAAACCCTTCAGCGAGCAGTACACGAGCCTGGGGTTTCTCTTTTCAAGCACGTCATACGAAAAGCCGAGGCGGTCCAGCGCCCCGGGCCGGAAGTTCTCGGTCAGCACGTCGGCGGAATCGAGCAGCCTCAGGACCAGGCTCTTGCCTTGCGGGTGCGCCAGGTCGACGGCAAGGCTTTTCTTGTTGCGGTTGAAGACCGGGAAGAAGCCCGCGCCGGCGGCTTCGAGGCGCCGCGTGTTGTCGCCCTCGAGCGGCTCGACCTTGATCACCTCGGCGCCGAGATCGGCGAGCGCGAGCCCGCAGGAGGGTCCCATCACCATGTGCGCGAACTCCACCACGCGCACCCCTTCGAGAGGAAGATTCATGCTTGCAGGGGGGTACGGGGGGGCCGCCCAAGGTCCCCCTGTTCATGCCGCAGCACGGAATCCTTTTGGCAGGCCGGCGAGGGGCGTATGCCCGTAGACGGGTTCTTCGGGAATCGCTTCTGTGAGGATCTTTCTTGCCTGAAAAAGTTTCTCCAGGTCGATCCCGGTGCTGACACCCATGCTCTCGAACATGAACACCAGGTCCTCGGTGATCACGTTGCCGCTCGCGCCGGGCGCGAAGGGGCAGCCGCCCAGCCCGCCCATCGAGCTGTCGAAGTTGCGCACCCCTTCCTCGTAGGCGGCGAGCGCGTTGGCGAGCCCGAGGCCGCGCGTGTTGTGGAAATGCGCGCCTTCGAGCTTTGAACCGATTTGAGAACGAACAAGCCGGAACAGCCTTTTCACCTGCGCAGGATTGGCGTAGCCCACCGTGTCCGCGAGCGCGACCGCGTCGCAGAACTCGGCGAGCGAGGCGGCGATGCGCACCACCTCGTCCTCGGGCACCACCCCCTGCATCGTGCAGCCGAAGGCGGTCGAGACCGCGCCTTCGATCTGCGCGCCGCCCAGGCGCGCGCACTTGCGCACCTCCTCGACCATCTGCTCGGGGGTCATGCGCACGTTCGACTCGCTGTGCGCGCGGCTTGCCGAGACCGGGAAAGTGACCTTGTGCGCGCCGGCCTCGAGCGCGCGCTGGAAGCCCTTCAGGTTCGGGGCCAGGGCCACGACTTTCAATCCCTGAATCTGCAGGGAATGTCTTACCACCTCGGCGGTGTCCGCCATGGCCGGAATCAGCTTCGGCGGCACGAACGAGCCCACCTCGATCTCGCGCAGGCCCGCGGCGGCGAGCGCCGAGATCCAGGCCTTCTTCGCCTCGGTGCTCATCAGGTGCCTCGCGTTCTGCAGCCCGTCGCGCGGGCCGACCTCGCAGACATGGACTCGCGGCATGAGCGGATTCTAGCTCCGGCCGGGCAGCCGCTTCTCGATCGCGCCGATCGCCACGCCGCAGAGCGCGCCGCCGGCGGCGAACGCGAGCATCGCCCAGAGCGCAAGCTCCCAGCCGCCGAAGCGCGAGGCGATCCAGGCGAGCGCGAGCGGGCCGAAGAACTGGCCCGCCTGCGAAGCCTGCATCACCATGCCGTTGCCGGTGCCGATGTGCTGGGGCGTCCTGGCGTGCACGGGAAGCCCGGAGAAGATGGACGCCGGGATGACGCCCGCGACCATCGAGAAAGCGAGCACCAGGGCGAAGCGCAGCGCGTCGGGCAGCAGGTCGGTGAGCATGCCGACATCGCACAGGGCGGTGACGGCGCAGGCCGTGACGACCAGCGTCCCCCGCTTGACCCCGCGCGCGATCAGCCAGCCGCCGCCCAGGTTGCCGGGAACGTTGACCAGCACCATCAGCGCCGTGAGCAGCGCGGCCGTCGTGGTCGCCGTAGCGCGCTCGTCGATGAGGAACGTGGGCAGCCAGATCATCACCGAAGTCCATTGCGCGACGTAGAAGGCGAACAGCGCCGAGAGCACGATGTTGCCTTTCTGGGCGAGGGACTCGAGCACCAGCCGCAGCGAGCTGACCTGCCCCAGGCGCGAGGCCGGGACGGCACGGGCGAGCAGCGCCATGCACGCGGTCGCCGCGACGGCGAGCACGATCCACAGACCGCGCCATCCCCATGCGCCGATCACCAGCGGCGCGGCGAGCAGGGCGAGGCTGCCCCCCGCGGGCATGTAAGCGCTCCACAGGCCGAGCGCCTTGGCGCGCTCGCGCGCGCTGCCGGTGACTGCGCTCATCAGCGCCGGCGCGGCCACGGTGAACAGAATGAAGCCGACACCCTCGAGAAAGCGCGCCGCGAGCAGGGGCGCAAAGCGGCCCACGCCGGCGCCGAGCGCGCCGCCCGCGGCCATCACCGCGAGCCCGGCGAGCGCCAGTCGCTTGTGGCCGAAGCGATCGCAAAGCACCCCGGCGAGCATTCCGACCGCCATGCCCATGACGTTGAACATCGTGGCGATGAAGCTCGACTCGACGAGCGTGAGGCCGAGCTCCTCGCGCAGCGCGGGCAGCGCCGGGGGCACCTTGGTGATGTACGCGCCCGCGACGAGGCCACCCGCAAAGATGGCCCAGACGGCGCGCCAATTCGTCACGCTTCGGTGACGGGAAGCTTCAATTCAACGATTTTCTTCGACCATGCCGCGGGACCGGTGCTGTGGACCGATTCGCCGTTCGAGTCGACCGCCACTGTGACCGGCATGTCTTCCACCTCGAACTCGTAGATCGCTTCCATGCCGAGGTCCTCGAAGGCGAGCACGCGCGACTTGCGGATCGCCTTGGCGACGAGGTAGGCCGCCCCGCCGACCGCCATCAGGTAGGCGGCCTTGTGCCTGCGGATCGAGTCGATCGCCGCCGGGCCGCGCTCGCCCTTGCCGACCATCGCGAGCAGGCCGGTCTTGCCGAGCATGGTCTCGGTGAACTTGTCCATGCGCGTCGCGGTGGTGGGGCCCGCGGGTCCCACCACTTCGTCGCGCACCGGATCGACCGGGCCGACGTAGTAGATGACGCGGTTCTTGAAATCGACCGGCAAGGACTTGCCGCCCTCCAGCAACTCCTGAATTCTCTTGTGCGCCGCATCGCGCCCGGTGAGCAGCCTGCCCTTGAGCAGCAGGCGCTGGCCGGGCTGCCAGGATGCAACTTCTTCCTTGCTCAACTTATCCAGATCGACGCGCCTGGAATTCGTATCCGGCTTCCACGTGACCGCCGGCCAGTCGGAGAGCTTGGGCGCCTCGAACTCGGCCGGCCCCGAGCCGTCGAGCACGAAATGCGCGTGCCGGGTGGCGGCGCAGTTCGGAATCATCGCCACCGGCTGGTTCGCGGCGTGCGTGGGGTAGGCGCGGATCTTGACGTCGAGCACCGTGGACAGCCCGCCCAGGCCCTGCGCGCCGATGCCGAGCGCGTTCACCTTGTCGTAGAGCTCGACGCGCAGCGCCTCGAGCTTGTCGCGCGGGCCACGCGCCTTGAGCTCGGCCATGTCGATCGGCTCCATCAGCGACTCCTTCGCCATCAGCATCGCTTTCTCGGCGGTGCCGCCCACGCCGATGCCGAGCATGCCGGGCGGGCACCAGCCCGCGCCCATGGTCGGCACGGTCTTGAGCACCCACTCGGCGATCGAGTCCGAGGGGTTGAGCATCGCGAACTTCGACTTCGCTTCCGAGCCGCCGCCCTTGGCCGCGACGTCGACCTCGAGCTTGTCGCCCGGCACCAGCCGCATATGGATCACGGCCGGGGTGTTGTCTTTCGTGTTGCGCCTTTCGAAGCCCTCCAGCACGGAGGCGCGCAGCTTGTTGTCCGGATCGAGGTAGGCGCGCCGCACGCCTTCGTTGACCGCGTCCTCCAGCGAGTCCGCGAAATCGAACCGCACCCCCATGCCGATCTTGAGGAACACGTTCACGATACCGGTGTCCTGGCAGATCGGGCGGTGCCCTTCGGCGCACATGCGCGAGTTGGTCAGGATCTGCGCGATCGCGTCCTTCGCCGCGCTCGACTGCTCCCGCTCGTAGGCGCGCGCCAGCGCGCGGATGTAATCGGCGGGATGGTAGTAGGAGATGAACTGCAGGGCGTCGGCGACGCTCTGCACCAGGTGCTCCCTGCAGATGGTGGTTTGCATGAGAAACGGGGCAGCTTGAAAAAGGCGGCCAATGTAGCATAGCCTTTCGCACGCGATCGTCACCCGAGGACTGGAGGAGGAACCGTCATGGCAGAGCAGAGAGCGCGCCGTCGGCCCAGTGAGCAGTCCGGCGCCGAGGTCTCCGAAGCGCAGATCGCGGTGCATTGGCAGGAAGAGGCCTACTTCGCGCCGGCCAAGGAGTTCATCGCCCAGGCCAACCTGACCGACAAGGGCGTCTTCAAGCGCTTTTCGCTCGACAAGTTTCCCGGGTACTTCAAGGAGTTCGCCGAGCTCCTGGACTGGTACAAGAAGTGGGACAAGATCTTCGACGGAACCAATCCCCCGTTCTGGCGCTGGTTCGTCGGCGGCAGGATCAACGCCTGCTACAACTGCGTCGACCGCCACCTCGCCAGGCACAAGAACAAGACGGCGCTTCATTTCGTGCCCGAGCCGGAGCACGAGGCGATCCAGCACCTCACCTACCAGGAGCTGTACGTCCGCGTCAACGAGTTCGCCGCGCTGCTGCGCGACTTCTGCGGCCTGAAAGCCGGCGACCGGGTCACGCTGCACATGCCGATGGTGGCGGAATTGCCGATCACCATGCTCGCCTGCGCGCGGCTCGGCGTGATTCACTCGCAGGTGTTCAGCGGCTTCAGCGGCAAGGCCTGCGCCGACCGCGCCTCCGACTCCGAGAGCCGCGTGATGATCACCATGGACGCCTATTACCGGGGCGGGAAGCTGCTCGACCACAAGGAGAAGGCCGACATCGCCGTGACCGAGGCGGCCAAGGACAACCACAAGGTCGACAAGGTGCTCGTGTGGCAGCGCTACCCGGGTAAGTACTCGAGCCCGACGAAGCTCGTGGAGGGGCGCGACTTCGTCGTCAACGATCTGCTGCCGAAGTATCGCGGCAAGCGCATCGAGCCCGTGCGGATGCCCGCCGAGGCGCCCCTATTCCTCATGTACACGAGCGGCACCACCGGGCGGCCCAAGGGCGCCCAGCATTCCATCGGCGGCTACCTCGCGTACGTGACCTGGACCTCGAAGTACATCCAGGACATCCACCCCGAGGACGTGTACTGGTGCATGGCGGACATCGGCTGGATCACCGGCCACTCGTACATCGTGTACGGCCCGCTCGCGCTCGCCGCCTCTTCGGTCGTTTTCGAGGGCGTGCCGACCCATCCGGACGCGGGGCGGCCCTGGCGGATCGCCGAGGAGCTCGACGTGAACATTTTCCACACCTCGCCGACCGCGATCCGCGCGCTTCGCAAGGAGGGGCCCGAGGAGCCGGCGAAGTACCACTACCGCTTCAAGCACATGACCACGGTGGGCGAGCCGATCGAGCCCGAGGTATGGAAGTGGTACCACAAGATGGTCGGCAAGAAGCAGGCGGTGATCGTGGACACCTGGTGGCAGACCGAGACCGGAGGCTTCCTGTGCAGCACGGTGCCGGGGATCCACAAGATGAAGCCGGGCAGCGCCGGTCCCGCGATCCCGGGCATTCATCCGGTGATCTACGACGAGGAAGGCAGCGAGCTCAAGGCCGGCTCGGGCAAGGCGGGCAACATCTGCATCCGCAATCCCTGGCCCGGCATCATGCAGACGATCTGGAAGGACCCGGACCGCTTCGTTCACCAGTACTACTCGCGCTATTGCAGGAACCGCAAGAGCAAGGACTGGCGCGACTGGCCTTACATGGCCGGCGACGGCGCGGTGCAGGCGAAGGACGGCTACTACCGCATTCTCGGCCGCATCGACGACGTGATCAACGTGGCGGGCCACCGCCTCGGCACCAAGGAAATCGAGTCGGCTGCGCTGCTCGTGCCCGAGGTCGTGGAAGCCGCGGTGGTGCCGGTCGCCGACCCGATCAAGGGCAAGGTGCCCGATCTCTATGTCGCCTTGAAACCCGGGCTGGACGCCTCCGAGGAGATCGCGAAGAAGGTCTCGGCTTCGGTCGTCTCCCAGATCGGCGCCATCGCCAGGCCGCGGCAGGTGATCATCGTCCCCGATATGCCCAAGACGCGCTCCGGCAAGATCATGCGGCGCGTGCTGGCGGCGATCTCCAATCGCCAGGACCCGGGCGACGTGTCGACTCTTGCCAATCCCGAGATCGTCGACAAGATCAGGACGGCGCACGGCTAGGCCTCCTTAGCCAGGCCTGGCCGGGGGGAGGGGAGCGATGGGCGAGTTCGAGGCAAAGGGCCAGCGGCTGATCGCGCTGTGCCTGCTCGGCTTCGTGCTGTTCAACTACCCGTTCCTGGCGCTGTTCAACCTGCCCGCCACGGTGCTCGGCATCCCGGTCCTCTACGCGTGGATCTTCTGCGCCTGGGCGGCGCTGATCGCCGCCATGGCCTGGATCATCGAGAAGCGTGATTAGATAAGCGCCAGGCGGTCCGCGCCATGCTCCAGGGCTGGGTCATCGTCGTCACCTCCTTCGCCTACCTCGGGCTGCTGTTCGCGATCGCGTATTACGCCGACAAGCGCGCCGACGCCGGGCGCTCGGTGATCGCGAGCCCGTACATCTACAGCCTGTCGCTCGCGGTCTATGCCACCGCCTGGACCTTCTACGGCAGCGTCGGGCGCGCGGCCGCGGACGGGGTCGGCTTCCTGCCGATCTACATCGGCCCGACGCTGATGATCGCGCTGTGGTGGGTAGTGATGCGCAAGATCCTGCGCATCAGCAAGGAAAACCGCATCACCTCGCTCGCAGACTTCATCGCTTCGCGCTACGGCAAGAGCGCGCTGCTCGGCGGCGCGGTGACCGTGATCGCGGTGGTGGGGATCGTGCCGTACATCTCGCTGCAGCTCAAGGCGGTGTCGAACGGCTTCCTGATCCTGATGCAGTACCCGGAGATCGTGATGCCGGCCAAGGTGGGCGCGGTGCCGGTGGCGCAGGACACCGCGCTGTGGGTGGCGCTGATCCTGGCGCTGTTCACCATCGCCTTCGGCACGCGCCACCTCGACGCCGCCGAGCACCACGAGGGCATGGTGGCCGCGATCGCCTTCGAGTCGCTGGTGAAGCTGCTCGCCTTCCTGGCGGTGGGGACGTACGTCACGTTCGTGATCTACGACGGCTTCGGCGACGTGTTCGCGCGCGCCGCGGCCGACGCAACGCTCGCACCGATGCTCACGCCGCTGGAAGGCGTCGCCGGCAACTACGCGAGCTGGGTCTGGCTCACCATCCTGTCGATGGCGGCGATCATGTTCCTGCCGCGCCAGTTCCAGGTGACGGTGATCGAGAACAAGGACGAGCGCCATCTCAACAAGGCGATCTGGCTGTTCCCGCTGTACATGCTGGCGATCAACGTGTTCGTGCTGCCGATCGCCTTCGGCGGCCGGCTGCATTTCCCGGCCGGAATCGTCGACGCCGATACCTACGTGCTCACCATCCCGATGGCCGAGAGGCAGGAGCTGCTCGCGCTGCTGGTGTTCATCGGCGGGCTGTCGGCCGCCACCGGAATGGTGATCGTGGAGACCATCGCGCTCTCCACCATGGTCTGCAACGACCTGGTGATGCCGGTGCTGCTGCGCATGCGGAGCCTGCGTCTCAACGAGCGGCCCGATCTCACCGGCCTGCTGCTCGGCATCCGGCGCGGCGCGATCGTGGCGATCCTGCTGCTCGGCTACCTGTACTTCCGGCTCGCCGGCGAGGCCTACGCGCTGGTCTCCATCGGCCTGATCTCGTTCGCTGCGGTGGCGCAGTTCGCCCCGGCGGCGCTGGGCGGCATCTTCTGGAAGGGGGGCACGCGCCGCGGCGCGCTCGCCGGGCTGCTCGCCGGCTTCGTGGTCTGGGCGTACACGCTGCTGCTTCCGGCGCTCGCGCGCTCGGGCTGGCTGCCACTCGGGCTGCTCGAGCAGGGGCCCTGGGGCCTCGAGCTGCTCAGGCCCCTGGAGCTGTTCGGGCTGAAGGGGCTCGACCAGATCACCCACGCCATGATCTGGAGCATGGTGGCGAACGTCGGCGCGTACGTCGCGGTCTCGGTCTCGGGCGCGCCGAGCGCCGAGGAGACGCGCCAGGCGAGCCTGTTCGTCGACGTGTTCCGGCGCACCGGCAGCGCGGGCGGCGCCCGCTTCTGGCGCGGCACGGCCTCGGTGCCCGAGCTCTACCACCTGCTGGCGCGCTTCCTGGGGACAACGGGCGCCGAC
>MERP01000001.1:35143-37016 GCA_001772055.1 Betaproteobacteria bacterium RIFCSPLOWO2_12_FULL_68_19
GCTCGCGGCCGACGCGGAGTTCGTGCACTACGTCGAGACCCAGCTCGCGGGCGCGATCGGCGCCGCCTCGGCGCGCATCATGGTGGCCTCGGTGGTCAAGGAGGAGGCGCTGAGCCTCGAGGAGGTGCGCAACATCCTCGACGAGGCCTCGCAGGTGGTGATGTACAGCCACCAGCTCGAGCAGAAGTCGCGCGAGCTGGAAGCCGCCACGCGCGAGCTGCGCGCCGCCAACGAGCGGCTGAAGGAGCTCGACCGGCTGAAGGACGATTTCCTCTCGACCGTGACGCACGAGCTGCGCACGCCGCTCACCTCGATCCGCGCCTTCACCGAGATTCTCAGCCAGGAACCGGAGATCGACGCCGCGCAGCGCGGCAGGTTCCTCGGCATCGTCACCAAGGAGACCGAGCGCCTGACGCGGCTCATCAACCAGGTGCTCGACCTGGCGAAGATCGAGTCGGGCCGCGCCGAATGGCACGAGACGCGCGTCGACATGCGCGAGCTGGTCCTGGACGCGGTGAGCGCCATGGGCCAGGTCTTCCAGGAGAAAGGCATCCGCCTCGAGCTGAAGGTTCCCGAGCGCGTCGCGCCGGTGCAGGCCGACCTCGACCGCCTGACCCAGGTGATGCTCAACCTGCTCTCGAACGCCGTGAAGTTCTGCGACCAGGGCGCCGGGCGCATCGAGGTCGAGCTCTCGGAGCGCGCCGGCTGGCTGCGCGTTGACGTGCGCGACAACGGCGCGGGCGTCGCGCCCGAGGACCGCGAGATCATCTTCGAGAAGTTCCGCCAGGTGGGCGACACCCTGACCGAGAAGCCGCACGGCACCGGTCTGGGCCTGCCGATCAGCCGCCACATCGTCGAGTACCACGGCGGGCGCATCTGGGTGGAAAGCGCCGCCTCGCCGGCGCTGGGCGGGGGCGCGTGCTTCTCGTTTACACTGCCACTGTTGCGCGATGCCGCCCGCGAGGCGGCCTGAGAGGCGAGCGCCATGCCCGGGAGGATCCTGATCGCGGATGACGAGCCGAACATCGTCACCTCGCTCGAGTTCCTGATGCGCCGCTGCGACTACGAGGTACGCGTGGCGCGCGACGGCGAGGAAGCGCTGCAGCTGGTCGAGGAGTTCCGCCCGGACCTGGTGCTGCTCGACGTGATGATGCCGCGCAAGAGCGGCTTCGAGGTGTGCCGGCGCATCCGCGAGACCCCCGCGCTGCGGGCGATCCGCATCGTGATGCTCTCCGCGCGCGGGCGCGACGTCGAGATCGACAGGGGCCTCGCGCTCGGCGCCGACGCCTACGTCACCAAGCCTTTCTCCACCAAGGAGCTGGTCGCGAAGGTGCGCGAGCTCCTCCCGCAGCCCGCCTAGCATGGACTCCGCGCGCACGCCCACCGCTTTTGTCGTCGACGACGACGAATCGATCCGCACCCTGTGGCGCTGGCTGATGGAGTCGAACGGCATGGCGGTGCGCACTTTCGCCTCGGCGGCCGAGTTCATCGAGTGCTATCGCGACGAGCCGGGCTGCCTGGTGCTCGACGTGCGCCTGCCAGGCATGAGCGGCCTGGAGCTGCAGGAGTACCTGCAGCGCAACGGCATCGCGATCCCGATCGTCTTCACCAGCGCGCACGGCGACATCCCGACCGCGGTGAGCGCCATTAAGGGCGGCGCGGTCGACTTCATCCAGAAGCCCTTCAGCTACCGCGAGGTGCTGTCGATCATCGAGAAGGCCTTCCAGCGCGACGCGGAGATTCGCGCGCATCGGCTGCGGCAGACGCTCTCTGCGGGCCGTCTCGCCGGGCTCACGGAGCGCGAGCGAGCGGTGCTGCAACGCGTCATCGAGGGCAAGCCCAACAAGATCATCGCGGCCGAGCTCGACATCAG
>MERP01000002.1:0-13898 GCA_001772055.1 Betaproteobacteria bacterium RIFCSPLOWO2_12_FULL_68_19
GAGGCGCTCCAGGCCGTAGGTGATCTCGCCGAGCACCGGCTTGCAGGGCAGGCTGCCGACTTCCTGGAAGTAGGTGAACTGCGTGATCTCCATGCCGTCGAGCCATACCTCCCAGCCCAGCCCCCAGGCGCCGAGGGTCGGGGATTCCCAGTCGTCCTCGACGAAGCGGATGTCGTGCTGCGCGGGGTCGATCCCCAGGTCCTTTAACGACTCCAGATAGACGTCTTGAATGTCCTCGGGCGAGGGCTTCAGCACCACCTGGTACTGGTAGTAGTGCTGCAGCCGGTTCGGGTTCTCGCCGTAGCGGCCGTCCTTGGGGCGGCGCGAGGGCTGCACGTAGGCGGCGTTCCACGGCTCGGGGCCGATGGCGCGCAGGAAGGTCGCGGTGTGGAAGGTGCCGGCGCCGACTTCCATGTCGTAGGGCTGCAGCAGCACGCATCCGCGCCGGTCCCAGAAGGCGTTGAGCTGGAGCACGAGCTGCTGGAAGCTGAGCATCGGCGAAGGAAATTCTACCGGCGGATGCGCGCGGCGAGGGTCGCGGCGGCAAGAATGAGCAGCGCGAGCACGAGCACCGGCCAGTCGCGCAGCCGGGCGTAAGGCGTCATGCCCGAATAGCCGCGCGCCGAGGCTTCGAGCCGGCCCTCGACGAACTGCGGCAGCCGGTCGAGCACGCGCCCGTCGCGATCGATCAGCGCGGTGATGCCGGTGTTGGCCGCGGTGAGGACCATGCGCCCGGTCTCGATGGCGCGCAGCCGCGCGATCTGCAGGTGCTGCGCCGGGGCGAGCGAGTCGCCGAACCAGGCGACGTTCGAGACGTTGACCAGCAGGGTCGCCTGCGGCGCGCGGCGCGCGATCTCGTCGCCGAAGGCGTCCTCGTAGCAGACGTTGACCGCGATTCTCTGCCCGGCCGCGGCGAGCGGCGGCTGCCCGGGCGCGCCGCGCGAGAAGTCGGAGAGCGGGATGTCGATCAGGCGCAGCGTCCAGGCGAACCCCGGCGGCACGAACTCGCCGAAGGGCACGAGGTGCACCTTGTGGTAGAGCTGGCGTGGCGAGGCGCCCAGCGTCACCACGCTGTTGTAGTAGTCGGCTCGCGAGGACCGATAGGGGACGCCGAGCAGCAGATCGCCCTGGTTGCGCCGCGCGGCGGCCTCGAGCCGCGCCAGGTACTCCGGCGCGACGCTGTCGTAGAAACGCGGCACCGCGGTCTCGGGCAGCACGATCAGGCGCGCGTCGGTCTGCTCGGCGAGGCGCGCATAGGTTTCCAGGATGCGCGCGTAGCGCTCGGGGCGGAACTTCATCTCCTGCCGGATGTTTCCCTGCAGCAGGGCGACGCTCACCGGCTCGCCGGCCGGCACCGACCATTCGACCTGGCGCAGCAGCTCCCCCGCTGCCACGAGCGCGGCAAGCAGCGCGACCGGGAGCAGGCGCTTCCTCTGGGTCACGAGCTGCCATGCGGCGCCGGCCAGCACCAGCGTGACGAACGACACCCCGAAAACGCCGGCCACGGGGGCATAGCCCTGCAGCGGCCAGCCCGCGGCGGCGTAGCCGGCACTTAGCCAGGGAAAGCCGGTGAGCACCCAGCTGCGCAGCCACTCGGCGAGCGTCCACGCCGCGGGAATGAGCAGGCAGGCGCGCGCCGCGGGGCTCGCCGGGACGCGCGCCTGCAGCCAGCCCGCGGCGGCGGGAAAGAGCGCGAGCAGCGCGCAGAACAGCAGCGTCGCGAGGCCGGCGAGCGGCGCCGGCATGCCGCCGAACTCGCTCAGGCTGACGTAGATCCACGAGGCACCCGCGCCGAACAGGCCCGCGCCGAACCAGAACCCGGTCCAGAAGCAGCGCCGCGGCGGCGCGGCGATCCACAGGTGCGCGAGCAGCCCGAAGGTGGCGAGCGCGAGCGGGAACATCCCGACCGGCGCGAAAGCAAGCACCGTCGCTGCGCCAGCCAGGAACGCGATCACGTCTTGGGCTTGTCTACCAGCAGCGTGTAGACGCGCCGGCTGTCGGCGCGCAGCACCTGGAAGCGCAGCCCCTCGATCAGCACCGTCTCGCCGCGCTTGGGCAGCCGCCCGAGGTGGGCGATCACCAGGCCGCCCACCGTGTCGGCGGTCTCGTCGGAGAAGCTCGAGCCGAAGGCGGCGTTGAAGTCGGCGATCTGCGTGAGCGCCTTGACGCGCCAGCGCCCGCCGGGCTCGGGCAGGATGTTGTCGGAAGCCTCGTCGAAGTCGTACTCGTCCTCGATGTCGCCGACGATCTGCTCCAGCACGTCCTCGATGGTCACCAGGCCCGCCACGCCGCCGTACTCGTCGACCACGATCGCCATGTGGTTGCGGCTGGCGCGGAACTCGCGCAGCAGCACGTTGAGGCGCTTCGCCTCGGGCACGAACACCGCGGGCCGCAGCATCTCGCGCACGTTGAACTCCTCCTCGCCGGCATAATGACGAAGAAGATCTTTGGCCAGTAACACGCCGATCACGTCGTCGCGGTTCTGGTCGATCACCGGGAAGCGCGAGTGCGCGGTCGCGATCACCCGCGGGATGAAGCTCTCCACCGGCTCGTTGATGTCGATGAAGTCGACCTGGGCGCGCGGGATCATGATGTCGCGCACCTGCATCTCGGAGACGGTGAGCGCGCCCTCGATGATGGAGAGCGCGTCGGCGTCGAGCAGGTTGCGCGAATAGGCCGACCTCAGCAGCGCGACCAGCTGCTCGCGGTCGCCGGGCTCGCGCAGGATGAGCGCCGAAAGGCGCTCGAGCAGACTAGGTCGCGAAGGATCGTTCATGCGGGACGCGGGAATTTTACCGCGTAGGGATCGGGGAACCCCAGGCGCGCGAGGATGCGCCGCTCCGCGCGCGCCATGCGCGCCGCTTCCCGTTTCTTCTCATGGCCATAGCCGCGCAGATGCAGCACGCCGTGCACCACCAGATGCGCGTAATGCGCCGCGATGGTCTTGCCTTGCTGCCTCGCTTCTCGCGCGATCACCGGATGACAGAGCACGATGTCGCCGGTGTCGAACGACAGGACGTTGGTGGCCCGATCGGTCTTTCTGAACTGCTTGTTGATTCTCCGTGCTTCGCGCTCGCCGACGATGCGCAAGGTGATTCCCGGATGACCCAAGGTCCATTTGCGCAGCCGCGCGGCGCTCGGAATGCCGCGACGAGCGACGGCGAACTGGACCGCGACGCTACTCTTCCTGCGCGCGCGCTTCGTAGGCATCGATGATGCGCGCGACCAGCGGGTGGCGCACCACGTCCTGGGCGCCGAACTGCGTGAACGCGATGCCGCGCACGCCCGCGAGGATGCGCCGCGCCTCGATCAGGCCGCTCTTCTGGCCGCGCCCGAGGTCGATCTGCGTCACGTCGCCGTTGACCACCGCCTTGGCGCCGAAGCCGATGCGGGTGAGGAACATCTTCATCTGCTCCGGCGTGGTGTTCTGCGCCTCGTCGAGGATGATGAAGGAGTGGTTGAGGGTGCGCCCGCGCATGTAGGCGAGCGGCGCGAGCTCGATGGTGCCGCGCTCGAGGAGCTTCCCGGTCTTCTCGAACCCCATCAGGTCGTAGAGCGCGTCGTAGAGCGGGCGCAGGTAGGGGTCGACCTTCTGCGCCAGGTCCCCCGGCAGGAAGCCCAGGCGCTCGCCCGCCTCCACCGCCGGGCGCACCAGCACGATGCGCTTCACCTTGTCGCGCTCGAGCGCGTTCCCGGTCTTCTCGAACCCCATCAGGTCGTAGAGCGCGTCGTAGAGCGGGCGCAGGTAGGGGTCGACCTTCTGCGCCAGGTCCCCCGGCAGGAAGCCCAGGCGCTCGCCCGCCTCCACCGCCGGGCGCACCAGCACGATGCGCTTCACCTTGTCGCGCTCGAGCGCGTCGACGGCGCACGCCACCGCCAGATAGGTCTTGCCCGTCCCCGCCGGGCCGATGCCGAAGGTCAGGTCGTGGGCGAGGATGTTCTCGATGTACTCGACCTGGTGCGGCGTGCGCCCGTGCAGGTCCTGCCGCCGCGTCAGGAGCTGCGGCCCCTCGCTCTTCACGGAAAAGTCCTTCGAGAGCTCCGTGAGGCCGAGCTGCACGTCCTCGACGCTGAGGTCGCCCGCGGCGCGGCCGTAGAAGTGCTCGAGCGCCTGCGCCGCGCGGCCCGCCTGCTCGCCGCGCACCGTGAAGCGCGCGCCGCGCCGCGCGATGGTGACGTCGAGCGCGGACTCGATCTGGCGCAGGTTCTCGTCGAGCGCGCCGCACAGGCGCGCGAGGCGCTGGTTGTCGACCGGGTCGAGCTTGACTTCTACCGGCTTACTTCGCATTCAGCTCGCCGCGCAGCGAATGGGATCTTGCAGCAGTGATCCTGACCGGCACGAAGCGCCCGATCAGCTCCGGCCCGCCGCGGAAATTGACCGTGCGGTTGTTGCCGGTGCGCCCGGCGAGCTCGGCTGCGCTCTTCCTCGAGGGCCCCTCGACCAGCACGCGCTCGGTGCCGCCGACCATGCCCTCGCTGATGGCGCGCGCCTGCGCTTCGAGCTGGACCTGCAGGCGCTGGAGCCTTTCCAGCCTCACGGCAACGGGAACCTGACCCGGCAATTCCGCTGCGGGCGTCCCGGGCCGCGGGCTGTACGCGAAAGAGAACGAGGCGTCGAAGGCAGCCTCGCGCGCCAGGCGCAGCGTCGCCTCGAAATCCGCTTCGCTCTCGCCCGGGAAGCCGACGATGAAGTCCGAGGTGAGCGAGATCTCCGGGCGCGCCTGCCTCAGCCGCCGCGCGATCGAGCGGTACTCGAGGCAGGTGTAGCCGCGCTTCATCGCCGCCAGGATCCGGTCCGAGCCCGACTGCACCGGCAGGTGCACGTGCGGCGCGAGCTGCGGCAGGTCGCGGTGCGCGTCGATCAGCCGCTGCGTGAACTCGCGGGGGTGGGACGTGGTATAGCGGACGCGGTGCAGCATTTCACACACATATTTCAGCAGCTCGGCGAAATCGGCGCGCTCTGCGTCGATCGTGCCGCGCCAGGCGTTGACGTTCTGCCCGAGCAGCGTCACTTCCTTCACGCCCCGCGCGGCGAGCGCGGCGATCTCGGCGACGATGTCCTCGAAGGGCCGCGAGACCTCCTCGCCGCGCGTGTAGGGAACGACGCAGAAGCTGCAGTACTTGCTGCAGCCCTCCATGATCGAGACGAAGGCGCTCGCGCCTGCGACGCGCGCCGGCGGCAGGTGGTCGAACTTCTCGATCTCCGGGAAGCTGACGTCGACCTGGGCGAGGCCGCTCGCGCGCCGCCGCTCGAGCAGCTGCGGCAGCCGGTGCAGGGTCTGCGGGCCGAACACCACGTCGACGAACGGCGCGCGCGCGACGATGCCGGCGCCTTCCTGGCTCGCCACGCAGCCGCCGACGGCGATCATCAGAGCGGGCCTCGCGCGCTTGAGGTGCTTGACCCGGCCGAGGTCGGCGAACACCTTTTCCTGCGCCTTTTCGCGCACCGAGCAGGTGTTGAAGACGATCAGGTCGGCCTCTTCCGGGCGCTCGGCGCTCTCCAGCCCCTCAGCGCGGCCGAGCAGCTCGGCGATCTTCGCCGAGTCGTACTCGTTCATCTGGCAGCCGAAGCTGCGGAGGTAGAGCTTGCCCATCCCGGTAATGATACTAGCGGTTGGCGATGCTGAAGACGTTCTCGCCCGCGTAGAGGAAATCGCGGTCGAGCGCGCCGATCGCCCTGAGGAAGCTCTGCGAGCTTCTCTGCCTCGGCAGCATCCAGTCGTGCAGCTCGATAATCAGGACGTAGAACCGGTCGAGCCATTCGAGGTTGCGCGAGAACAGCTCCGCCTCGAAGCCCTCGATGTCGATCTTGACGATGAACGGCGCGCCCTCGCCGCGCGCGAGCAGGCTGTTGATCGAGAGCAGCTCGATTTCGCCGCCTTCGCGCTCGGCGACGCGAAAGCCCCAGTTCCCCTCGCCGGGGTCGAGCAGCGCGCCGCGCTTGTCCTGCGAGGCCACGGCCGCCTGCAAAGGCACGATGCCGGCGTGGCCCGAGCAGTTGCGCGCAAGCAGGCGGAAGTTGTCGGCCTGGGGCTCGAGCGCGAGGATCTTCGCGAGCGGGAACTGCTCGGCGAAATAGCGCGCCGAGGCGCCGATGTTGGCGCCGCAGTCCAGGATCAGGGGCTGAGGAGCTTCGGCGCTCATGCCTCGATAGCGGGCCTCGATGTCGCTCCAGCGGCCAAGGCGCGACAGGTCGTAGTCCTCCGAGCGGTAGATCTGCGCCATCACGGCGAGGTCGGTCGCGTCGCGCACGTGGAACTCCAGCAGCCTGCCGGAGCGCTTGCTGTAGGGCCTCTGCCGGTGCACGAAGGGCGGCGTCAGGAACAGGTAGTGCCTCCTGCGGCTGAGCGCGCCGCGCAGCGCGGAGGCGGCCCACTTCAGCAGCGGCGCGGCGGCGAACCGGAGGCCGTTGAGGCGGGCCTCCGGGGCGACGATGGGATTTGGTGGCGAATCAGGGACTCGAACCCCGGACACACGGATTATGATTCCGCTGCTCTAACCAGCTGAGCTAATTCGCCGCGGACGATGCCGGGATTATAGACCAGTGGATTACGAGCTCATCATCGTGGGCGGGGGAGCGGTCGGCACGAGCCTGGCGCGCGCCGCGCGCGGGCTGTCGGCGGCGCTGGTCTCGCACGAGCGGCGCGCGCCGGCGCGCGAGCCCGCGGCCGGCTTCGACGCCCGCGTCTACGCGCTCAGCCCCGGCAACGTCGAGTTCCTGCGGCGCCTGCGGGTCTGGCAGGGGCTGCCTGCCGAGCGCCTCGCCCCGGTCCACGCGATGCGCGTGTTCGGCGACGACGGCGCCTCGCGCATCGAGTTCGACGCCTACCGTGCGGGCGTGCCGGAGCTCGCCTGGATCGTCGAGGACGGCGCGCTGCAGGATGCGTTGTGGCGCGGCCTGGAGGCCGAGACCTTCGCGCCTGCGCAATGCGAAAAGATCGTCTTTCAGGACAAACATGTCTCCTTGCTCCTGAAAGACGGCCGCAGCCTCTCGGCCGGGCTGATCGTCGGCGCCGACGGCGCGAGCTCCTTCGTGCGGCGCGCGGCCGGCATCGAGGCCGCCGAGTCGGACTACGGCCAGAGCGCGGTGGTCGCCAACTTCCGCTGCGAGAAGCCGCATTCGAACACCGCGCTGCAGTGGTTCGGCGCCGGCGCGGTGCTCGCGCTTCTGCCTTTGCCCGCCGGGCAGGTCTCGATGGTCTGGTCGCTGCCCTCGTCGCAGGCCGCGCGCGTGCAGAAGCTCCCGCCCGATGCCCTTTGCCGCGAGGTGGAGGCCGCCTCGCGCCACGTCCTGGGAGACTTGTCGTTGAGCACCCCTCAGAAGAGCTACGTGCTGAGGCGAGTCGCCGCGCGCCGGCTGGTCGCGCCGAGGGTCGCCCTCGCCGGGGACGCGGGGCACGTCATCCATCCGCTCGCGGGCCAGGGGCTGAACCTGGGACTGCAGGACGCCCGCAGCCTCGCCGCCGTGCTCGCGGCGCGCGCGCCGATGCGCGATCCCGGCGAGCTGCGCCTGCTGCGGCGCTACGAGCGCAGCCGCGCCGAGCCTATACTCGCGATGGACAGCGTAGTCGACGGCCTGCATGCGCTGTTCAACGCGCGCAACCCGCTCGTTGCGCGGCTGCGCAACGGCGGATTGAACCTCGCCGAGCGCATGCCGGTCCTAAAGAACGTTCTCATGCGCCAGGCGATGCGCTGAAGGGAGATCGAATGCTGCGACTTGTTGCCCTTGCCCTGTGCCTCGCCGTCCTGCCCGCGGCGGCGAACGAGGCCAAGATCCGCAAGGTGCTGGAGCAGAAGCTCGAAGGCGTGCGCATCGAAGGCATCGCGCCGGCGCCGATTCCGGGCTTGTGGGAGGTGCGCTACCGCACCGCGCGGGGCGTGCAGCTGCTCTATACCGATGCAGCCGCGACGCACGTCATCCAGGGCAGCATCCACGAGCTGAGCACCGAGCGCGACCTGACCGCCGAGCGCCTGCGCAAGCTGAACGCCATCCGCTTCGATTCGCTGCCCTTCAAGCACGCGGTGAAGATCCAGCGCGGCAGCGGCCGGCGCGTGCTTGCCATGTTCTCCGACCCGTACTGCCCGGCGTGCAAGCAGTTCGAGCAGACGCTGCAGCAGGTCGACGACATCACGGTCTACGTGTTCATGTACCCGGTGATCCGGCCGGAGCTCGCCGCGCATTCCAAGGCGGTGTGGTGCTCCGCCGATCGCGCCAAGGCCTGGCTCGACCTCGCGCTGCGCGGCAGGGCGCCGGGCGCGGCCGCGGCCTGCGAAACGCCGGTCGACGACATCGTCGAGCTCGGCCGGGGCCTCGGCGTCAACAGCACTCCCACCCTGGTCTTCGTCAACGGCGAGCGCGTTTCGGGCGGCCTGCGCAGCGCCGTCGAGCTGCGAGAGGTCCTCGACCAGGCGGCCGCGGGCCGCTAGTCGTTCGCCGGCAGCGCTGCGCCGCGCGGCCACAGCAGCCACAGCCGGCCCTGCTGGCGCATCCGGCCGGCCGTCGCGCCGGCCTGCGCACCCCCGCCCCAGAAGAAGTCCGCGCGCACCGCGCCGCGGATCGCGCCGCCGGTATCGTGCGCGGCCATCAGCCGCTCGAGGGGCGCGTCGGACAGCGGGTAGGTGCTCGCGAGATAGACCGGGGCGCCGAGCGGCAGGTAGCGCCGGTCGACCGCGAGGCTGAAGCCGGCGGCAAGCGGCACGCCGAGCGCGCCGATCGGGCCCTCCGCGGGCGGCAGCTCGCGGAAGAATACGTAGCTCGCGTTGTGGTTGAGCGCCTCCTGCAGCTTGTGCGGGTTCGCCGCCGCCCAGGCCTTGATGCCCTGCATCGAGGCGTTCTCGAGCGCAAGCTCGCCGCGCTCGACCAGCAGCCGCCCGAGCGAGCGGTACGGGTGTCCGTTCTGGTCGGCATAGCCGAGCCGGATCTGCTCGCCGTTGTCGAGCTGCAGCTGGCCCGAGCCCTGGACCTGGAGGAAGAACAGCTCCACCGGATCCGCGGTCCAGGCGATCACCGGCGCCTTGGAGCTCCCCGACTCGATCTCGGCGCGGCTGTGGTAGGGAACCAGCCGCCGCCCCTGCAGCCGGCCGCGCAGGCGCAGGTGGCGCAGCTCCGGATTGACCGCGGCGAGATCGACCACGATCAGGTCCTCGGGAACGCCGTAGATCGGATAGCGATTCGCGCCGCCGGGACTGCGGCTTCCCGCCAGCACCGGCTCGTAGTAGCCGGTGACCAGGCCGCTGTCGGCGCCGTCGGGCGCAATCACGGCGTAGGGAGCGAAGCTCGCCTCGAAGAACTCGCGCGCGGCGCGCTCGTCGCCCGCCGGCACGGCGCGCGCCCGCTCGCAGGCTGCCAGGATAGACTGCCGCATCTTCGGGCAGCCGCGAAGGAAAGCCCGCAAGCTCGGCTCGAGCGTCGCGCCCGGCCAGCCCGGCAGCGCCTCGAAGCTGTATTCCAGGTAGAACGCGGCCTGCGGCGCCGGCGCAGGCTTTTGCGGCGGCGCAGACGGCGGCAGCGGCGCGCAGCCGGCAGCCAGTAGAATCAGCACGAGGAGCGCCGCGATGTGGCTCATCTATCTCGAAATCGTGCTCGCCCTCGCAATCGCGGCGTTCATCGTCTGGTGGACCTGGCCGAAGAGCAAGTAGCCCGCGTCAGTGCAGCACCCGCGGCACCGAGAGCGTGAACTCGGGGATCGCCGCCTCGAAGCGCGTGCCGTCCTCGGCCACCATCTGGTAGGCGCCGCGCATGGTGCCCACCGGGGTCGCGATCGACGCGCCGCTCGTGTACTCGAAGCTCTCGCCGGGCCGCAGCAACGGCTGCGAGCCCACCACGCCCAGGCCGCGCACTTCCTGCACCAGGCCTTGCGCGTCGGTGATGATCCAGTGCCGGCTGATGAGCTGCGCGGCGACGCTGCCCGAGTTGCGGATGGTGATGGTGTAGGCGAAGACGTAGCGGCCGGTGGCTTCGTCGGACTGGTCGGCCAGGTATTGCGTCGCGGCGCTCACCGCAATGTCGTAGTGCTTCTCCTGCGCCATGAGGGCATTGTAAACTGCGCGCGGCCATGACGTTCCGCATCGCGCCCAGCATCCTGTCGGCGGACTTCGCGAGACTGGGCGAGGAGGTGCGCGCGGTCGCGGCGGCGGGTGCCGACCTGATCCACTTCGACGTGATGGACAACCATTACGTCCCCAACCTCACGGTGGGCCCGCTGGTGTGCGCGGCGCTGCGGCCGCACGTGAAGCTCCCGCTCGACGTGCACCTGATGGTCGAGCCGGTGGACCGCCTGGTGCCGGAATTCGCCAGGGCCGGTGCGAACATCATCAGCTTCCACCCCGAGGCGTCGCACCACGTCGACCGCACCCTGTCGCTGATCAAGGAAAGCGGCTGCAAGGCGGGCCTCGCCCTCAACCCGGCGACGCCGGTCTCCTACCTCGACCATACGCTCGAGAAGCTCGACCTGGTGCTGCTGATGACGGTCAACCCGGGCTTCGGCGGCCAGCAGTTCATCGCATCGGTGCTGCCCAAGATCGCGGAAGTGCGCCGGCGCATCGACGCCGCCGTTGCCGCCACGGGCAAGCCGATCTGGCTCGAGGTCGACGGCGGCGTGAAGACCGACAACATCGCCGAGATCGCCCGCGCCGGCGCCGACACTTTCGTCGCCGGCTCGGCGATCTTCGGCTCGAAGGACTACGCCGCCACCATCCGCCAGATGCGCGAGCGGCTCGCCGTGCTATAGTCGCCTCCGTCGTGCCACTACTCTCCCACACCCTCCAAGCCCTCCGCTGGCGTCGCTGGCGCCGCTAGTCCTTCACGCGCTCCCGCGCGGCAGTTGTTCTTGATTCACGGACGGAGAGGTTGGACGGAGAGGTTGTCGTGGTAGAGGCAGAATTCGCCAAGCTCGCAGACGCAGGCTATACCCGCATCCCGGTGCTCGCCGAGGCGCGCGCCGATCTCTACACGCCGCTCGCGGTGTACTTGCAGCTCGCGAACGGGCCCTATACGTATCTGCTCGAGTCGGTGGTCGGCGGAGAGCGCTTCGGCCGCTACTCGTTCATCGGGCTCGCCTGCGCCGAGCGGATCGAGGCGAAATCCACGGCGCGCGGCACGACGGTGCGCCGGCTGCTGCGCGACGCGCGCGGCGCCGACGTGTGCCTGGAGAGGCTCGACGATGCCGACCCCTTCGAGTACGTGCGCGCCTGGCTGCGCAGGCACCGCGTTGCGCCCGCCCCCGCGCAGCTGCGCTTCGCCGGCGGACTGGCGGGCTATTTCGGCTACGAAACGGTGAGGCATATCGAGCCGCGCGCGCTCGCCGGCGACAAGCCCGACGCGCTCGGCACCCCCGACATGCTGCTGCTCGTCTCCGACGAGCTGGCGGTGGTCGACAACGTGCTCGGCAAGCTCTACCTGCTGGTCTACGCCGACCCGCAGCAGCCCGATGCGCTGCGCGCGGCGAAGCAGCGCCTCGCGAGCCTCCAGTCGCGGCTCGCCCGGCCGCTCCCCGAAGAAATGATTCTTCCCCCTGAAAGGGCTCAGGCAGTCCCGCCCGCGATCCAGCGCACGTTCACCGAAGCCGGGTTCCTGGAGGCGGTGCGGCGCGCCAAGGACCACATCTTCGCGGGCGACGCGATGCAGGTGCAGGTCTCGCAGCGCAGCTCGCGCGAGTTCGGCGCATCGCCGCTCGCGCTCTACCGCGCGCTGCGCGGCCTCAACCCCTCGCCGTACATGTTCTATTTCGATTTCGCGGACCACCAGGTCGTGGGGGCCTCGCCCGAGATCCTGGTGAGGCTCTCCGGCGGCACGGTCACGCTGCGCCCGATCGCCGGCACGCGGCCGCGCGGGCGCACGCCCGGCGAGGACGCCGCGGTCGCCGCCGAGCTGCTCGCCGACCCGAAGGAGCGCGCCGAGCACGTGATGCTGATCGACCTCGGGCGCAACGACGCCGGGCGCGTCGCCGCCACCGGCAGCGTGCGCGTGACCGAGAAGATGGTGGTCGAGCGCTACTCGCACGTGATGCACATCGTCTCGAACGTCGAGGGGCGCATCGCGCCCGGCCTGGACGCGATCGACGTGCTGAAGGCGAGCTTCCCCGCCGGCACGGTGACCGGCGCCCCCAAGGTGCGCGCCATGCAGATCATCGACGAGCTCGAGCCGGTGAAGCGCGGCGTGTACAGCGGCGCGGTCGGCTACCTCGGCTTCGACGGCGACATGGACGTCGCGATCGCGATCCGCACCGCCGTGCTGAAGGAGCGCCGGCTGCACGTGCAGGCGGCGGCGGGCATCGTGGCCGACTCCGATCCCGTGGCGGAATGGCAGGAGACGCAGCACAAGGCGCGCGCGCTGCTGCTCGCGGCGCAGGCGGCTTGCGGAGAAGCGTCGTGATCGTGATGATCGACAACTACGATTCGTTCACCTACAACCTGGTGCAGTACTTCGGCGAGCTCGGCGCCGAGGTGCGGGTCTTTCGCAACGACGAAGTATCCGCGGCAGAGGTCGAAGCGCTCTGTGCGTCCCACATCGTCCTTTCCCCCGGCCCCGGTACGCCGGGCGAGGCGGGGATCACGCTCGGCCTGATCGAGCGGCTCGCCGGGCGCATCCCGATCCTGGGCGTGTGCCTCGGGCACCAGGCGATCGGGCAGGCCTTCGGCGGCAAGGTAGTGCGTGCGCGCAAGGTGATGCACGGCAAGGTTTCGCGCATCAGGCACGACCGCAAGGGCGTGTTCGCGGACCTGCCCGATGAGCTCGTCGCGACCCGCTATCACTCGCTCGCGGTGGAGCGCGCCACGCTGCCGGCAGAATTGCTCGTTACCGCCGAGGCAGAGGACGGCGAGATCATGGGGTTGAGGCACCGCGAGCTGCCGGTGGAAGGGGTGCAGTTCCATCCCGAGGCGCTGCTGACCGAGCACGGCCACAGAATGCTGCAGAATTTCATCGCAGGGGGGAGACCATGAAGCAGATCACCATTGCAGAGGCGATCCAGCGCACCGTCGAGCACCGCGAGGTGTTCCACGACGAGATGCTGCACGTGATGCGCCAGATCATGCGCGGGGAGCTGAGCCCCGCGCAGATCGCCGGCTTCATCATCGGGCTGCGCGTCAAGAAGGAGACCATCGGCGAGATCGCGGCGGCCGCGCAGGTGATGCGCGAGCTGGCGACGCCGGTCGAGGTGAGCGACGAGCGCCACCTGGTCGACACCTGCGGCACCGGCGGCGACGCCGCCCACACCTTCAACGTCTCGACCTGCGCCGCCTTCGCCGCGGCGGCCGCCGGCGCGAAGGTGGCGAAGCACATGGGCCGCTCGGTCTCGTCCTCCTCGGGCAGCGCCGAAGTGCTCGAGGCGCTCGGCGCGAACATCGCGCTCACGCCGGCGCAGACCGGCCAGGCGCTCGACAGGCTCGGCATCGGCTTCATGTTCGCCCCCGCCTACCACGCGGCGATGAAGCATGCCGCGCCGGTGCGCAAGGAGCTCGGTGTGCGCACCATCTTCAACATCCTCGGGCCGCTCACCAACCCCGCCGGCGCCAAGAACCAGGTGCTGGGCGTCTTCCATCCCGACCTGGTCGGGATCCAGGTGCGGGTGCTGCAGCGCCTGGGGTCGAAGCACGTGATGGTGGTCTACGGCCTGGACGGCCTGGACGAGATCTCGATCTCGGGCGAGACCATGATCGGCGAGCTGGCCAGGGGCGAGATCAACGAATACAGCTTCCATCCCTCCCACGTCGGCCTCGAGCTCTACGACCGGCGCGCGATCCAGGTGGGCACGGTGGAGGAGTCGAAGGCCATGATCCTGGCGGTGCTCGAGAACCAGCCCGGCCCGGCGCACAACATCGTCGCGCTCAACGCCGGCGCCGCGATCTACGTCGCGGGCGTCGCGAAGACCTTCAAGGCGGGCATCGAGCGCGCGAGC
>MERP01000002.1:13932-25773 GCA_001772055.1 Betaproteobacteria bacterium RIFCSPLOWO2_12_FULL_68_19
AAGGCGGGCATCGAGCGCGCGAGCCAGGCGATCAAGAGCGGCGCCGCGAAGCACAAGATGGAGGAGCTCGTAGCGTTCAGCCGGAAGGTTGCGGGGAAGAGCGGGTGATAGACTCGAACTTCCGGAGACGGAGACGACATGCCCAGACCCAAAGACGATGTAAGCGCCCTGCTCGAGAAACTGCCGGACGACGCAAGCTACGAGGACATTCAGTATCACTTGTACGTTCTCGAAAAGGTCAACCGCGGCTTCGAGCGGGCTGAAATCGAGGGCGCCATCCCGCACGAAGATGCCAAGGCCCGCCTTGGTAAATGGCTCGCGCCCTAGTTTGGTCGCCCGAAGCGGTCGACGACGTAAAGGGAATTGCCGCCTACATTGAGCGGGATTCGCCCTGGTATGCGCGGGCGGTGGCGTCAAAAATCGTTGAAACGGCAGAAACGATTCCCCAATATCCTGAGCTCGGCCGCGTGGTGCCCGAGATCGGCGACCCGGCGATTCGCGAGCGGTTTGTTCATCGCTATCGCGTCATTTACCGCATCGAGCAGACGCGCATCCTTATGGCGGCAGTGATCCATGGAAGGCAAGACTTTGGGCCGTTTGTCGCGCGGATTCAGGGTACGTGATCGCGCCTACTGGCAATGCAAGCGCCGGCGCATCGCACGCGGCAAGTGACCGACATCCTGCGGCGCATCGTCGAAGCGAAACGGGCCGAGGTGGCCGCGGCAAGGAAAGCCGTTCCGAGGGCCGAAGAACTCGTCGGTCAAGCCCCACCGGTGCGGGACTTCATCGCGGCGCTGCGGGCCAAGAAGCCTGCCGTCATCGCCGAGATCAAGCGCGCCAGCCCATCCAGAGGCGTGCTTCGCGCCGACTTCGACCCGGCGGCAATCGCAAAGAGTTATGAGCTGGGCGGCGCCGCCTGCATGTCGGTCCTTACCGACCTCCAGTTCTTCCAAGGGTCTCCCGAGCATCTGATCGCAGCCCGCGCCGCCTCCAGGCTGCCCGTGCTGCGCAAGGACTTCGTCATCGATCCCTACCAGGTCTACGAAGCGCGGGCGATGGGGTCCGACTGCATCCTGCTCATCGCCGCCTGCCTTTCGGGCGCGCAGATGGCCGAGCTCGAGGCGCTCGCACAGGGCCTCGGGATGGCCGTGCTGGTCGAAGTGCACGACGCCGGCGAGCTCGAGCTCGCGCTTCGCCTTAACACGCCGCTCGTCGGCGTCAACAACCGCGACCTGAAGACCTTCGAGACGCGGCTCGAGACCACGCTCGAGCTGCTGCCGCGCGTGCCCCGGGGCCGCATCATGGTCGCCGAAAGCGGCATCCTGGCCCGCCCGGACGTGGCTCGGCTGCGTTGCGCGGGAATCGACGCTTTCCTGGTCGGCGAAGCGTTCATGCGCGCCCCCGACCCCGGCCAGGCCCTGGCGGAACTGTTCGAATTGCACTAACCCCTTGACATACCGAAACTTCCGCCTTGTCGCGCCAACACAACAGAAAGCGGCGTAAGCCCCGGTAATTCGGTCATTTGCGTTGCCCTGCCGCGGCTCCCCTTGGGAGAATTTCGCCTGACTTCTCGATTGAGAGGTTAACTAACCACCAACCCTGGGGGAGTTATCAATGAAGAAGAAGCTCTTGGCAGTTGCGGTTGTGGGGGCGCTGGCCTCGCCCGCCGCTTTCGCACAGACGCTGTACGGGATCGTCGATGTCGGCTACCAGAACTCGAAGTACGCCGACGGCGACGTGAACAAGCACTTCATCCAGTCGGGCCAGCACAGCGGCTCGCGCCTCGGCGTGCGCGGCAGTGAAGACCTTGCCGCCGGCACCTACGTGATGTACCAGATCGAGTTCAACATCGTCGCGGACACGGGCGGCCCGGGTGCAACCGACACGACGCGCTTGACCTTCGTCGGCCTGGGCAGCAAAGCCTGGGGCGAGCTGACCCTCGGCCAGCAGTACACCCACTCGTTCCATACGTTCGCGGTCGGCTCGGCCGCGGGCTACGGCACGTTCTCCTCGTTCTACACCGGCGGTGCTACCGGATCGGTCATCGCGACGCGCGCGAGCAACTCGGTCAAGTATTCGAGCCCGGTGATGAGCGGCTTCAGCGTCGGCGCCCTGTGGTCTCCGGGCGTGGCGACCGAGCCGACGGCGGTCGGCGCTTCCGGCAACGGCAACTACATGGACTTCGCGGTACGCTATACGCCAGGACCCTTCGGCGTCGCGATCTCGCATGCGATTGCCACCGCTGAGGCGGCCGGAGTCGACAATGACACGGACTCGACGCAGATCACCGCGAACTGGGACAACCGTGCGTTCGGCATCTACGGCGGCTTCCAGCAGCGGGAGAATGACGGCGCGGTCGGCGGCGCGACAGCGGTGGACAGCGAGGCCTGGTGGCTCAGCGCCGTGGCCCGCTTCGGCGGCAGGCACGAGCTGTACTTCCTGTACGGCCAGGGCGAGAACAACCTCGTCACCGGGCAGGAGTCCAAGCGCATGGCGATCACGTACCAGCACGTCATGTCGAAGCGCACGCGCATCTACACCAGTATTGGCCGGGTGACCAACGAAGGCGGCGCGACTGGCGTGCTCAACGGCCAGGCCGGTGCGGCGCCCGCGGCGAACTACGACCCGCGCGGCTTCCAGCTCGGTCTGCTGCACTCGTTCTAAGAGCCTAAGTCCTAAGCTCTCGACGGGCGCCTTCGGGCGCCCGTTTTATTTGTGCCGGTGCGCAAACTTTGGGAGAATGCCGCGGGGGGAGTTTCATGAAGAGCAAGCTGTTGGCAGTCGCGGTGGCGGGAGCGTTGGCCTCGCCCGCCGCGTTCGCACAGACGATCTACGGCATCGTGGACGTCGGCTATCAGCATGCGAAACACGCGGACGGGGACGTCAACAAGCGCTTCATCCAGTCGGGCCAGCACAGCGGCTCGCGCTTCGGCGTGCGGGGCAGCGAGGACCTTGCCGCCGGCACCTACGCGATGTACCAGGTCGAATTCAACATCCTGGCGGACACCGGCGGCCCCGGCGCGACCGACACGACCCGACTGACGATGGTCGGCATGGGAAGCAAAGCGTGGGGCGAGCTGACCCTCGGCCGCCAGTACACGCACAGCTTCCATACGTTCGCAGTCGGTTCGGCCTCCGGCTACGGCACGTTCAGCTCGTTCTATGTCCCCGACGGGCCGGGCATCACCACCCGCGCCAGCAACTCGGTCAAGTACTCGAGCCCGGTGATGGGCGGCTTCAGCGTCGGCGCGTTGTGGGCGCCGGGCGGGACGCTCGCCACCGAGAGCACGGCGGTGGGCGCTTCCGACAACGGCGACTATACGGACTTCGCGCTGCGCTTCACGCCCGGGCCGCTGGGCATCGCGCTGTCGCGCGCGCGCCAGATCACGCAGGCGGCCGGCGTCGAGAACCATCTCAAGCTCAACCAGGTCACGGCGAACTGGGACAACCGGGCCTACGGCCTCTACGGCGGCTACATCACGCGCCGCAACCAGGGAGCCTCTGCCGGCGCCACGCCGACCGATGTGCGCTCATTCTGGGTCAACCCGGTCGCGCGCTTCGGCGGCCGGCACGAGCTCTACGCCTTGTGGGGCAAGGTGAAGAACAAGCTCCTCGCCGGCGGCGACGCCAGCGTCGTGGCGCTCACTTATCAGCACGTGCTGTCCAAGCGCACGCGCATCTACACCAGCCTCGGACGCGTGGACAACGACGCCGCCTCCGCGGTCGAGCTCAACGCGTTCGCGAGCGCCGTCGCGGCCGGCTACGACCCGCGCGGCTTCCAGCTCGGCCTGCTGCACTCGTTCTAGATTCAACTCCCGGGCCTTGCCCCGTAGAATCGGGAGCATGCTTGATCGTCTGATCGGCGAGCTCGACCGCGCGCTGCGCGCCGTGGCGGGAGTGCATCGCGCGGCGCGGCCTTCCCCGGCCCGGGCCGTTCCCGAATCCGAGTTGCAGGATCTCGACCAGGCGCACGCGGCGGCGCTGATGCGCGTCAACCACGTGGGCGAGGTATGCGCGCAGGCGCTCTATCAGGGGCAGGCGCTCACGGCGCGCAACGCCCGGAGCAGGGCCGTCCTGGAGCGCTCGGCGCGCGAGGAGGAGGACCATCTCGCCTGGAGCGCGGATCGGATACGGGAGCTGGGCGGCAGGCCGAGCCTGCTCAATCCCCTCTGGTACGCCGGGTCGCTCGCGATCGGGGCGGCCGCGGGCGCGCTGGGCGACCGCTGGAGCCTGGCGTTTCTCGCCGAGACGGAACGCCAGGTCGAGGAGCATCTCTCGGGACACCTGAAGGCGCTGCCGGCGCAGGACGCCCGCACGCGCGCCGTGGTCGAGGCGATGCGCGCCGACGAGGCGAAGCACCGCGCTGCGGCGATCCAGCTCGGCGCCGCCGAGCTGCCCCGGCCGGCAAGGGTGGCGATGCGGCTCGCTTCGAAGGTGATGACCAGCGTCGCGTACCGGCTGTAGCGATGCTCGACGTCTACATCGGGTACGACCCGAGGGAGTCGGTCGCGTTCTACACCCTGGCGCACTCGATCCTGCAGCGCTCGTCGATCCCGGTGTCCATCGCGCCGCTCATGCGCGGCCAGCTCGGCGGGCTCTACTGGCGCGCTCGCGGTCCGACCGAGTCCACCGAGTTCAGCATGACGCGCTTCCTGGTTCCGGCGCTGTCCGGGTTCCGCGGCTGGTCGCTCTACATGGACTGCGACATGCTGTGCCGCGCCGATATTGCAGAGCTTGCGGCAGGAATTTCTTCCGAGAAAGAACAAGCGGTACTGGTCTGCAAGCATGATTACGTACCGAAGACCGAGCGCAAGTTCCTCGGCCAGGTCCAGACCCGCTATGCGCGCAAGAACTGGTCGAGCCTGATGCTCTTCAACAACGAGCGCTGCCGCGCCCTCACGCCGGAGTACGTGAATTCGGCCTCGGGCCTCGACCTGCACCGCTTCGCGTGGACCGAGGAGCGGCTGATCGGCGAGCTGCCGCTCGAATGGAACTGGCTGGTCGGCGAGTACGCCTACAACCCTGCGGCCAAGATCGTGCATTACACGCTCGGCGGCCCGTACTTCGAGGAATACCGGGACTGCGACTACGCCGGCGAATGGTTCGAAGAGCGCCGCCAGATGAAGTAGCGCCCTGGCTCGATGCCCTCAGGGAGCGCGAGCGCAGTCCAGCGCGGCCGCATGTCCTGATCCGAGGCGACGACCGCGCCGTCGACCAGCAGGGGATCCAGCAGCGCCGGCAGCTGGAGCGCCTGCGCGCGGCTCGCCGGCTCGTCGCCCGAGCCCGTATCGGCGTGCACCAGGGCCACCGAGCGGCCGATGCGGCGGGCGAGCCGGGCCAGCGTGTCGCGGAATTCCCCGAGCAGCAGGTGCTCGGCATCGGGGACGCAGCCCGGGTGCGCGGCGAGCTGCCGGTCGAGGGCGAAGATCGGGCGGCTGCCGGCGAGGCGCGCTCGCAGGTGGTCGTAGGTCCGGCCGTTGCCGAGCCCGAGCTCGAGCGCCATGCCGGGGACGTCTCTCGCAACGACAATCACGCGCTCCAGGACGGCGCGCTGCGCCTCGAGCCGGCGGATGAAGCTCTCGAGCCGGCTCACCGCGGATTCACGCGGCCGCGAGGACGTAGCTCTGCACCGGCTGCTCGTAGCCCTTGAGGCGCAGCGCCTCGCCGGGTCGCAGCTCGCGCTCCCGGGCGCCCCCGTCGAGCAGCTCGTTGGTGCGCTGGTCGACCAGCACCTCGCCGTGCTCGGCCTCGGAGCACATGCGGGACGCGAGGTTCACCGCCGGGCCGACCGCGGTGTACTCGAGGCGCGAGGCGGCGCCGATCACGCCCACGGTCACGAAGCCCCTTGCCACGCCCACGCCGACGCCCAGGCGCAGCTCGGCGTCCGACCAGCGCTCGATCAGCGCCATGGCGTCCGCGCGGATCTTCTTCGCCATGTCCAGCGCGCGCCTGGCGTGATCCGCGAAGGGCACGGGGGCGCCGACCAGGATCAGCACGCCGTCGCCTGCCTGGTCCTTGATCGTGCCGCCAGAGCGTGTCGCAGCCGCGCCGACCACGTCGTAGTACTGGCGCAGGATCTTGATCACCTTCTGCGAGGGCGTGTTCTTGGAGAAGGCGGTGAAGCCGCGCAGGTCGCAGCACACCACCGAGAGCTCGAGCGTGTTCTCCTGCGTCGCCGCCTTCAGGCCGCGCCGGTGGACGAGCTCGGCGACCTGCGGCGCGAGGAAGCGCGACATGAACTGCGCGCGCCGGCCCTGGATGACGTGGTACTGCACCGCCCGGACGAGGAATATGAGCAGGCCGACGGTGGTCGGGATGGGCGAGACCTCCTGCGGCAGCACGATCCCGGAGGCCATGAAAGGCGCCGCCACGATGAAGGCCACGACGCGCAAGGCTTCGGCGCGGTCGGGACGGCGCTTGAGCAGCAGCAGGCCCGAGAAGCTGCCCAGCACGAGCGAGATCGCGAGCGGCGCGGCGAACAGGTAGAACCACCATTGCCTGCGCTCGCCGGGCTCGAGCAGCAGCTCGCCCGAGAAGAAGGCTGCGCGCTGTTCCGGGAACGCCAAAGACAGAACACCATAGACGACGGCCAGCCCCTGCGCGACCCGGAGCAGCCGGTCCGGGCCCTCGGTGTAGAAAGTCCCCGCCGGCACGGTGCGCCGCACGCGCAGCAGCCATTCATAGGCGAACACGAAGGCCAGCGTCTCGGGCAGGACCAGGACCCCCGCCCAGGGGGGCAGCGTGGGCCGCGCGTGGACGTGCGGCGCAAGCAGGGCGCCGACCGCGATCGCGAGCCCGACCGAGCCGAGGAAAAGCGCGAGCGCGCGGCTGGTCGGCGAGCGCCGGTCGGCGGCGAGGAACGCGAGCGCCATCCCCAGCGCGAGCAGGGAAGTGATGACGTGAGGGGTCGTGGCCGGGTTCATGGCGCGATGTTACGCCGCGCGGAGTTGGATTTTCGCGCGATGTTACGCCGCGCGCACGTGGGTTTCCCGGGCGAGCGCCTCGGCCGCGATGTCGAGCGCGCCGAACTGCGCGGCGAAGTCCAGGCCGTTGGCCTGCTCGATCATGCGCCCCATGACCGAGGAGATGAGCCAGGCGTCGCCGCGCGGATTGCATTCGATCAGGTACAGCTCGCCCGAGTCCGCATCGCGCACGATGTCGGTGCCGAGCAGCGGCCGATCGGGAAACGCCGCATGCGCCCGCTCGGCGAGCGAGATCACGTCCGCCTCGAAGGCGAGGCCGTAACGCGAGTCCTTCTTGTTCGACACCACCGTGATGCCGCCGCGCGCCTTGAAGTCCCAGCGCGACTCGAGCGGCACGTAGCGATGGTCGGCCTCGCAGCGCCAGCTCATCAGCGCGCGCCCGAACAGCGTCACGACGCGATAGTTCGCCGGCCAGCGACCGGTGTAGATGAACTGCTGCGCGAGAAACGCCGGCGCGCGGTAGCGCACCCGGCCGGTGCGCTTGATGAAGATCTCGGCGCCTTTGCGCCCGAGGTCGGGCTTGACCACGACATAGGGTCCCCACTCGCGTGCATCAAGAGAAAGACCCGGAGAAATCGAAACCCATCTGGGCACCGGCAGGCCAAGGCGCGAGAGCCGCTCGTATTGCTCGCTCTTGGGGTGCTCGAATCCCTGGCACAGCGCCCCGCGCGGCGGCACGAACTTCTTGATCGGCATCGGCGAGACGGTAAGCGTCGGCGCCCGGGGATCGAAGCGCGCTTCGTGAAGGCCGCCGTCCTTGGTGTCTACGATGAATACTTCCACATCGACACGACGCGCGATCTCCTCATAGTCGGCGCGGTCCTGCTTGGTCTGCTGGTGAACGAGGATCAGGTTCGCCAAGCGCTCAGCCCTCGACGATCTCGAAATCCTTGCTGATCTCGGCGCTCTTGCCGAGCATGACCGAGGCCGAGCAGTACTTCTCGTGCGAGAGGCGGATCGCGTGCTCGACGAGCTTGGGCTTCAGCGCCCGGCCGCGCAGCACGAAATGCATGTGGATCCTGGTGAACACCTTCGGGTCGGTCGCGGCGCGCTCGGAGCTCAGCCTCACCTCGCAACCGGTCACCTCCTGGCCGCTCTTCTTCAGGATCACCACCACGTCGTAGGCGCTGCAGCCGCCGGTGCCGAGCAGCACCATCTCCATAGGCCGGGGAGCGAGGTTGCGGCCGCCGCCTTCGGGCGCGCCGTCCATCGCCACGACGTGGTTGCTCCCGGTCTCGGCGAGGAAGGTCATGCCCTCGCCCGTCCATCTCACTTTGCATTCCATCGAGCCGTCCTTTTCGTGTAAAATCCGCAGCCTTTTCATGACAACGTATACCGCAAAGACGGGCGAAGTCGAGCAGGGCTGGGTCCTGGTCGACGCCCGGGACAAGGTGCTCGGCCGCCTCGCCTCGCAGATCGCCTCGCGCCTGCGCGGCAAGCACAAGCCCGAGTACACCCCCCACGTCGACACCGGCGATTACGTCGTGGTGGTCAACGCGGCGAAGCTGCGCGTCACCGGCCGCAAGGCCGAGCGCAAGACGTATTTTCGCCACTCCGGCTATCCGGGCGGCATCCGCCAGACGAATTTCGCCAAGCTCCAGGCCGCCCGCCCGGAGCGCGTGCTGCAGAAGGCGGTCAAGGGCATGCTGCCGAAGGGTCCGCTCGGCTACGCGATGATGAGGAAGCTCAAGGTCTACGCCGGCGAGACGCACCCGCACTCGGCACAGCAACCTAAACCCTTGGAGATTTGATGGTTGGCGATTACTACTACGGAACGGGCAGGCGGAAAAGCGCGGTCGCGCGCGTGTTCCTCAAGCCCGGCAAGGGGCAGTTCAGCGTCAACGGCAAGCCGGTCGACGAGTTCTTCGGCCGCGAGACCGGCCGCATGGTGGTGCGCCAGCCCCTCGAGCTCACCAAGAGCCTGGCGAGCTTCGACATCATGGTGAACGTCTACGGCGGCGGCGAGAGCGGGCAGGCGGGCGCGGTGCGCCACGGCATCTCCCGGGCGCTGATCGAGTATGATGCCGCTCTGAAGGGTGCGCTCAGCGCCGCGGGCCTGGTGACGCGAGACGCGCGCGAAGTGGAGCGAAAGAAAGTGGGTCTGCACAAGGCGAGGCGGCGCAAGCAGTACTCCAAGCGTTAAGCGACAGAAGCACCGGATCGTGAAAGCCGCCTCAGGGCGGCTTTCTTTTTTCGGGGTGTGCGGGCGATGATCAAGGCGGGCATAGTGGGCGGCACGGGCTACACGGGGGTAGAGCTCCTGCGCCTGCTCGCCCAGCATCCGCAGGTCGAGCTCAAGTCGATCACCTCGCGCAAGGAAGCGGGCACGCCGGTGGCGGCGATGTTCCCGAGCCTGCGCGGGCGGGTCGGGCTCGCGTTCACCCAGCCGGGTGCGCAGGCGCTGCGCGGCTGCGACGTGGTGTTCTTCGCCACGCCGAACGGCGTGGCGATGGGCGAGGCGCGGGCGATTCTCGACAGCGGCGCGCGGCTGATCGACCTTTCCGCCGATTTCCGCCTGCGCGACCTGGCCGAGTGGGAGCGCTGGTACAAGCTCAAGCACGCGGCGCCCGAGCTCGTCGCCGAGGCGGTGTACGGCCTGCCGGAGCTCAACCGCGAGAAGATCCGCGGCGCGCGCCTGGTCGCGAATCCGGGCTGCTACCCCACGGCCACCCAGCTCGGCTTCCTGCCGCTCGTCGAGGCGGGCCTGGTCGACCTCGATCACCTCATCGCCGACGCGAAGTCGGGCGTGAGCGGGGCGGGCCGCAAGGCCGAGCTGCACCTGAGCTTCTCCGAGGCCTCCGACAACTTCATGGCGTACAACGTGCCTGGCCACCGGCACTGGCCCGAGATCCGCCAGGGGCTCGCCCAGGCCGCGGGGCGCGAGGTCGGGCTGGTGTTCATCCCGCACCTCGCACCCCTCATCCGGGGGATTCATGCAACCTTGTATTCCAGGGTGACCCGGGAAGGTGATTTTCAAGCCCTGTTCGAGAAGCGCTATGCCGGCGAGCCGTTCGTCGACGTGATGCCGGCCGGCAGCCACCCCGACACGCGCTCGGTGCGCGCGGCCAATGTCTGCCGGATCGCGCTGCACCGGCCGCCGCAGCGCTCCGGCCGCTCGGACACCCTGGTGGTGCTCGCGGTGATCGACAACCTGGTGAAAGGCGCCGCCGGGCAGGCGGTGCAGAACATGAACCTGATGTTCGGCCTGCCCGAGGCGGCCGGCCTGGGCCAGCTGCCGGTGGTGCCCTGATGCGCGACGTGAGCGGACGCTTCTGGAAGCTGCGCCAGCGCTTCGGCATCGCCGCGCCGCGCGTCGCGATCCATTCCCACGTGCCGTGGTACTGGCGCTGGGTCGGCGTCGCGGTCCTGCTGGGGATCGCCGCCGCGGCGGCGGCCTGGTTCTACGACGCCGGCCGGCGCTTCGCCGGGTTCGACCGCAGCGAGGTGGCGCAGCAGCTTGCGCTCGTCACGCGCGAGCTCGAGGAGGCGCGCGCCGAGCTCGAGCAGCTGCGGTCCATCGCCAGCGCGGCCGACAGCCGGGTCGCGATCGAGCGCACCGCGCAGCAGAAGCTCGCGCAGCAGATCCGCACCCTCGAGAAGGAGAACGCCCGGGTGCGCGAGGAGCTCGCCACGTTCGAGAGCATGATTTCCTCGGACGCGCGCAGCGCCCCCACGCTCTCCATATACCGCTTCAAGGTCGAGCCCGACCTGCTGCCGGGCGAGTACCGTTACCGGCTGCTGCTCGTGACGCCCAGCACGCGGCGCGAGCGGGACTTCAACGGCCGGCTCGAGCTGGTGGTCAGCCTGACGGAGGGCGACCGGAGTGCTATGATGAGCTTTCCCGAGCCGGCGGACGCCGATGCCGGGGCTTTCCGGTTGGCATTCAAGTACTTCCGGCGGGTAGAAGGGACCTTCCGGGTGAACCCGAAGGCCAAGGTGGAAAGCGTGCAGGTGCGCGTGTACGAGACGGGCTCGACCCAGCCGCGCGCCACGCACAGCGTGGCCCTTTAACGGGACGAAGGGAGAGGAAGATGTTCAACAAGTCGAGCAAGCCGCAGAACCGGATCGACAGCCTGATCGGCGCCACGACGCGCATCGAGGGCAACGTCATTTTCAGCGGCGGCCTGCGCGTGGACGGCATGGTGCGCGGCAACGTGGCCGCCCTGCCCGACCAGCCCGGCACGCTGGTCGTGTCCTCCGAGGCGCGCATCGACGGCGAGGTGCAGGCCGCGCACATCGTGGTCAACGGCACGATCAACGGCCCGGTCCATGCGACCGAGACGCTAGAACTCCAGGCCGGGTCCCGGGTCAAAGGCGATGTGTATTACAAGAGCATCGAGATCCACCAGGGGGCGGTGGTCGAGGGCCGGCTGGTGCATCACCCCGCCGAGGTCAAGGGCGTCGAGCTCAAGCTTGCCTCATAATAGAGGCACCATATCCAGGAGCAGGTGAAATGAACGCAGTCACCGAAATGCCCGCGCCGCTGGTGTTCAGCGACAGCGCCGCGAACAAGGTCAAGCAGCTGATCGACGAGGAAGGCAACCCGGAGCTGAAGCTGCGCGTGTTCGTCACCGGCGGGGGCTGCTCCGGCTTCCAGTACGGCTTCACCTTCGACGAGGTGCAGAACGAGGACGACGCCGTGATGGAAAAGAACGGCGTCAGGCTGCTCATCGACCCGATGAGCTACCAGTACCTGACCGGCGCCGAGATCGACTACCAGGAGGGCCTGGAAGGCGCCCAGTTCGTCATCAAGAACCCGAACGCCCAGAGCACCTGCGGCTGCGGCTCGTCCTTCTCGGTCTAGAAGCGCCGGCAGGTCACGCAAGCGACGCCCCGGGTAATCCCCCGGGGCGTTTTG
>MERP01000002.1:25789-30094 GCA_001772055.1 Betaproteobacteria bacterium RIFCSPLOWO2_12_FULL_68_19
TTTTGTTTTTGCGGCTCAGTCGCCCTGCGCGAGCGTGGTGAGGTCGGCCAGGAGCTCGAGCCGCGCGACCAGGGGCTCGGCGTCGGCGAGGAACGCCGGCAGCTGCTGGGCGGGCAGGGGCTGGGCGGCGGGCATGGCGATCGAGAAAGGGTTGCGCGCCTGGCCGGCGATGCGGAACTCGTAATGCAGGTGCGGCCCGGTCGCCCAGCCGCTCTGGCCGACGAAGCCGATGGTGTCGTTCTGCGCTACCCGCGCGCCGCGCTGCACGGCGATGCGGCTGAGGTGCGCGTACACCGTGGTGTACCGGCCCTGGTGGCGCAGGATCACCACCTTGCCGTAGCCGCCCTTCAGGCCGGCGAACTCGACCACCGCGTCGCCCACCGCCCGAACGCGCGTGCCGGTCGGGGCGGCGTAATCGATCCCCTCGTGGGCGCGCCAGGTCCGGAACAGGGGGTGCAGCCGCCTGCCGAATCCCGAGCTGACGCGCGAGAACTCCAGCGGCGAGCGCAGGAACGCCTTGCGCAGGTTCTTGCCCTCGGGGGTGTAGTAGCTCGAGCCGAAGTGCACGGCGCGGAAGGTGCGGCCCTGGTTCACGAACTCGGCGGCCAGCACGCGCCCGGCGCGCACCGGGCGGCCAAGCAGGCTGTGCACCTCGTAGACCACGGTGAAGCGGTCGTCCTTGCGCAGGTCGCGATGGAAATCGATGTCGCCGCTGAACACGTCGGCGAGCTGCATGGCGACGCTGTCCGGGATCTCGGCGGCGTCCGCGGCCGCGAACAGCGAGGAACGGATGACGCTCGACTTCATCGCCGGCCGGGTCTCGAACGCGGCGCGCCGCTCGGCCACGCGCCCGTCGGGCGTGATCTCCAGCAGCGCGTCGCGGCCGTTGAAGAAACTGAGCGACAGCGGCATGCCCTCGGCGCTGACCACGGCGCTGACGTTCATCCCGGGACGCAGGCTGCGCAGGGCGTTCAGCTTGATCAGCCGGCCGACATGGGGCTCGGCGATGCCGAGCCGGCTCAGGAATGCCGCCAGGGTATCGCCGCGCTGGAACTGCTCCTCGCGAATGTAGGAAGCCGGCGAAGGAACGAGCGCGTCATCGGTGTCGATCGGCAGCGCCTCGACCAGCGCCGCGCGCTCGGGCAGGAGCTGCGCTTCGGGCGGCGGCGCCATGGTCGCAAACGCCGCCACCGCGCCGGAGATGGCGAGGAGCAGGATGACCGCGGTACGCCAGAGCGTCCCGGTAGTGCTCATGGATCGGCTAGAATCCCTTGTTATTCAGAAGCCTGCGCAGTCTAGCAAAGATGGCGTAGGACGCAAATCGCATATGTCCGCCATTGAGCAGGCCATTCAGACCATTCGTCGGGGCGCCGACGAGCTGATCGTCGCGGAGGAGCTGGCGAGGAAGCTCGCCAGCGGCCGCAAGCTGCGCGTCAAGCTCGGCCTCGACCCGACCGCGCCGGACCTGCACCTCGGGCACACCGTGGTGATCAACAAGCTGCGCGACTTCCAGGGCCTCGGGCACCAGGTGCAGTTCCTGATCGGCGACTTCACCGGCATGATCGGCGACCCGAGCGGCAGGAACCAGACCCGGCCGCCCCTGACGAAAGAGGAGATCCTGCAGAACGCCAAGACCTACCAGCAGCAGGTGTTCAAGATCCTCGACCCCGAGCGCACCCAGATCCTGTTCAACTCGGAGTGGTCGAACCAGCTCGGCGCCGAAGGCATGATCCGCCTCGCCGCGCGCTACACGGTGGCGCGGCTGCTCGAGCGCGACGACTTCAACAAGCGGTTTTCCAGCAACCAGCCCATTTCAGTCCACGAGCTGCTCTACCCGCTCATGCAGGGCTACGACTCGGTGGCGATGAAGGCCGACGTCGAGCTGGGCGGCACCGACCAGAAGTTCAACCTGCTGGTCGGCCGCGAGCTGCAGAAGCAGTACGGCCAGGAGCCGCAGTGCATCCTCACCATGCCGCTGCTCGAGGGCCTCGACGGCAGGGAGAAGATGTCCAAGTCGCTCGGCAACTACGTCGGCATCACCGAGGCGCCGCGCGAGATGTTCGGCAAGCTGATGTCGATTTCCGACCAGCTGATGTGGCGCTACATCGCGCTGTTGTCTTTCGCATCCGAACAGGAAATAAGAAGCTGGAAGAAGGACAAGCCGCGCGACGTGAAGGCGCGCTTCGCCAAGGAGATCGTGGCGCGCTTCCACGACCGGAGCGCGGCGGAGGAGGCCGAAGCCGAATTCGAGCAGCGTTTCCGCCACGGCGTGCTGCCGCAGGACATGCCGGAGGTGAAAGTTACGCTGGCTGGTGATTGGACTTTCGCGCAACTTTTGAAGCTTGCCGGGCTGGTGGAGAGCACATCGGAGGCAAATCGCTTGATCGAGCAGGGAGGCGTCAAGGTCGACGGTGAGCGCCTCTCCGACCGTTCCCTGAAGGCGGCGCGCGGACGCACCTATGTGATCCAGGTCGGCAAGCGCAAGTTCGCGCGCGTGAGCGTCTGATGACGTACGAGGTATACGCCATCAAGTACGCGCACCACGCGCGCCGCGCGGCGGAGAACTTCATCGGCGGCCCGATAGGAGGAGATGCGCACGACGGTCCCATGCCGCTCGACTACTTCGTGTGGCTCGTGCGCGGCGAGGGCCGCGAGATCGTGGTCGACACCGGCTTTTCCGCGGCCATGGCGGCGAAGCGCGGCCGCCAGCACCTGCGCTGCCCGACCGAGGGACTCAAGTTACTCGGAACAGATTCAAAAGCAGTCAAGGACGTTGTCATTACGCACCTGCATTACGACCACGTCGGCAACTTCGAGCTGTTCCCTGCGGCCACGCTGCACCTGCAGGAGCTCGAGATGCGCTATGCCACCGGAGCGTACATGTGCCACGAGTGCTTCCGCGGCGCGTTCGAGGTCGAGGACGTGGTGGGCATGGTGCGGCGCGTGTACGAGAACCGCGTGCGCTTCCATTCCGGAGACGCCGGGCTCTTCCCCGGCGTGTCCGTGCACCTGATCGGCGGCCATACGATGGGCCTGCAGGCCGTGCGCGTGAAGACACGGCGCGGCTGGGTGGTGCTCGCCTCCGACGCGAGCCACTTCTACGCCAACATGGAGCAGGTGCGCCCCTTCCCGATCGTCTGGTCGGTCGCCGACATGGTCGAGGGCTATCGCAAGCTGCGAGGCCTCGCCGCATCTGCCGAGCACATCATCCCTGGGCACGACCCGCTCGTCCTCGAACGGTATAAATCTCCAAAAGAAGAGCTGGAAGGCATCGTCGTCAGGCTGGACTGACGCGCACCGTCGCGTCCTCGCGCTTCCACAGCTCGGGCAGCAGCTCGGCGCCGAGGCCCGGCCCGGGGGGCCTGGCGAGCAAACCGTCGACCGGTTGCGGCACGTGCGTCACCAGCTCGCGGTACCAGCCGGTGTAGAAGGCGCGCACCGATTCCTGCACCAGCGCGTTGGGCGCGTGGATCGAGAAGTGCAGCGAGGCGAGATAGACGAGCGGCCCGGTGCAGTCGTGCGGCGCCACCGGCAGCTGCCAGGCGTCGGCGAGCGCCGCGATGCGCCGCGCCTCGCTGATGCCGCCGCACCAGGCGAGGTCGAACATCACCACGCCCACCGCGCCGGTCTCGAGCAGGTCCTTGAAGCTCCAGCGGCCGGCGAGGATCTCGGAGGCGCACACCGGCGCTTTCGACGCCGCGGCGTATTGCTTGAGCAGCGCGAGGCTGTCCATGCGGATCGGATCCTCGTGCCAGTAGGTGTCGAACTCGGCGAGCGCGCGGGCGATGCGCTGGGCCGCGGGCAGGCGCCACAGCGAGTGGAACTCGACCATGACGTCCATGCGATTGCCGACCGAGGCGCGGATGCGGCGGAAGGGCTCGAGCGCTTTGTCCAGATCTGCACCAGAAATGTGCAGGCCGTCGGAAGCCTCGGCATAGGGGTCGAAAGGCCAGATCTTCATCGCGCTGATGCCCTGCTCGAGCAGCGAATGCGCGAGCTCGTCGGCGCGATGCAGGAAAGCCTCGAGGTCCTCGTAGGGCCCCTGTTTTTCTTCCAGGCCCCAGTTGGCGCTCGTTTGCTGGCGCGCATCGCGGATGTAGCGGTAGCCGGCGCAGGTGTTGTAGGTGCGGATCGCCTCACGGCTCGCGCCGCCCAGCACCTGGTAGAGCGGCTGGCCGCAGACCTTGCCGTACAGGTCCCAGAGCGCGATGTCGAAGGCCGAGACCGCGCGCGTCTCGACCCCGGAGCCGCGAAAGCCGAGGTAGCCCGTCAGGCTGCGCGTCAGGCGCTCGATTTCCAGGGGGT
>MERP01000003.1 GCA_001772055.1 Betaproteobacteria bacterium RIFCSPLOWO2_12_FULL_68_19
GGGTTGCGCACCAGCCGCGAGAAGCGCAGCACGGTCGTCTGCCCGAAATGGTCCACCAGCTCCATCGCCTGCAGGGCCCCCTGGCCGCCGAAGCCGATGCGCATGCGCTCGAAGCCCGCGTCGCGGTCGCGCGGCACGGCCTGCAGCCATTCCAGGCCGTCGCGGCTGCCGGCGTCCGACATCTCGAACGCCTTGCCGACGTCGGCGGACCCCGAGAGGAGCGCCGCCGGGGTCGAGCCGAGCGCGGCGGAGAGCTTGCGCACCGTCACCTGGTTGAGCTCCCGGTCGTAGATCCACACGCGCGCGCCGTCGCCGACGATCACCTGGTCGGCGGGCTTGTCGTACACCCAGCGAAAGCGCCCGGGCCGCTGGAACACGAAGCTGCCCTTCGCCTCCTGCGTGAGCTTGCCGCCCTTGTCGTAGACCTTCTGCTCGAAGCCGGCGCGCGCCGACCGGGTCTCGGCGATGAAGCTCTTGAATTGCTCGAGGCTCGAGGCCTGGGCAGGAACGGCGACGAAGGCCGCGAGGAAAAGCAGGGTTCTCATCGCCAAAGCTTACTCCGCCTTGGCGGGGACCAATACCTCGCGGTTGCCGTTGGACTGCATCGGCGAGACCATGCCGGCGCGCTCCATGTCCTCGATCAGCCGCGCGGCGCGGTTGTAGCCGATGCGCAGGTGCCGCTGCACGAGCGAGATCGAGGGCCGGCGCGTGCGCAGCACGATCTCGACCGCCTGGTCGTAGAGCGGGTCCTTCTCGCCGCTCGGCTCGCCTTCCTGTCCCTCGCCCTCCTCCGGGGACGCAGGCTCCAGCACCTCGCCGAGGTACTCGGGCTTGGCGAGGCTCTTGAGGTACTCGACCACGCGGTGCACCTCGTGGTCCGCAACGAACGCGCCGTGCACGCGCTGCGGCAGGCCGGTGCCCGGCGGCAGGTACAGCATGTCGCCCGCGCCGAGCAGCGCCTCGGCTCCCGACTGGTCGAGGATGGTGCGCGAGTCGACCTTCGAGGAGACCTGGAAGGCGATGCGCGCGGGAATGTTGGCCTTGATCAGGCCGGTGATCACGTCGACCGAGGGGCGCTGGGTCGCGAGCACCAGGTGGATGCCGGCGGCGCGCGCCTTTTGCGCGAGCCGCGCGATCAGCTCCTCCACCTTCTTGCCCACCACCATCATCAGGTCGGCGAGCTCGTCGATCACCACCACCACATGGGGCAGCGGCTGCAGGGGCTGCGCGACCGCCGGGTCGGGCCCCGGATTGGTCGGGAACGGGTCCTCGATCTTGCGCTCGGCCACCTTGTGGTTGTAGCCGGAGAGGTTGCGCACGCCGATCCAGTTCATGAGCTTGTAGCGGCGGTCCATCTCGCCCACGCACCAGCCGAGCGCGTTCACCGCCTGCTTCATGTCGGTGACCACCGGCGCGAGCAGCTGCGGGATGTCCTGGTAGACCGAGAGCTCGAGCATCTTCGGATCGATCAGGATCAGGCGCACGTGGCGCAGCTCCGACTTGTAGAGCAGCGACAGGATCATCGCGTTGAGCGCCACCGACTTGCCCGAGCCGGTGGTGCCGGCCACCATCAGGTGCGGCATGCGCGCCAGGTCCGCGACTACCGGGTTGCCTGCGATGTCCTTGCCGAGCGCGATCGCGAGCGGGGAGTGCAGCGCGTGGTAGGCCTCCGAGCCCACGATCTCGGCGAGCCGCACCGTCTGGCGGTGCGGGTTGGGGATCTCCAGGCCCATGCACGACTTGCCGGGAATGGTCTCGACCACGCGGATCGAGACCACCGACAGCGCGCGCGCCAGGTCCTTCACCAGGCTCACGATCTGGCTGCCCTTGACGCCGACCGCGGGCTCGATCTCGTAGCGCGTGATCACCGGCCCGGGGTAGGCGGCGAGCACTTTCACCGCCACGCCGAAGTCGGAGAGCTTCTTCTCGATCAGGCGCGAGGTGAATTCGAGCGTCTCGGCGGTCACCTGCTCGCCGTCGCGCCTTGCCTCGTCGAGGAGCTTCAGCGGCGGCAGCGGCGTATCGGGCAGGTCCTCGAAGAGCGGCGCCTGCTTCTCCTTGTGCACCCGGGCCGACTGCTTGATCTCGGCGATCTGCGGCTCGATGCGCAGCGGCGCGTGGTCCTCCACGCGTTTTTTCTCGCTTTGCACCACGAACTCGCGCTCCTCGCGCGCCTGCTCGCCCAGGCGGCGGTCGCGGCGCCGCTCCCAGGCGCCGAGCGCCGCGGCATGCGCCGCCTCGAGCGCCGCGCCGATGCGCTCGGAAACCGCGAGCCAGGAGACGCCGGTGAACAGGCTCAGGCCGACGGCGGCAAGGGTGAGCAGCGCGAGGGTCGCGCCGGTGAAGCCCAGCGCCGCTGCGGCGAGCCCGCCTACCAGGTCGCCGGCGAGGCCGCCCGGCGCGAGCGGCAGCGCCGCCGCGAGGCTGTGCAGGCGCAGCCGCTCCAGCCCGGCGCTGGCGGCGAGCAGGACGACGAACCCCACGAAGGCAAGCGCGAGCGGGCGCCGGTCGACGAGGGGGCGGCCGTCGAGACGGCGGTAGCCCCACACCACGACATAGAGGCACAGCGCCGCCCACCAGTAGGCCGACAGCCCGAACAGATAGAGAAGCAGGTCGGCCAGCCAGGCGCCCACCAGGCCGCCGGCGTTGCGCACCGGGGCACCGGTGCCGCTGTGCGACCAGCCCGGGTCGGCGCGCTCGTAGGTGGCGAATACCAGCAGCAGGTACAGCGCCAGGGCAATCAGCACCAGCCACTTCGCTTCGCGCACCAGGCCCGCGAGCTTGGCGGGAAGGGGTGCCGTGGGTTTTTCCGCTACGCCCACTACTCCGGCAGCATGATCGTGTCGCGGAGCACGATGTTCGAGCCGCGCATCTCGATGTAGCCGCCCACCTGCAGGTCCTTCATCACCCGGCTCACCATCTCGCGCGAGGCGCCGATCATCTTGGCGATGTCCTGCTTGGGCAGGCGCTTGGTCACGATCTTCTCGCCGTTGACGACCTCGGCCATGTCGAGCAGCAGCCGCGACACCCGGCCGTACACGTCGAGCAGCGCGAGGCTGCCGATCTTGCGGTCGGCCTCGCGCAGGCGCCGCACCAGGCCGCGCATCACGGCCATCGCCATCTCGAAGTTCTCCGCCAGGCATTTCCTGAAGTCGCGCTTGGCGATCGAGAGCAGCTCGCAGGGCTCGAGGGTCACCACGCTCGCCGAGCGCGGCTCGTCGTCGATCAGGCCCATCTCGCCGAAGAACTCGCCCGGCCCGAGGATGGCGAGGATGACTTCCTTGCCGTCGGAGTCGCTCATCATCACCTTGAGCCGGCCCGAGAGCACGATATAGAGCGAATCGATGGCGTCGCCGCCCGCCATGATGGTGGTGGCGCGCGTCGCGCTCCTGCGCGCCACCATGGTGGCGACCATGCGCAGCTGCTCGTCGGGAAAGCTGGCGAACAGCGGCACCGCCTTCAGAACCGCCGTGGAGACTGTCGCTGCCATGACGAAGTATGGTAGCAGAATCGACCACGCTTATAATCTCGCGCCGAATGCCGAAGCGCCACGCCCGCCTGCTGATCCTGGGCTCCGGACCCGCCGGTTACACCGCCGCCGTCTACGCCGCGCGCGCCAACCTGCGCCCGGCGCTGATCGCCGGCATCGCCCAAGGCGGCCAGCTGATGACCACCACCGACGTGGACAACTGGCCCGCCGATGCGGACGGTGTGCAGGGCCCGGACCTGATGCAGCGCTTCCAGCGCCACGCCGAGCGCTTCGACACCGAGGTGATCAGCGACCACATCCACACCGCGCGGCTCGCCGAGCGGCCGCTCGCGCTGGTGGGCGATGCCGCGACCTACACCTGCGACGCGCTGGTGATCGCCACCGGCGCCACGGCGAAGTATCTCGGCCTGCCCTCGGAAGAGAAGTACATGGGCAAGGGGGTCTCGGCCTGCGCCACCTGCGACGGGTTCTTCTACAAGAACCAGGACGTGCTGGTCGTGGGCGGGGGCAATACCGCGGTCGAGGAGGCGCTGTTCCTCGCGAACATCGCCCGCGGCGTCACGCTCATCCACCGCCGGGACAGGTTCCGCGCCGAGAAGATCATGCAGGACAAGCTCATGAAGCGCGTCGCCGAGGGCAAGGTGCGCCTCGTGCTCGACGGCGTGGTCGAGGAAGTGCTGGGCGACGCGAGCGGCGTCACCGGCGCCCGGGTGAAGAGCCTTAAAAGCGGGGAAACGACCGTGCTGGAGGCGAAGGGCTTCTTCGTCGCCATCGGGCATACGCCGAACACCGGCATTTTCGCCGGCCAGCTCGAGATGGAGAACGGCTACATCGTCACGCGCGGCGGGCGCGAGGGCCAGTCGACCGCCACCAGCGTGCCCGGGGTGTTCGCCGCCGGCGACGTGCAGGACCACGTCTACCGCCAGGCGGTGACGAGCGCCGCGAGCGGCTGCATGGCCGCGCTCGATGCCGAGAAATACCTCGATGAGCTCGCCGCCTGAAGACGACGATTTCCGGCGCGCGGTCGAGGGCGTAGCGCGGCTCGCGCCCCAGCGGCGGGCGCCGGCAAGGCGCGCCGCGGCGGCGCCGCTCGCGCGCCAGAGGCGACTCGACGAGCGCGCCGCGCTCGCCGAGTCGCTGCGCGGCCCGGTATCGCTCGACGACGCGCTCGAATGCGGCGAGGAGCTGGCTTTCATCCGCAATGGATATCCCCGCGATACGCTGCGCAAATTGCGGCGCGGGCACTGGGTGGTGGAGGCGAACCTCGATCTGCACGGCATGAACCGCATCGAGGCCGCCGACGCCGTGAACGAGTTCCTGCGCCGCTGCAGGGCACGGCGGCTGCGCTGCGTGCGCATCGTGCACGGCCGGGGACTGGGCTCGCGCAACCGCGAGCCGGTGCTCAAGGGCAAGCTGAGGAAGTGGCTGGCGCTGCGCGACGAGGTGCTGGCGTTCAGCCAGGCCCCGGCGCTGCACGGCGGCGCCGGCGCCGCTCTGGTGCTGCTGAAGGCTTCCTAGACGGCCGCCTCGTTGGTCTCGCCGGTGCGGATGCGCACCACGTGCTCGACCGAGGTGACGAAGATCTTGCCGTCGCCGATCTTGCCGGTGCGGGCCGACTTCACGATCGCGTCGATGGCGCCTTCCACCTGGTTGTCGGCGACCACCACCTCGATCTTGACCTTCGGCAGGAAGTCGACCACGTACTCGGCGCCGCGATAGAGCTCGGTGTGCCCTTTCTGCCGGCCGAATCCCTTGACCTCGGTCACCGTCAGTCCCGTGACGCCCACTTCCGACAGCGCTTCGCGCACTTCGTCGAGCTTGAAGGGCTTCACGATGGCTTCGATCTTCTTCATGCCGTTTCCCTCCGGGGCAATGCGCGCATTGTAGCGCGGCCGGGCCTGCCCGTAGAATGCAAGGCATGGCGCCGAGCGGGTCGCTGCGCCCCTCGATCCTGTTCTGGTACGGGCGTTTCCTGACGCGGCTCAAGCGCCGCGCGCAGGCGCTCGAGGCGTTCGGCGCGGTGACGCGCGAGGACCCGCGCCACCAGCGGGCCTGGAGCTGCCTCGGGTTCCTGCTCGCCGAGCGCGGCCAGCTCGACCGGGCGATCGAGGCCTTCGAGCGCGCGCTGGCGCTCGATCCGGGCGACGCGGCTTCGCATTTCAACCTCGCCTTCCTCCTGCAGCGCGCCGGCCGCCACGAGCAGGCGATCCCGGGCTTCGAGCGCGCCATCCGCGCCGACGCGAGCCTCGACCGGGCGTGGTACGGCCTGGGCCTGTCGCTCGCCCACGCCGGGCGCCTCGAGGAGGCGGCCGCCGGGTTCGAGCAGGCCGCGCGCCTGCGGCCCGACAATCCCTACGCCGGCTATCAGCTCGCGGGCCTCTGGCACCGGCTCGGCAAGCGCGAGCGCCTGCGCGCCGAGTACGAGCGGGTCAGGGGCCTGGATGCGAAGCTCGCCGAGCGCATCCGCGTCGAGTTCGACCTGCCGCCGAACTAGCCGCCTTGGAGAGCCTGCAGGTCGTCGATTCGCTGTCCGGCGTCGATCGCGAGGAATGGAACGCGCTCGCCGGCAGCCAGCCCTTCGTCCGCCACGAGTTCTTTTCGGCCCTCATCGATACCGGCTGCGCCGCCGCCGCGAGCGGCTGGCTGCCGCGCTTCCTGCTGCTGCGCCGCGCCGGGGCGCTGGTGGGCGCGATGCCGCTGTTCGCCAAGAGCCATTCGTACGGCGAGTACGTGTTCGACTGGGCATGGGCGGACGCGCACGAGCGGCGCGGCGTCCAGTACTACCCGAAGCTGCTGTGCGCCGTGCCGTTCACGCCCGTGCGCGGCACCCGGATTCTCGGCCAGGACAAAGAGGTGCTGATCGAGGCCGCGCTGCAGCTGGCGCGCGAGAGCTCCTCGCTGCACGTGCTCTTTCCGCGCGAGGAGGAGGCGGAGCTCCTCGCCGCGCAGGGCATGATGCTGCGCCGGAACGTGCAGTTCCACTGGCGCAACCAGGGCTACGCCGACTTCGAGGCCTTCCTCGCGCGCCTGTCGCATGCGCGGCGCAAGAACATCCGCCAGGAGCGCCGTCGCGTGCGCGAGGCCGGCGTCGCTTTCCGCTGGCTCGAGGCAGGCGCGATCGAGCGGCGCCATTGGGAGTACTTCCTGCGCTGCTACCGCGGCACCTACGCCGCGCACCGCTCGAGGCCCTACCTAAGCCTCGAGTTCTTCCTGCGCCTGGGCGCCTCGCTGCCCGAGCACACGGCGCTGCTGCTCGCGGAGCGCGACGGCCACCCGGTGGCGAGCGCGCTGTTCCTCGCCGACGGGCGCAGCCTCTACGGCCGCTACTGGGGGGCCACCGAGCGCATTGCGCTGCTGCATTTCGAGTGCTGCTACTACCAGGCGATCGAGTACGCGATCCGGCGGGGCCTGGAGGTATTCGAGGGCGGCGCCCAGGGCGAGCACAAGCTGTTCCGCGGCCTGCTGCCGGTCGAGACCGTCTCGGCGCACTGGCTCGCCCACCCGAGGTTCGCACGCGCGGTGGAGGACTTCCTCGAGCGCGAGGGCGCGGGCATCGCGCGCTACGTCGACGAGCTGTGCGAACATAGCCCGTTCAAGCGGGCCGGGGAGGAGCGATGAGACTGAAGGGCAAGGTGGCGATCGTGACGGGAGCGGGCTCGGGCTTCGGCGCCGGAATCGCCCGGCGCTTCGCCGAGGAAGGCGCCGCGGTGGTGGTGAACGACATCAACGGCGAAGCCGGCGAGAAAGTCGCACGCGAGATCGGCGCCCGGTTCGTGCGCGCCGACGTGACCAGGGGCGAGGACTGGGCAAGGCTCGCGCGCGAAGCCGGGCCGGGCCTCTCGATCGTGGTCAACAACGCCGGCTGGACGCACCGCAACAAGCCCTACCTCGAGGTCACCGAGGCCGAGTTCGACAAGGTCTACGCGGTGAACGTGAAGAGCATCTATCTCTCGGCGCTGCACGCCGTGCCGGTGTTCCGCCGGCGCGGCGGCGGCTGCTTCGTCAACATCGCCTCCACTGCCGGGGTACGGCCGCGGCCTGGGCTGACCGTGTACAACAGCTCGAAAGGCGCCGTGATCACGATGTCGAGGTCGATGGCGGGCGAGTTCGGCCCCGATCGCATCCGCGTCAACTGCGTCAACCCGGTGTTCAGCCCCGAGACCGCGCTTTCGGCGGATTTTGCCGGCGGCGCGCTCACCGAGGAGGCGAAGAAGCGCTTCCTCGCCACCATCCCGCTCGGCCGCTTCTCGACGCCGCTCGACGTCGCCAACGCCTGCGTTTACCTCGCCTCGGACGAGGCGGGCTTCACCAGCGGCGTGTGCATAGAAGTCGACGGCGCGCGCTGCGTCTAGGCTCGTCGGCTTTCAGCCGGGTCCTAGGCCCGTTTCAATCCACCCAGCAGCGCGGCAACCTGGGGCTGGCGTCGTTTTCTTTCCGGCTGGGGTGCTTCAGGCTTGGGTGAGCCCGGCGCGGGCTCGTAGGGCGTGGAGAAGATCGGGTCGGACGGGCGCTGCGGCGCCTGTCTAGAAGGCGATGACGGCGCGGGACGGGCCTGCCGGTCCCTGTCCCTGTCCCTCTCCCTGTCCCGGTCACGGCGCCGCGGCTGGTCGCCCATCAGCGTCGCGACGCTCGCCCCGCTCGGCCCGAAGCCCGGCACCAGCACGCGCTCGATGCGCTTCTTGATCAGCCGCTCGATTGCGCCGAGCGACTCCATGTCCTCCGGCGCGACCAGCGAGATCGCCTCGCCGGTGAGCCCGGCGCGGCCGGTGCGGCCGATGCGGTGCACGTAGTCCTCGGGGGAGTGCGGCACGTCGAAATTGATCACCTGCGGCAGGCCCTCGATGTCGAGCCCGCGCGAGGCGACGTCGGTGGCGACCAGCACCGCCGTCTTGCCCGACTTGAAGTCGGCGAGCGCGGCTTCGCGCTCGGCCTGAGATTTGTCGCCATGGATCGCGTCGGCCTGGATGTGGTCGCGGCGCAGCTGGTGCGCGAGGCGGTTCGCGCCGATGCGCGTGCCGGTGAACACCAGCACCTGGCGCAGCTCGCGCGTCTGGATCAGGTAGGCGAGCAGCTCGCGCTTCTTCTCGCGCGCCACCGGGTGCAGCACGTGCGTGACCAGCTCGGCGGCGGCGTTGCGCGCCGCCACCTGCACCTCGGCAGGGTCGCGCAGCAGCGTCTTGACGAGGGTGCGGATCTCCTCGGGGAAGGTGGCGGAGAAGAGCAGGTTCTGCCGCTGCCCGGGAAGCAGCGCGATGATGCGCCTGATGTCCGGCAGGAAGCCCATGTCGAGCATCCGGTCCGCCTCGTCCAGCACCAGGATCGAGACCTGGTTGAACATCACGGTCTTGTTCTGCACATGGTCGAGCAGCCGCCCGGGCGTCGCCACCAGCACCTCGACGCCTTTGCGCAGCTGCTCGATCTGCGCATTCATGTCGACGCCGCCGTACACCACCGTGCTGCGCAGCGCCAGGTGCCTGCCGTAGTCGCGGAAGCTCTGCGCCACCTGCACGGCGAGCTCGCGGGTCGGCGTGAGCACCAGCGCGCGCACCGGATGGCGCGCCGGAGACGTCGAGGTGCTTGCCAGGGGTGCGAACTTCTGCAGGATCGGCAGCGCGAACGCCGCGGTCTTGCCGGTCCCGGTCTGCGCGCCCGCCATGAGATCGCGTCCGGCGAGCACCAGCGGGATCGCCTGCTCCTGCACCGGCGTCGGTTTCTCGTAGCCGAGATCGGCGACCGCCGCGAGCAGCGGCGCAATCAGTCCAAGTTGTTCAAAAGCGGATGGGATAGACGCGATTATAGGTCAGTTGAGCGTGCGGGCCGCGCGCTCGCCGCTTTCCTGGGCTTCGGTGCCGGGCAGCTTGAGCTCCATGTCCCAGTCGCTCTTCTTCACCGCCGCCTGCAGCAGCCGGCACACCGAGTGCAGCAGCACCGAGTCGAACGACAGCGTAACCCCCTGCCCCTCGGCCGGATGCAGCGCCACCACCGGCTGGCCGTTGCGGTCGTGCCCGGTCTGGATGCGCGCGAGAAGCAGCGGCGCATCGCCGAGCGGCCTTTCGGCGCCGGCCGGATCGTAGGGCTTGGTGAAATCCGCCTTCGACACCGCGTGCTGGTGCTCCAGCCCGAGCAGCGCCCTGCGCGCCTCGGGGTTCGCCTGCGTGCGGATGCGCGGGCTCGCCTCCTCGGCGAGCTTGACGAGCAGCGGCCACAGCAGCTTCACGAAGCGACGCGTCAGCGCAAGGCGCAGCTCGACGCCTTCCGAGGCCGCCACCAGCATGAGGAGGCGATCCTGCTCGGCGTCGTACTCGACTTTGAGCTGA
>MERP01000004.1:0-11254 GCA_001772055.1 Betaproteobacteria bacterium RIFCSPLOWO2_12_FULL_68_19
CGTCGGACTTCATGTTCCAGCTCTCCTGGGAAGAGGCGGAACGATCAAGGTCACAATTTGTGACCTTAAAGCACGCCCGTCGGCGCGAGATCAGAGGCCAGAACATCAAATATCGGCCGTTTGCCTTCACCGAGCAGGGCGTGGCCATGCTCTCTTCTGTGCTGAAGTCCAGGCGGGCGGTCCGGGCGAACGTGGAAATCATGCGCGCGTTCGTCCGCCTGCGCAGAATGGTCGCGTACAGCGCAGACCTTGGCCGCAGGCTAGACGCGCTCGAGTCGAAATACGATCGCCAGTTCAAGGTCGTGTTCGATGCCATTCGCGAGCTCATGACTCCAGTAGCTCCACCTAAACGCCGAATCGGTTTCGTGACAGAAGGCTAGCAGCAGATCTACCGCGCGCCGCGCCGAGCGGAGCGTAGCAGGGAGCGCAGGTAGTCCGGGCTGAGCGGCTGGCGCTCGGCGAGCACGCCGAACGGCGCGAGGGCGTCGTTCACCGCGTTCGCGATCGCGCCGGTCGCGCCCATCACCCCGCCTTCGGCCATGCCCTTGGTGCCGACCGGGTTGCTGCGGCTCGGCGTGTGCATGGCGAGCACCTCGAAGTTCGGCAGGTCGGTGGCGGTCGCGACCAGGTAATCGGCGAGCGAGCCGGTGATGTTCTGCGCGTGCTCGTCGTAGCGCATGTGCTCGAGCAGCGCGCCGGAGAGCCCCATGGCGATGGCGCCGTGCTGCTGGCCCTCGACCACGAAGGGATTGAGCACCGTGCCGCAGTCCTCCGCGACCAGGTAGCGCAGGATGCGAATGGCGCCGGTCTCGACGTCCACTTCGACCTCGCAGGCATGCGCGGCATTGGAATAGGTCATCGGCGGCGGATCGTAGGTCTTGGAGAAGTCCAGGCCCGGCGCCATGCCGGCCGGAAGCGCGGTCGGGTCGAGGTACGCCGTGCGCGCGACCTGCGCGAGCGTGATGCCGGTCTCGACGCGCTCGCCCAGGATCTCGCGCTCGACCTTGCCGTCGACCATGCGCAGCCCTTCCGCCGAGTCGAAGCCGAGCATCTGCGCCGCGATGGCGAGCACCTTCTCGCTGGCGTCGCGGGCGCAAAGATACAGCGCCGCCCCGCCCGCGGTACCGCCGCGCGCCCCCCGGCTTCCCATGCCGTAAGGCGCGACGTCGGTGTTGCCGAGCTGTATGCGCACCTGCGACGGCTCGACGCCCAGGCCGTCGGCGACGACCTGCGCGAACGCGGTCTCGTAGCCCTGCCCGGTCGCGCCGAGGCCGAGCGAAGCATTGACCGCGCCGCTCGGCTCGATGCGCAGCCATGCCGCCTCGTGCCCGGACCCGGGAATGCCGGCGGCCTTGTAGAACTTCGAGCCGTAGGTCGTCGATTCCACCACCGAGCACAGCCCCAGGCCCAGATGGCGGCCCTCGCGCCGCGCCGCCGCCTGGCGGCCGCGAAACCCCGCATAGTCGATCGCCTTGACCGCGGCTTCCAGCGTCTCGCGCGGCGTGATGTCCGCGATCACCTCGCCGCTCGGCATGGTGTACGGGAGATCGCCGGGCTCGACCATGTTCAGGCGGCGCACCTCGAGCGGGTCGAGCGCGAGCTCGCGCGCGATCGCGTCCATGGTGCCCTCCATCACCCAGCTCGTGACGGCCATGGGGGCGCGCATCGGCCCGTTGCCGCACTTGTTGGTGAGCGCGACCTTCACCTCGAAAGCGTAGTCGCGCAGCTTGTAGGGCCCGGTGAGGATCATCGCGACCACGCGGGCGAGGTAGTTGGCCGGATAGAAGCAGTAGGCGCCGAAATCCTCGAGGATCTCCAGCTCCAGGCCGAGGAGGCGCCCTTCCTTGGTGACGGCGGCGCGAGTGCGGCAGCTGTCCTCGCGCGCGTGGCTTGCCGCGAGCAGGTTCTCCATCCGGTCTTCGCGCCAGCGCACCGGGCGCTTCAGGCGCCTGCTTGCGGCGGCCACCGTCAGCTCCTCGCGGTACAGCGCGATCTTCTGGCCGAAGCCTCCCCCCACGTCGGGCGAGGAAATGGTGACCTGGGATTCGGAGAGCCGCATGCGCGCCGCGAGCTGGGTGCGCAGCGGATGCGGCACCTGGGAGCCGATGTGGAGCGTCAGGTGCTGGCGTCCCTCGTCCCAGAGCGCCGCGCAGCCGCGCGTCTCGATCGGCAGGTGCGTCATGCGCTGCTGGTGGAACGCGCACTCGAGCACCCGGTGCGCCTCCCGGCGGCGCGCTGCCACGTCACCAGTCGAATATTTCTGGACAGAAACAAGATTCGAAGGCAGCGACTCGTCGACGAGCGGCGCGCCCGCCGCGAGCGCCTGCTGCAGATCCGCGACGGCCGGCAGCGGCTCGTACTCGACCTCGACCCGCTCCGCGGCGTCCTCGGCGAGATAGCGGCTCTCGGCAATGACGCAGGCCACCGGGTCGCCGTGGAAGCGCACCTTGTCCATCGGCAGCGTCGTCATCTCCACCGGCAGCAGCCCCTCGATGGGCGGCGCCATGCGCAGCGGCGTGGTCCACTGCGCGAGATCCGCCCCGGTGAAAACGGCGACCACGCCCGATGATTGTCTTGCAGGATCGGTCGTTATTGCCTTGATCCTCGCATGCGGGTGCGGCGAGCGCACGAAGCAGGCATGCAGGGCGCCCGGGATCTCGATGTCGTCGACGTAGCGGCCGTGGCCGGTCAGGAGGCGAAGGTCCTCCTTGCGCGGCAGCGCCGCGCCGATGTGGCGGAACCTAGGCTTTGCCATCGGAGGCCGCCTGCGCCACCCGAAGGATTGCCGCGACGATGTTCTGGTAGCCGGTGCAGCGGCACAGGTTCCCCGAGAGCACCTCGCGCACCGCCTCCTCGCTCGGGCGCGGGTTCTCCTTCAGGTAGGCCTCGAAGGTCATCACGATGCCGGGGGTGCAGAAGCCGCACTGCAGCCCGTGCGCCTCGTGCAGCGCCTGCTGCAGCGCGCTCGGCTTGCCGTCCTTCGCGACCGCTTCGATGGTGGTGATCTCGTGCCCCTGCATCTGCACGGCGTAGGTCAGGCAGGCGCGCGCAGGCCGCCCGTCGATGAGCACGGTGCAGGCGCCGCACACGCCGTGCTCGCACCCGACGTGGGTGCCGGTGAGGCGGCAGTCCTCGCGCAGCACGTCGCAGAGGAGCTTCCTCGGCTCCGCGCGCACCGCGTGGCGCTCGCCGTTTACCGTCAGCTCGAAGTCAAGCATTTCGCAACACATCGCTTCACAAGAACTTCCACCAGCTCCTTCCGATAAAGCGCCGGGACGCGAGGGTTCTCGGTCGGATCGACCGCCTCGCGCGCGGCTCGGCCGAGCGCCGCCGGATCCGACGGCTCGAGATCGAGCAGCACGACGGGCTTGTCCTCGACGCCGCCAATGCCGATTTTCAGTTTCTGATGAAGAAGGGTGCATGCAACCGCAACGATGGCGAAATCCCCCTGCCGCCGGCTGAACTGCAGGTAGGCGTGGCGCTCGCCCGGCGCGGCTTTCGGAAAGCGCGCCGAGACCAGGATCTCGTCGGGCTCGAGCGCGGTGCTCATGAGCGAGACGAAGAAGTCCTTTGCGGCGATGCGCCGCTCGCCGCGCTTGCCGGCGACGGCGATCTCGGCGCCGAGGGTCGCCGCGACGAGCGGCAGCTGCGCGGCGGGATCGGCGTGCGCGAGCGAGCCGCCGAGCGTGCCGCGGCTGCGGATCGCGTAGTGGCCGATGGTCTGCGCCGCCTCGGCGAGCAGCGGGCAGTGCTTGCGTACGAGGGGGGAAGTCGCGACGGCGTGGTGCCGCGTAAGCGCGCCGATCTCGAGGGCATTCTCATGCTCGTTCACAAAACTCAGATTCTTGAGGTCGTTGAGATCGACCAGCTCGGCCGGCTGCGCGAGGCGCATGTTCATCATCGGCCCGAGGCTCTGCCCGCCGGCGATCACCCTGGCATCCGGATGCCCGGAAAGCAAGGCGAGCGCCTCGCCGAGCGATTGCGGCCGGTGATAGCGGAAGGGCGCGGGCTTCACTTCCAGAGCAGGCTCGCCCCGGAGGACGAGTCGAAGATCTGCGCGCGGTTCATGTTCACCGACAGCGCCACGTTCTCGCCCTCGGCCGCGCGCAGCTCGCGCCCGACCCGGAAGAAGAGCGTCGTGCCTTCCACTTCGACGCCGAGGAACTGGTCGGAGCCCACCGGCAGCACCGAAGAAATGCGCCCCTGCAGCGTCTCGCCTGTCCCCCGGGGATCGACGTCCTCGGCGCGGATGCCGAGCCGCACCTGCCGGCCGTTCTCTGCACCGATCTTTTTTGAAAGCTCCGGGGGTAAGGCAAGCGAGAGCCCGCCGCGCACGAAACGCGCGCCGTCCGCGGCAAGCGTGCCCTCGAGGTAGTTGATCGGCGGGTTGCCGAGGAAGGAGGCGACGAAGGTATTGCGCGGCCGGTCGTAGATCTCCTCGGGGCTGCCGATCTGCTGGATCACGCCTTCGCGCATCACCACGATGCGGTCGGCGAGGGTCAGCGCCTCGGCCTGGTCGTGGGTCACGTAGACGAAGGTGGTGCGCATGGTGTGGTGGAGCTTCTTGATCTCGGCGCGCATCGCGATGCGCAGCGCCGCGTCCAGGTTGGAGAGCGGCTCGTCCATGAGGAACGCCGCCGGCTGGCGCACCAGCGCGCGCCCGAGCGCGACGCGCTGGCGCTGGCCGCCGGAGAGCTGGTGCGGCCGGCGCTCGAGCAGCGGCTCGATCTCGAGGCTGCGCGCCGCGTCCTTGACGCGGCTCTCGATCTCGGCCCTGGGATGGCCGCGCATGCGCAGGCCGAAGGCGATGTTCTCGTAGACCGACTTGTGCGGATAGAGCGCGTAGCTCTGGAACACCATGGCGACGTCGCGCTTGTGCGCCGGCACGACGTTCATCAGCGTGCTGTCGAAGTAGAGCGACCCGGCGGTCACGTCCTCCAGCCCCGCGATCAGGTTGAGCGTGGTCGATTTGCCGCAGCCCGAGGGCCCGAGCAGCACCACGAACTCCCGGTCCGCGATCTCGAGCGACAGCTCCTCCAGCGCGACGAAGCCGTTGGGGTAGCGCTTGCCGACCGACTCGAGCCTGATCCTCGCCATGGGCAGCCCTGTCTCTCTATCCCTTTACCGCGCCCGCCGTCAGGCCCGAGACGATGTAGCGCTCGAAGACGACCGCCATCAGCACCGGCGGGACGACGGCGAGCACCCCGGCGGCGTTGATGAAGGAGAAGCTGATGGTGAAGTCCGACGCAAAGGAGGCGACCACGATCGGCATGGTCTGCGACGCCGGGGTCTGCGTGAACATGAGCGCGAGCAGGAACTCGTTCCAGCTGGTGAGAAAGGTGAAGAGCACGACGGCCACGAGCGAAGGCATGGCGAGGGGCACGTAGACGCGCAGCAGCGTCTGCAGCCGCGAGCAGCCGTCGACGCGCGCGGCCTTGTCGAGCTCGTCGGGCAGCGACTCGAAATAGCCCACCAGGATGAAGACGCTGAAGGGAATCGTGATGGCGAGGTAGGTGATGACGAGCGACCCCAAGTGGTCGAGCAGGCCGAAGGTGCGGATGAACAGGAAGAAGGGCACCACCAGCGCGATGTCCGGGATCACGCGCGTGGTGAGCATGAAGTAGATGGAGGTCGAGCGGCCGATGTAGCGGATCTTCGCCATCGCGTAGGCGGCCGGGACCGCGACCAGGAGGTTCAGCACCACCACCGACACCGCGACGATCAGGCTGTTCCACATCGACGGGACGAGGTCGCGGGCGGTCGACGGGATGTAGCCGCCGGTCGCCGGGTCGCCCGCCCGGCGCGTCTCGTAAGTGACCTTCTTCTCCTTCGCCTGGAAGATGGCCTCGAAGTTCTCGAGCGTCGGCTGCCGCGGGATCCAGTGCGGCGGGCGCGAGGTGATCTCGGCTTCCTGCTGCACCGAGGAGGAGACGAGCCAGGCGACCGGCGCCAGCACGTAAACGAGGAACAGCGCCGACGCGGTAAAGAGAAGCACGTTCCTTCCGAGACCCTTCATAGCTTGCGTCCCAGGGTGCGGATCAGCCAGAAGGCGAGCAGGAACGTGACCAGCGCCATGATGTACGCGAGCGCCGAGCCGGTGCCGAAGGAGAGCTTGCGGAAGGTCTCGACGTAGACCTGCCAGGCGAGCACATGCGAGGCCTCGGCCGGCCCGCCCTCGGTGAGGATGAAGAACAGGTCGAAGTGGCGGATCGCCATCATGGTCTCGTAGATCATCACCAGCATGAACGAGGGCCGCAGCGCGGGCAGCGTGATGTGGACGAAGCGCCGCCACAGGTCGGCGCCGTCGACGCGCGCCGCCGAATAGAGGTCCGCGGGAATGGACTTCAGGCCGACGAGCAGCAGGATGGTGGCGAGCGGCACCTCCTTCCAGACGAAGGCGTTGGCGATGAGCGCGAGCGTCTTGTGCGAGTCGCCCAGCCACACCATGTACTTGTCGATGAAATCGAGCTGGAAGAGAAGCCCGTTCAGCGCGCCGTAGCCCGAGTCGTAGATCCATTTCCACATCAGGCCGTTCGCCACGTAGGGGATGGCCCAGGGCACGAGCAGCATCGCCGAGAGGAAGCGCCGCCCGCGGAACTCCTCGTTGAGCAGCAGCGCCATGGCGAGCGCGATCACCATGATCGCCGTCACCGACATCAGCGTGAACGAGGTCGTGCGCCACACCGAGGACCAGAACAGCTCGTCCTGCAAGACCTCGAGATAATTGTCGAGCCCGACGAACGGCACGCGGTGCGGCCGGGTCAGCCTGAGGTCGAACAGGCTGATCCAGAACGAGTAGAGCACCGGGAACACCGCCACGACCAGCAGCACCGCCAGCATCGGCGCGAGCAGCCACAGGGCGCTCGCCTGGTCGTAGCGGCTTACCGGGGCCCCGAACACGCCCCGCAGGGCCCCGGCCCGGATACTCACTTGAAAAGAGCCTTAATTCAGGACCGTCTGCGAAGCTTGTTCCAGGTGTCGGCCGAGCGCTTGAGCGCGTCGTTCACCGAGCTCTTGCCGAGGATCGCCGCCTGCCACGCGGTGCCGTTCACCTCGTCCCACTCGCCGAACCACGGGCTCACCACGTCCTTCTTCCTGGCGAGCGCCTGCTGCCTCTCGTACATCTTGATGTCGGAGTACTGCGAGTAGGTCTTGATGATCTCGGGGTCCTTGAACAGCGGCTTCACCGCGAAGCCCGCGCCCACGTCCATGAACATGAGCTTCTGGAAGGCGTACTTGCCGTCCGCCTTGCCGCCGAACCACTCGATGAACTTCACCGCGTCCGCCGCCTTCGCCTTGTTCTTCGCGGCGCTGGCGGTGAGGCCGTAGAAGCGGTTCCAGCCCACCGTGGCGTGCGAGCCGTTCGGGCCGGCGGGCATCAGCCCCTGCTTCACGCGGCCGGCGATCTGCGACTGCTTCGGATCGTTCAGCGTGCGCACGCGATAGCGGCCGAGCATCGCGAAGGCGTGCTGGCCCGAGGAGAACGCCTTGAGGCCGTTCAGCTCGCCGATCTCGACGCAGGCCGGCGACACGATCTTGTGCTTGTTCACCGCGTCGACGACCCAGGTGAGCGCCTCGCGCGCGCCTTTCCTGCGATCGTCCATCACCGCGACGCCCGTGTCGTCGACGAGGCGCCCGCCGTGCGAGAACACCATCGCCGAGATGAACTCGATGAGCCAGGTCTCGCGCGCCATCGAGAGCATCATGGGGTACTCGGAGAGGCCGGCCTTCTTGATCTTCAGCGACTGCTGGACCACCTCGTCCCAGGTCTTCGGCGGGGCGGAGATGCCGGCCTTCTTCAGCATCTGCTCGTCGTAGAAGAAGCCCATGTAGTCGGTGTAGTAGGTCAGGCCGTACTGCTTGCCCTTGTACGTCATCGACTTGGTGCTGAAGTCGTCGACCTCGGCGTTGTACTTGGTGAGCTCCCGATAGCCGTCGATCGGCGCGAGCCAGCCCGCCTCGGCCCACTCCGGCAGCCAGCTGTCGGAGACCCAGAGCACGTCGAGCGGCGCGCCGCCGACGAACTTGGTGACCAGCGTGTCGCGGTACTGGGCCCATGGCGCGTTGGCGTAGGCGACCTTGAGGCCGGTCTTCGCCTCGAAGGCGCTGATATGGCTCTTGACCTGGTCGACGCCCGCCGACCAGGCGAAGAAATTGATCGGGTCGGCGGCGAGCGCGCGGCTCAGTACGCCGAAGCTGCTGCTTCCCGCGAGCGCGGCCGCCGCGGATGACTTGAGAAAGTCGCGTCTGTCGAACTGCTTCATGGGATCCCCCTCGGAAATGTCCAACATAGCAAAGCGGCCTTTCGTCGTCAATCGACGACTTGCGCGCGGGCCGCGCTCCTGGCCGGCAGCGCCGCGGCCAGGCCCGCCAGGAACAGCTGCACGTGCATGGCGATCACGTCCTCGACCGGCGTCGGGTTGCTGTTGGCGTAGATGTGGCGGCGGATCGCGAGGTGGGAGACGGCGCCGTGCAGCAGCCAGCCCAGCTCGTGCTTGAGGGCGCGCTGCGCCGGCGGGCGCACGCCGCGCTCGGCGCAGGCCTCCGCGACGATGATCTCCAGCATGCGCGTGATCACCTCGGCGATGTAGCTGGGCGCCATGTCGATCTCGGCCAGCGAGGCGTACAGGAAAAGGCGCAGCCAGCGGCGCGTCAGCACCGCCTCGTAATAGTCGCGGTAGAACTCGTTCAGCCTCTCGGCGACCGGCCGGCTGCGGTCCTCGAGCCTCGCGAGCCAGGTGGCCTGGAACGGGCCGGCGATGTCGCGCCGGTACACCTCATGGATGAGGGCCCCCTTGCTCGGGAAGCAGCGGTACAGGAGGCGCTGCGAGATGCCGCAGGCGTCGGCGAGCGCGCGCGTCTGCGCGGTGAGGCCGTACTCGGCGAAGAACTCGCTCGCCATCGCCAGGATGCGCTCGCGCCGCTCGCGCAGCGGGATGCGCCCGTTGCTCTTGGCGCTGCGCCTGGGCCTGCTGTTGCGGCGCCTGTCGGCGAGCACCTCGGACTTCGCCTTGATCAGCGTCGGGCTTCGCATGGTCTCCTCCAGCGCCATGCTAGCATGTCGTCGCTCGACGACTTCGGAGCGCCCACCATGATCTACGAAATGCGCACCTACCAGGTCCCGCCCGGCAAGGCGCCGGAGTTCCTCCGCTTCTACGAGAAGAACGGCCTCGCCATCATCAGCCGCTACGCCAGGCTCGCCGGCTGCTGGACGAAGGAATCCGGGACGCTCAACTCGGTGGTATTCCTGTGGGGCTACGAGGATTTCGGCCACCGCAGCGCCCAGCGCGGGAAGCTCGCGCAGGACAAGGACTGGCAGGCGTTCGTGCCGACGCTGCTGCCTTATCTGGTCCATCAGGAGAGCGTGTTCCTGGTTCCGGCGGCCTTCTCGCCGCTCTAGCTATGGAAGAGATCGTCTTTCTCGAGCGCGATTCGCTCGACGCCGAGCTGCGCCGCCCGGCGTTCGCGCATTCGTGGCGCGAGCACACCGGCATCCCCGGGCCGGAGGAGACGGCGCGGCTGCTCGAGCCCGCCACCATCGCCATCGTCAACAAGACCCCGCTGCGCGCGGCCACGCTCGCGCGCCTGCCGCGGCTGAGAATGATCGCCGTCGCGGCCACCGGAACCGACAACGTCGACATCGCCGCCTGCCGCGGCCGCGGGATCGTGGTCTCGAACGTGCGCGGCTACGCCGAGCACACCGTGCCCGAGCACGCCTTCTGCCTGATCCTCGCGCTGCGCCGCAGCCTCCTCGCCTATCGCGAAGACGTGAAGCGCGGCCGGTGGCAGCAGGCCGAGCGCTTCTGCCTGTCCGGCCATCCGATCCGGGACCTGCACGGCGCCACGCTCGGCATCTTCGGCGAAGGCAGCATCGGCCAGGGCGTGGCGCGCCTCGGGCGCGCGTTCGGCATGGAAGTGCTGTTCGCCGACCACGCGCCGCCCAAGGCGCCGGATGTGAAGTTCACGCCGGCCGACGAGGTGCTCGCGCGCTCCGACGTCATTTCATTGCATCTTCCATTGACCCCGCAAACCAGGAACCTCATCGGCGCGCCCGAGCTCGCCCGCATGAAGCCCGGGGCGCTGCTGATCAACACCGCGCGCGGCGGGCTGGTGGACGAGCGCGCGCTCGCGCACGCGCTTCGCGCCGGGACCCTCGCCGGCGCCGGGTTCGACGTCCTGAGCGTCGAGCCGCCGCGCGACGGCAACCCGCTGCTCGAGCTCGATATGCCGAACTTCATCCTCACGCCGCATGTCGCCTGGTCGGGCAAGCAAGCCATGCAAGCCCTGGCGGACCAGCTGATGGACAACGTGGAGAGCTTCGTGCGCGGCGCGCCGCGCAACGTGGTGAGCTAGCCGCGCGAGAGCACCCGGCCGGGGCGCGCGCCGGTGGGCTTGCCGCCGCGCCAGACGGCCGAGCCGTTCACGATCACGGTATCGATTCCCTTCGCCGGCTGGATCGGCTTCTGGAACGTCGCTCCCTCTGCGACGGTATTGCCATCAAAAACAACGATGTCAGCCGCGAAGCCTTCCTTCAGCACCCCGCGGTCCTCGAGGCCGAAGGTCTTCGCCGTGAGCCCGGTCATCTTGTAGACCGCCGTCTCGAGCGGGAAGAGATTCAGGCCCCTCGAGTAATGGCCCAGCACGCGCGGGAACGTTCCCCACAGGCGCGGATGCGGCGCGGCGTCGTGCGGCAGGCCGTCCGAGCCGATCATGGTGTGCTCGAAGCCGAGGATGCGCTGCACGTCGCCCTCGTCCATCGAGAAGTAGATCGCTCCCGCAGGCAGCAGCGCTTTCACGGTATCCGGAATCGAGAGCCGGAGCTTTGAAGCAATTGCATCGAGCTCCATCCCGGCGAATTCCGGATGGGGCTTCGACCAGGTGACGAGCGTCTTCGAGGCGACCAGCGTCCGGCTGTAGGAAAGGATCGTCGAGGAGGCGCAGTAAGGGTAGCAGTCCAGGCCGATCCTCTGGCCGCGCATCGCGCTTTCGATGAGCGGCAGCGTCTCGGCCGAGCGGCCGTGGTTGGGCTTTCCGACCACCTTGTGGTGCGAGATCACGACCGGCACGCCGAGCTCGCGCCCGATGCGGAACGTCTCTTCCAGCGAGTCGACCACGCGATCGGCCTCGTCTCGCATGTGCGTGCAGTAAAGGCCGTTGCGCGCAGCGAGCGGCCGGCAGATCTCGATCACTTCCTCGGTCGGCGCCGCGCTGGCCGGCTCGTAGTAAAGGCCGGTGGAGACGCCGATCGCCCCTG
>MERP01000004.1:11265-12829 GCA_001772055.1 Betaproteobacteria bacterium RIFCSPLOWO2_12_FULL_68_19
TCGTCTACCAATTGCTGCATTCTGGACATTTCACTGGGAGATGCAGCTTTGCTCAAATCCCTCATGGTCTGCACGCGCAGCATCGAATGCCCGACGAGCAGCGCGCAATTGGTCGCGGGCGGCTGCTCGCGCAGCGCATCGACATAGTCCTTGAACGTCTTGAAGCGAAACCACGTGCCCTGGTCGTCCAGCAGATCGAGCGGCACCGGGACCGGCGCTCGCATGCCTTTCGGCGCCGGCGCAAGCGAGATGCCGCAGTTTCCCGCCACCACCGTGGTCACGCCCTGGCTCACTTTCGGCGCCATCTCCGGCGCCGAGAGCATCAGCCGGTCGTCGTGCGTATGCGCGTCGATGAACCCCGGCGCGACGATCTTGCCGGAGGCGTCGATCTCGCTATCGGCTTTTCCATTCAGCTTCCCGATGGCAAGGATTTTTCCATCCTGAATCGCCACGTCCGCCTTGCGCCGAGGCGCGCGCGTGCCGTCGATGAGCGTGCCGTTGCGGATGACGAGCGGGTAGCGCACGGTCATTCAACGATCCGCGGCCTGCCGGCCCGGCGCCGGCTCGAGCGCGATCGCCTTCAGCTTCGCCTTGACGTCCTCGGGCAGCGGCACGCCCTGGCGCTTCGCGGTATCGAAGCACACCTCGGTCGCCTTCTGCGTCGCGCAGTGGCGCATCGAGTCCGCCTCGTAGAGGCGCAGCTCGTGGCTGAAGCTCTTCGTGCCCACGCGCGTGATCGCGCCCTTGATCAGCACCAGCTGCCCCGCCTTCACCTCGTGGTGGAATTCGATCGTAAGGCTCGCCGTGACCGTCCCGAGGCCCCTCGCCTGGATCTCCGAGAGCTTGAGCCCCGCCATCGCGGGAAAGTGCCAGCCCGCGTCGTCGAAGAACGCCGCGTAGTTGCGCACGTTCAGGTGCCCGTAGACGTCGCAGTGGGCCGGCATGACGATCGTGCGGTGCAGCTCGAACCACTTCTCCATCTTCTCTCCCTGGGGAATGCGTTGAGCGCCTAGAAGAGCCGTGCGAGGGCGAACCCGAGCGCGAGCCCGACGACCACGGCGATCAAATATAGAACAGGCCGGCGGCCGGCGGCGGCACGCGGCTCGAACTGGATCCGGCCCGCCGCACGCTCGGCCCGGTAGGCGGCCGCCGGGTCCGCGGCGGCAAGGACCCTGAGCATCGTGCTCTGCGCGACGCGGACCGTCGTGCCCGCAGCGTCGAATCCCCGCAGGTTTGCGTCGGCGATCCTGCCGCCGCGCACGTCCAGCCCGATCGGCACCTCCCGCCGGTGGTAATACACGCGGTAGCTGACGTCGGGGTAGACGAGCAGGTTCGCCAGTCCATCGGGCGGCAGCTCGGCGGCGAGCGGCTCGACGAAAGGCGTCACGTGGGCCACCTCCTGCGCGGGGGGCCGGCGCTCCCAGGCCTCGCGCTGCGCGAGGACCGCGGCGTAGCGGCTGCGCAGGTCCTGCGTGTCGAGCATGGCGCGCTCGGGCATCTCGAGCAGCAGCTCCGGGAGCGGCGGCGGATCCTGCCGGATCCACTCCGCCCAGTCGGCGCCGCG
>MERP01000005.1 GCA_001772055.1 Betaproteobacteria bacterium RIFCSPLOWO2_12_FULL_68_19
CTGATCGTGCGCGGGCAGGGCGGCCGGGCCCTGCTCGGCGATACGCTCGCCGCGCGCGGGGCGCGCGTCGAATACGCCGAGTGCTACCGGCGCGTGCACCCTCGCGCCGACCCCGCGCCGCTGCTCGCCGCCTGGGAGCGCGGCGAACTCGATGCGGTGACGGTGAGCTCGGGCGAGGCGCTCGATAACCTGCTGGCGATGCTCGGCCCGGGCGGCGCGCGGCGCCTGCGCGAGACGCCGCTTTTCGTCCCCCATGAGCGGGTCGCGGCGCAGGCCGCGAGCATGGGGGTGCGCGAGGTGCTGGTCGCGGGCCCCGCCGACGACGAGATGCTCGAGCGGCTGGTAGCATACTTTTCTCATGAGCGAAAACCAGCCGGTCCCTGAATCGCCCCCGCCCGCAGCGAGCGCGCCGCGCGGCTCGCGGGTCGCCCTGCTGGCGCTGATCGCGGTGCTGCTGGCGGCGGCGGTGGCGTCGCTCGCCTGGATCGATACTCGCCAGCGCATCGGCGCGACGCAGGATGAGCTCGCGCGCAGGCTGCGCGACATCGAGACCGACGCGCGCGAGGCGCGCTCGGTCGCGCGCCAGGCGCAGGAGGCCCTGCGCGACACCCAGGCGAAGCTCGGGCAGCTCGAGCTGCGCCTCGCCGAGTCGCAGAGCCAGCAGCTCGCGCTCGAGGCGCTGTACCAGGACCTGTCGCGCAACCGCGACGAGTGGCAGCTGGCGGAGATCGAGCAGGTGCTCGCGATCGCGCAGCAGCAGCTGCAGCTCGCCGGCAACGTGCGCGCCGCGCTGCTCGCGCTCGAGCTCGCCGAGGCGCGGCTCGGGCGCTCCGACCGGCCGCAGTTCGCCCCCGTGCGCCGGGCGCTCGCACGCGACATCGAGCGGCTGAAGGCGCTGCCGGCGCTCGACTCGGCGGCGGTGAGCGCGAGGATCGACGGGCTGGTCGCGGCGGTGGACTCGCTGCCGCTCGCTTTCGAAGAGCGCGGCGAGCGCGTCGCGCCGCGCAAGGACGCCGCCGGCGCCGAAGAGCGCAGCTTCGTCTCGCGCCTGGGCGCCGAGGTATGGAACGAGCTGCGCCAGCTGGTGGTGGTGCGCCGCATCGACACGACCGAACCGCCGCTGCTGCCGCCCACGCAGGCCTACTTCCTGCGCGAGAACCTGCGCCTGCGGCTGCTCAACGCCCGCCTGTCGCTGCTCGCCCGCGACGAAGCGGGCTATCGCGCCGACCTGCGCGCCTCGCAGGCCTGGATCCAGCGCTACTTCGACGCTCGCTCCAAGTCCGCGACGGAGGCGCTCGGGCAGCTCAAGCAGCTGCTGGGAACGTCGATCAGCTTCGAGATGCCGACCATCTCCGAGAGCCTGGAGGCGGTCCGCGGTTTCAAGTCGCGCCGCGAGCGCAAGCCTGGATGAGGTCGCTCTTCTGGCTGCTGGCGGTGTTCGCGGCGGCCGTGGCCCTGGTGCTGCTCGGCCGGATCGACGCCGGCTACGTGCTGTTCATCTACCCGCCGTACCGCGTCGAGGCGTCGCTGCTGCTGTTCGCGGTCGCGGGCCTGCTCGCCTTCCTCGTCCTGTACGCGGCGCTGCGGCTGCTCGGTCATGCCGTCTCGCTTCCCGCCACGGTGGGCGCGTTCCGGGCGCGGCGGCGGCGCGAGCGCGCCCACGGAGCGCTTGCCTCGGCCCTGCAGGCGTATTACGAGGGGCGCTACGCGCGCGCCGAGAAGCACGCCGGGGTCGCCTTCGAGATCGGCCCCGCGCCCGGGCTCGCCGCGCTGCTTGCGGCCCGCGCCGCGCACCAGATGCGCGATTTCGAGCGCCGCGACCGCTGGCTCGAGCGCGCCGACGCCGCGGGCGAGAAGCTCCAGACCGCGCGCCTGGTGAGCCGCGCGGAGCTTGCGCTCGAGGAGCGCGACTTCGCCGGCGCGCGCGAGGCCTTGAGGAGCCTGCCGAGCAGCGGCGCCAAGCACATCGCGACCACCCGCATGCTGCTGCGCGCCGAGCGCGGCAGCGGCGCGTGGGACGAGGTGCTGCGCCTCGCCGAACAGCTCGCCAAGCACGACGCCATCGCCCCGGCCATCGCCGAGGAATACAGGGTGCAGGCCACGGTGGAGCTGCTCGCGCGCTCGGCCGATGATGCCGGCGCGTTCGAGCGGCGCTGGCGCGCCATTCCTGCGCGCGAGCAGCTCCAGCCGCGCGTCGCCGCGGCCGGCGCGCGGCATGCCACGGCGCTCGGCCGCGCCGCGCTGGCGCGCGACATCCTCGACCGGGCGCTCGCCGCGGAGTGGTCGCCGCACCTCGTCTCGCTCTACGGCGATCTGCCCTCGCAGCTCGAGGCGCCGGCCCGCGCCGCCGAGGCGCGCAGCCGCATCGAGCGCGCCGAGCGCTGGCTGCTGCAGCGCGAACGCGATCCGGAGCTGCTCGCCACGCTCGGGCGGCTGTGCGCGCAGGCCGAGATCTGGGGCAAGGCGCGCAGCTTCCTGGAAGCGAGCCTGTCGTTCGAGCCGAGCCGCACCGCGCACCTCGAGCTCGCGCGCCTGTGCGAGCGCCTGGGCCAGAACGACGACGCCCAGCGCCACTACCGCCGCGCCGCCGAGCTGCTCTAAAACCCTAAATCAGGGACAGACCACGTTTTTCGTCAACGGACCTGCCGCCGGGTCGTTGACTGGACATGCCTCGGCGCGCGCGGATCATACTTGGTGGCCTCCCGGTGCACATCGTGCAGCGTGGAAACAACCGTGCCCCGTGCTTCTTCGAGGATCAGGACCGCTACTTCTACCTCTTTCACCTCGGGCGCTTGCTGCCAAGAGCGCGCTGTTCGCTGCATGCCTACTGCCTCATGACGAATCACGTCCATCTGCTTGTCACGCCGGCGGAACCGGTCGGCTGCGCGCAGTTGATGAAATACCTTGGGCAGTTGCACACGCAATATGTGAACCGCCATTACGGGCGCTCGGGCACGCTCTGGGAGGGGAGGTTCAAGTCGTGCATTGTGCAGAGCGAGGACTACCTGCTCTCGTGCTATCGCTACATAGAGCTCAACCCGGTGCGCGGCGGCCTCTGCGATCATCCGGCCAAGTATCTGTGGTCAAGCTATCGGGTGAACGCGGAAGGCGTACCAGCCGCGCTCGTTACCCCGCACGCTGAATTCCAGCGTCTCGGCGTAAGCGACGAGGAGCGCCGTTCAGCGTACACGGCGCTTTTTGCCTCCAACCTCGATGCGAAACGGGTCGACGACATTAGATCGGCAACCAACGGAAATTTCGCTTTGGGTGACGAATCCTTCAAGCGGCAGCTCGGAGCAAGTCTGGGTCGGCGCGTCGAACGGGGTAGCCCCGGAAGACCGGCCAGTACGCAGGAAAAACGTGGTCTGTCCCTGATTTAGGGTTGCTTCAGGTTCTCTCGTTGTCGCTCGTCATTCGAGCCAGTCCCTGGGTCGCAGGAAGTCGGTGGTGAGCTTCTCCTCCGGCGAGCCCGGCGCGGGCTTCCAGTCGTAGCGCCAGGCCGCCTGCGGTGGCAGAGACATCAGGATCGATTCGGTGCGCCCGCCCGATTGCAGGCCGAACAGCGTGCCGCGGTCGTACACCAGGTTGAACTCGACGTAGCGGCCGCGCCGGTAGGCCTGGAAGTCACGCTCCTTCTGCCCGAAGGGCACCGCTCTCCTTCGCTCCACGATCGGCACGTAGGCTTCGAGGAAGTGCTCGCCGACCGAGCGCGCCAGCGCGAAGCAGGAGTCGAAGCCGCCCTCGGCAAGATCGTCGAAGAAGATGCCGCCGATGCCGCGCGGCTCGCCGCGGTGGCGCAGGTGGAAGTACTCGTCGCACCAGCGCTTGAAGCGCGGGTAGTGCCCGGCGCCGAAAGGCGCGAGCGCCTTGCGGCAGGTGGCGTGGAAGTGGCGCGCGTCCTCCTCGAACCCGTAGCAGGGAGTGAGGTCCATGCCGCCGCCGAACCACCACACCGGTTTTTCGTCTGTTGTACTAAAGAATCTTGTATTCAAGTGAACCGTAGGACAGTACGGATTGCGCGGGTGCAGGACCAGCGACACGCCCATGGCCTCGTAGGGCCGGCCGGCGAGCTGCGGCCGCGAAGCGCTCGCCGAGGGCGGGAGGCTGCGCCCCTGCACGCGCGAGAGGTTCACGCCGCCGCGCTCGAACACGTTACCCTCCTCGAGGATGCGGCTCAGGCCGCCGCCGCCCTCGGGCCGCTGCCACGCGTCGCTGCGAAAGCTCCGGCCGTCGAGCGCTTCCAGCGCGGCGACGATGCGCGCCTGCAACGCCGCGAGGTGCTCGTGGACCGCCTGCGCCTGCGCATTCATCTCTTCTTGAGCGCGCGCGCGCCGATGTCGCGGCGGTACTGCATGCCGTCGAAGCGGATGCTCTCGAGCGCGTCGTAGGCCAGCGCGCGCGCCATCTTCACCGAGTCGCCCAGGGCCGTGACGCAGAGCACCCGCCCGCCGTTGGTGAGCAGCGTCTTGCCTTCGAGCCGCGTGCCGGCGTGGAAGACGCGGCACTGCTCGCTCGGCTTGGGCAGGCCGTCGATGCGATCGCCCCTGCGCGGCTCCCCGGGGTAGCCCGGCGCCGCGAGCACCACCCCCAGCGCCGTGCGCCGGTCCCAGTCGGCCTCGACGCGCTCGAGCGTGCCCTCGAGCGCGTGCTCGATGAGCTCGAGCAGGTCGGACTTGAGCCGCAGGATGATCGGCTGCGTCTCCGGGTCGCCCAGGCGGCAGTTGAATTCCAGCGCCTTCGGGCTGCCTTCGCGGTCGATCATCAGCCCGGCGTAGAGGAAGCCGACGTAGGGCGTGCCGCCGGCCGCCATGCCCTGCACCGTCGGCAGGATGATCTCGCGCATCACGCGCGCGTGGACCTCGGGGGTCACCACCGGCGCGGGCGAGTAGGCGCCCATGCCGCCGGTATTGGGTCCCTGGTCGCCGTCGCGCAGGCGCTTGTGGTCCTGGCTGGTGGCGAGCGCGAGCACGTGCGCGCCGTCGCTCATCACGATGAAGCTCGCCTCCTCGCCCTCGAGGAATTCCTCCACCACCACGCGGCTTCCCGCGTCCCCGAGCACCCTGTCGTTCATGATGCGCTCGATCGCGGCGTGCGCTTCCTCGCGCGTGGCGGCGACCACCACGCCCTTGCCCGCGGCGAGGCCGTCGGCCTTGACGACGATCGGCGCGCCCTGCGCGTCGACGTAGGCCTTGGCTTCGGCGCTGGCGCCGAAGCTGGCGTAGCGCGCGCTCGGGATGCGGTGGCGCGCCATGAAGGACTTGGCGAAATCCTTGGAGGCCTCGAGCTGCGCCGCGGCGCGCGTCGGGCCGAAGATGGCGAGCCCGGCCTGCTGGAAGGCGTCGACGATCCCTTCGGCGAGCGGCGCCTCCGGGCCGACCACGGTGAGCCGGACCTTGTTTTTCTTGCAGAAGGCGATGCACTCGGCAATCCCGGTGAGCGGCACGTTCTCGACGCCCGGCTCGAGTGCCGTGCCGCCGTTGCCCGGGGCGACATAGACCTTCTGCACGCGCGGGCTGTGCGTGAGCTTCCAGGCGAGGGCATGCTCGCGTCCGCCCGAACCGATGACCAGCAGCTTCATCAGTGCCGGAAGTGGCGCACGCCGGTGAACACCATCGCCGCGCCGCGCTCGTCGGCGGCCGCGATCACCTCCTCGTCGCGCACGCTGCCGCCGGGCTGGATCAGCGCCGCGGCGCCGGCGTCGACCAGCACGTCGAGACCGTCGCGGAAGGGAAAGAAGGCGTCCGAGGCGGCGACCGAGCCGGCAAGCGGGAGCTTCGCCGCGGCCGCCTTGGCGGTGGCGATGCGGGCGCTGTCGACGCGGCTCATCTGCCCGGCGCCGACGCCGAGCGTCATGCCGTCGCGGCAGAACACGATCGCGTTCGACTTGACGAATTTCGCCACCCGCCAGGCGAACAGCAGGTCCGACCACTGGGAGTCGGTGGGCTGGCGCTTCGTGACGACACGGAGATCTTCCTTGCGGATCGGCTTCGAGTCGCTAGCCTGCACCAGCAGCCCCCCGCCGACGCGCTTGTAGTCCTGCGGCTGCACCTCGTGCGCGAGCGGGATCTCGAGCAGGCGCAGGTTCGACTTGGCCGAGAGCTCCTTCAGCGCATCGGGCTCGATGCGCGGTGCGATGATCACCTCGGCGAACTGCTTGCCCACCGCAGCCGCGGTGGCGCCGTCGAGCGCGCGGTTGAAGGCGAGAATGCCGCCGAAGGCCGATATCGGGTCGGTCTTGAAGGCCTTGCCGTAGGCTTCGGCGAGGTCCGCGCCGGTCGCCACGCCGCAAGGGTTGGCGTGCTTGACGATCACGCAGGCCGGCTCGCCGAAGCTCTTGACGCATTCCCAGGCCGCGTCGGCATCGGCGATGTTGTTGTAGGAAAGCTCCTTGCCCTGCACCTGCCGGTAGAGCGCAAGCGTGCCGGCGGCCGGCCGCGCCTCGCGGTAGAAGGCGCCGCTCTGGTGCGGGTTCTCGCCGTAGCGCAGGTCCTGGAGCTTCTGGAACTGCAGCGTCAGCACCTCCGGGTAGACCGAATCGAGCGCGGACAGGTAGTTCGCGATCGCGCCGTCGTAGGCCGCGGTATGGGCGAAGGCCTTCTTCGCCAGCGCGAAGCGCGTGGCGGCGGAAATGCCGGCGCCGCGCAGCTCCTCGAGCAGGCGCGCGTAGTCGGCCGGATCGACCACCACGGCCACGCTCGGATAGTTCTTGGCCGCGGAGCGCAGCATTGCCGGCCCGCCGATGTCGATGTTCTCCACCGCGTCCTCGAGCCGGCAGGCGGGGTCGGCGACGGTCGTCTGGAAGGGGTAGAGGTTGACCACCACCAGGTCGATCGGCTCGATGCCGGCGGCGCGGAGCGCCGCGAGGTGAGACGGCTCCTCGCGCTTCGCCAGCAGCCCGGCATGGATCTTCGGGTGCAGCGTCTTCACCCGCCCGTCGAGCATCTCGGGGAAACCGGTGACCGCGGCGACCTCGGTGACCGGCACGCTTTCCTTGCGCAGCAGCTGCGCGGTGCCCCCGGTGGAGAGGATCTCGACGCCCAGCGCGGCCAGCCCGCGCGCGAGCTCGACGATGCCGGACTTGTCGGAGACGCTGAGCAGCGCCCGCTTGAGCTTCGACACTACCCTTTGATCCGCAGCTGCTGCATCTTCTTGCGCAGCGTGTTGCGGTTGATGCCGAGCATCTCGGCGGCGAGCGACTGGTTGCCTTCGGCGTGGCGCAGCACCGTCTCGATCATCGGCTTCTCGATGTTCTTCAGCACCATCTCGTAGATGGAGGTCGGCTTCTCGCCGTCCATGTCCTTGAAGTAGCGCTCGAGCGAGCGCTTGACGGACTCGGCGACCTCGTTGGTGCGGCTCATGCGGCAAGCCTCTCGAAGTAATCGTTGACCGCGGCGCGCTGCGCCTCGGCGGCGTCGATGCGGTTGACCGCGCAGCGCAGCGCCTCGCCGCCGGGAAGGCTCTTCACCGACCAGCCGATGTGCTTGCGCGCGACGCGCACGCCCTGCTCGCGGCCGTAGAGCGTGTACAGGCCCTCGAGGTGCTCGAGCAGGATGCGCTGTCTTTCGAACACGTCGGCTTCCGGCAGCGCCTCGCCGGTAGCGAGGAAATGCGCGATCTGGCGGAACAGCCACGGCCTGCCCTGCGCGGCGCGGCCGATCATCACGCCGTCGGCGCCGGTCGCCTCGAGCACGCGCCTCGCGTCCTCGCCGCTCGCGATATCGCCGTTGGCGATCACCGGGATGCGCACGCTCGCCTTCACCTCGGCGATGCTGTCGTACTCCGCCTGCCCGCCGAACAGGCAGGCTCGCGTGCGGCCGTGGATGGCGAGCATCTGCACGCCTGCCGCCTCGGCGATGCGCGCGATCGAAAGCGCGTTGCGCCGGCGCGGGTCGGGACCGGTGCGGATCTTCAAGCTCACCGGCACGTCGACCGCCGCTATCACCGCATCGAGGATGCGTCCCACCAGCCGCTCGTCCTCGAGCAGCGCCGAGCCGGCCTGGCGGTTGCACACCTTCTTCGCCGGGCAGCCCATGTTGATGTCGATGATGTCGGCGCCGAGGGCCGCGTTGTGGCGGGCGGCCTCGGCGAGCTCGGCCGGCTCGGAACCGGCGATCTGCACCGAAACGGGGCGCTCCTCGCCGGCGTGCTCCCTGCGCAGGCGGCTCTTGCGCGAGTCGCGCAGCTCGGGGCGCGAGGACAGCATCTCGGAGACCGCGAGGGCGGCGCCGAGGCGCCTGGCGAGGCGGCGGAACGCCCGGTCGGTGATGCCCGCCATCGGAGCGACGAACAAGGCGTTGCGCAGCGCGTGCGCGCCGATCTTCATTTCCGATGGCTTGGGGTGCGAGGGAAGCGGATTTTATCCGTTTGGCTTTTTTTATGGAAGGGCGGACGGGCCGAACATCATGCGGCGCGCAAAGAAGCGCCGCGGCGCGGGCAGCAGGTCGAGCGCGGTGAGCGCGGCGCCGCGCGCCGCGCGCGCGACGCGGCTCGAGCCGAGAAAGCCTCGGGCGAGCAGGTCGGTGACGCGCACCGTCGCGGCGGCATCGAGCCGGCGGCTCGCGGCGTAGCGGGCAAGCTGCGCCGCATCCCCGGGGTCGGCCGCGTCGCGCAGCGCCTGCGCCAGGTCCCAGGCGTCGCGCAGGCCGAGGTTGAGCCCCTGGCCGGCCACCGGATGCAGCGTCTGCGCGGCGTTGCCGATGTACACCGCGCGCGGGCCGGTGCGCGCGCGGCGCACCCGCAGCGCGAGCGGATGCAGTGCCCGGCTCTCGACCTTGACCGGCCTGCCGGCACGCCGGCCCGCCGCGGCGGCAAGGCTGCGCAGGAACTGCTCATCAGGTGCGGCAGCGAGCTCGCGCGCGCGCTGCGAAACGACGCTCCACACCACGGCATGGCGGCCGGCGAACGGCAGCAGCGCGAGCGCGCCCTCGGGCGTGAAGCGCTCGAAGGCCGTGCCTTGCGCGGGCGGGTCGGCGTGCACCAGCGCGACGAGCGCTTCCTGGGTGTAGCGCTTCTCGCGCGCCTCGGCAATGCCTTCGGCGTGCACCGTGCAGCGCGCCGGCAGCTCGCCAGGCAGGAGCAGGTGTTTCGACAGGAATTTCAATGCCTTCAGGAGCAGGGCGTAATCCGTGACGTATCCCAGCGACGGAACGCCCGCGTCAAGCGCGTCGAAGCGCGTGCGACCGAAGCCGCCGGCCTGCGAGACCTCGACGGCGCTGATCGGCGTGGCCTCGAGCCCGTGCCAGGCGCCGACGCGCTCGAGGATCAGCCGGCTGGCATGCGAGAGCGCGATCGGCCGGAAGCCGGGCGCAGGTACCGGGGCATCGACGATGGCGACCCTGACACCTGCAGAGTGCAGCGCGAGCGCGGCGACGCACCCGACGGGGCCCGCGCCGCGAACCAGTACGTCAACCCCGGCCACGGGCATCGCGCATCAGCGCCTCGATGTCGTCGATCCGCTTCGGCGCCTCGGCGCTCAGCACCTCGCAGCCTTGCTCGTGCACCAGCACGTCGTCCTCGATGCGCACCCCGATGCCGCGCAGCCGCTCGGGCACGTCGGGCGCGGCGCGGATGTACAGGCCGGGCTCGACGGTGAGCGTCATGCCCGGCGCGAGCGAGCGCCAGCTGCCCTGGCCGCCGTTTTTCCTCACCCGGTATTCGCCGGCGTCGTGCACGTCGTCGAGCGTTCCGGCGAGCAGCTCGAGCTCCAGCATGCCCTGCGCGAGCACGCGCAGCGCGGCATCGTGCGGCGCGTTCCACGGGTTGCCGGGCCGCACCTTGTCCATCGCTGCGCGCTGCGCGGCGAGCACCAGCTCGTAGACCTCGCGCTGCGCTGCGCTGAAGCGCCCGTTGATGGGGAAGGTGCGCGTGATGTCCGAGGCGTAGCCGTCGAGCTCGCAGCCGGCGTCGACGAGCAGCAGCTCGCCGTCGCGCAGCGGCGCGCTGTTGGACACGTAGTGCAGCACGCAGGCGTTGGCGCCCCCGGCGACGATCGGCGAGTAGGCGGGGAACTGCGCGCCGTTGCGCCGGAACTCGTACAGCAGCTCGGCTTCGATCTCGTACTCGTTGCGGCCCGGCCGGGCCGACTGCATGGCGCGGCGATGGGCCGCGGCGCCGATGGCGCCGGCGCGCCGCATCAGCGCGATCTCGTGCGCGTCCTTCAGGAGCCGCATCTCGTCGAGCACCGCGCGCACGTCGTGCACGCGATCGGGCGCGGTGATGCCGGCGCGCGAGCGGCTGCGCACCGCGTTCAGCCAGCGCATCGCGCGCGCGTCCCATTCGGCGTCGGCGCCGATCGGAAGGTGCAGCGCCGGCTGGTTCTCGAGCAGCGGCGGCAGCGCCTCGTCGAGCGCCGCGATCGGATGCGCCTCGTCGAGCGCGAAGCGCTCGCGCGCCGCCTCGGGGCCGTGGCGAAAGCCGTCCCAGATCTCGCGCTCCTCGTTGCGGCTGCGGCAAAAGAGCAGCGTGCGCGGCGCATCGCCCCCGACCACCACCAGCACCGCCTCCGGCTCGGCGAACCCGGTCAGGTAATAGAAATAGCTGTCGAAGCGGTACGGGTAGTGCGAATCGCGGTTGCGCGTGCGCTCGGGCGCGGTCGGGATGACCGCCACGCCTGCCCCGATCGCGCGCGCGAGGCGCTCGCGGCGCTGGCGGTAGATGGAGATTTCCTCAGCGATCTTCATGTTTCGATGCCAGGCGCGCCTCGAGCTCGGCAAGCCGCTCGGACGTGCCCACGTCCTGCCACACGCCCGCGTACAGCTCGCCCGTGATGCGCCGCCGCTCGGCCGCGGCGCGCAGCAGCGGCGCGAGCGGCGCCTTCTCGCCGGCCGGCACGCCCGCGAGGAGCGCTGGCGACATCACGGCGATGCCGCTGTAAGTGTAGCGCGGCGCGGGCCGGTTGCCGACCACGCCGGCTTCGAGCGTGAAGTCGCCGCCGGGGTGGTGCGGCGGGTTGGGGATGAGCACGAGATGAGCCAGGGATTCTCCAAGGTTCATTTTTTGTAGTTGAAGAAAGTCGTATTCGCAATACACGTCCCCGTTCACCAGCAGGAACGGCTGCTCGCCGAGCAGGCCGAGGGCGTTGGCGATGCCTCCCGCGGTCTCGAGCGGCTCGCGCTCGCGCGAATAGGCGATGGCGAGGCCGTAGCGCGCGCCGTCGCCGAGCCGCTCGACGATCCGCTCGCCGAGATGCGAGACGTTGATCACCGCCTCGCGGCAGCCGCTCGCCGCCAGGCGCTCCAGGTGCCAGGCGATGAGCGGCTTGCCACCGGCGCTCACCAGCGCCTTGGGAACGTTCTCGGTGAGCGGCCGCAGGCGCTCGCCGCGCCCGGCGGCCAGGATCATCGCCTTCATTCGAGCGCGTCGAGCAGGCGCAGAAGGGGTGCGAGCGCGGCATAGCGCCGGGCCGCCGTCCTCGCGTAGGAAATGAAGCGCGGCGTGTCCTCGAGGTACTTCGGCTTGCCGTCGCGGTAGTGGATGCGCGCGAAGATGCCGAGCACCTTGAGGTGGCGCTGCAGGCCCATCCACTCGAGCGCGCGCCAGAACTCGGCGAAATCCCGCTCCACCGGCAGGCCGGCGTGCTTCGCCCTCTCCCAGTAGCGCACGCTCCAGTCGAGCACCAGCGGCTCCTCCCAGCTGACGAAGGCATCGCGAAACAGCGACACCACGTCGTAGCTGATCGGGCCGAGCACCGCGTCCTGGAAGTCGAGCACGCCCGGGTTGGGCTCGCACAGCATCAGGTTCCTCGGCATGTAGTCGCGATGCACGTAGACCGCGGGCTGCGCCAGCGCGCTCCTCACGAGCAGCTGAAAGATGCCCTCGAGGGACTCTTTCTGCGCCGGCGAAAGGCTCTTCTCGAGATGCCGTCCGATGTACCACTCGGGAAAAAGATTCATCTCGCGCCGCAGCAGCGCTTCGTCGTACGGCGGCAGCTCGCCCGCGCGCGTGGCGAGCTGCCAGCGCAGCAGCGCGTCGATCGCGTCGCCGAAGAGCCGCGCCGCGTTCTGCGCGTCGAGCTCCTGCAGGTAGGTGCGGGTCCCGAGGTCCGAGAGCAGCAGGAATCCCCGGGAAAGGTCCTGGGCGAACACTTGCGGCGCGTGCACGCCGGCCTCGCGCAGCAGGCGCGCCACGTGCACGAACGCTCGGCAGTCCTCCTTCTCGGGCGGCGCGTCCATCGCCACGTAGCTCGCGCCCTCGTCCAGGCGTACGCGCCAGTAGCGCCTGAAGCTGGCGTCTTCGGAGGCCGGGGTAATGGACAGGCGCGCCGCGCCGAAGTGCGCTGCGAGCCAGCGCTCAAGCCCGGCGCGCCGCACATCGGCGTGTATCATTGAAAATTCTAACGGAAAAAGTCCTCCCGCCGCGCCATGCCGTACCGTTTCGCGACGCTGGCCGCCGCGCTTGTCGCCGCTGCGCCAGTGCTCGCGCAAACCCCCGGCGCGGAGCCGCGCGGACCCACCACCATCGACGCGCAGCGCATCGAGGGCGTGAGCAACCTCGAGGTGAGCGCGAGCGGCGCCGCCGAGATCCGGCGCGATGACGTGAGCATCTTCGGCGAGTCGCTGCGCTACAACCGGGAGCTCGGCTCGGCCGAGGCCGAAGGCGGCGTGCGGCTGCAAAGCGGCGTGGACCGCTTCTTCGGGCCGTACCTGCAGTACAACACGCTCGACGACACCGGCGTGTTCGAGCAGCCGAGCTACCTGCTGCAGCGCGAGCGCACCGCGCGCGGCGGCGCCGAGCGGCTCGAGATCCTGGGCAAGGACCGCTATCGCTTCACCCGGGCCACCTTCACGACCTGCCAGCCCGGCCAGGAGGACTGGCGGCTCGAGGCCGCCGAGCTCGAGCTCGACTACGAGGAGGAGGAGGGCCGCGCGTGGAGCCCGCGGCTGCGCTTCTTCGGCGTGCCGATCCTCGCGGCGCCCTACGTGAGCTTTCCGCTCGAGGACCGGCGCAAGAGCGGGCTGCTCACGCCCTACTACGCGCAGACCAGCACCCGCGGCTTCGAGTTCGGCCTGCCTTACTACTGGAACATCGCGCCCGAGCGCGACCTCACGCTCACCCCGGTGTACATGGCGAAGCGCGGCGTGCAGCTCAAGAACCACTTCCGCTATCTCGATCGCAGCTACGCCGGCGAGCTGAGGCTCGAGCTGCTGCCCGATGACCGCGCCTTCGATGATTCGCGCACCGGCGTGTCGCTGCAGCACGCGCACGCGCTGCCCTCGGGGGTGCAGGCGCAGATCGACTACAACAAGGTCTCCGACGATCGCTATTTCGTCGACCTCGCGAGCCAGGTGAGGCAGGTCTCGCTCGTCAACCTGCCGCAGGACGCGGTGCTCAGCTACGGCGGCGCGCTCGGCACCACGCCCTACAGCCTGCAGGCGCGGGTGAACCGCTTCCAGACGCTGCAGGACCCGCTGGCGGTGATCGTGCCGCCCTACCACCGCGTGCCGCAGCTCAACTTCAGCGCGAGCCGCTACGACCTGGGCGGCCTGCTCGACGGCGCGCTGCCCGCGGAGTACGTGCGCTTCACGCATCCGACGCTGCTCGAGGGCGCGCGGCACTCGCTCACCCCCACGGCTGCGATGCCGTTCCTCGCGCCGGGATGGTTCGTGACGCCCAGGGCCGGCATCCGCTATGTCGGCTACGACCTGGAGCAGGCCCTGCCCGCCGGCGCGGCGCAGACGGAGCGCTCGCCGAGCGTCTCGATACCGTGGCTGTCGCTCGACAGCGGGCTGGTGTTCGACCGCGACGCGCGCTGGTTCGGCGAGACCCTTACCCAGACCATGGAGCCGCGCCTGTACTACGTCTACGTGCCGTATCGCAACCAGGACCACATGCCGGTGTTCGACACGGCGCTCGCCGACTTCAGCTACCCGCAGCTTTTCACCGAGAACCGGTTCTCGGGCGGCGATCGCTTCGGCGACGCGAACCAGGTGACCCTCACGCTCACTTCGCGCTTCCTGCACGCCGACGGGCAGGAAGTGTTCCGCGCGACCATCGGCCAGCGCTACTACTTCGAGAACGAGCGCGTCGGCCTCACGCCGGCCTCGCCGCTTCGCACCTCGACCGAGTCCGACGTGCTGGCCGCGATCGGCGGGAGGCTGTTCCGGCACTGGAGCTTCGACGCCGGCACGCAGTACAACCGCATCCAGCAGCGCATGGAGCGCTACACGGTGGGGGCGCGCTACTCGCCGGAGATCGCCAAGGTGATCAACGCGAGCTACCGCTACAACCGCGAGACCATCCGCCAGATCGACGTCTCGGCGCAATGGCCGGTGGCGGCCGGCTGGTACGGCGTGGGGCGCTACAATTACTCGCTGCTCGACGGCCGGCTGCTGGAAGGACTGGCGGGCTTCGAGTACAACGCGGGCTGCTGGGTGTTCCGCACCGTGGTGCAGCGCGTCCAGGCCGCGACGCAGGTGGCTTCCACGGCGTTGGTGTTCCAGCTCGAGTTCAACGGCGTCGGCCAGATCGGCACCGACGAGGCGGTGGAGCTGCTCAAGCGCAACGTGCCCGGCTACTCGGTCACCAACCCGTCGGATGCGCGGCTCGCGCCGCCGAGCCTGCGGCCGCGGCTGCCGTTCGAGCAGGTGTTCTAGATGCAACGGCTATTCGTCTTGCTGTGCCTGTTTGCGGCTGCGCCCGTCGCGCACGCCCAGGGCATCGTGCTGCTCGACCGCATCGTCGCGGTGGTCAACAAGGAGGTGATCACGCTCTCGGAGCTGAACGAGACGGTGGCCACCGCCGAGCGCCAGCTGCGCCGCAGCGGCACGCGCGCCCCGGCGCGCGAGGTGCTCGAGCGCCAGATGCTCGAGCGGCTGATCCTCGACAAGGCGCAGCTGCAGATGGCGCGCGAGCGCGGCATCCGGGTCGACGAGGCGCAGCTCGACCGCGCGGTGCAGCGCGTCGCGCAGAACAACAAGATGGCGCTGGCCGACTTCCGCCGCGCGCTCGAGACCGACGGCGTGCCCTTCGACGCCTGGCGCGAGGACCTGCGCGAGCAGATCATCCTCAGCCGGCTGCGCGAGCGCGAGGTCGACGAGAAGATCCAGGTGAGCGACACCGAGATCGACCTGTTCCTCGAGGAGATGAAGACGCGGCCCGGGGAGGGCGTGGAGTACAACCTGGCGCACATCCTGGTGCGCGTGCCCGAGCAGGCGGCGCCGGAGCGCGTCGAGGCGGCGCGCGGCAGGGCCGCCAAGGCGCTCGCCGAGGCGCGCGCCGGCGAGGATTTCGCCCGCCTGGCGGCGAGCTATTCCGACGCCCCCGACGCCATGCGCGGCGGCGCGATCGGCTGGCGCAGCCACGAGCGGCTGCCGGAGCTGTTCTCCGGCGCGCTCGCCAGGATGAATCCCGGCGAGGTGAGCGAGGTGCTCAGGAGCCCGGCCGGATTTCACCTGCTCAAGCTCGTCGAGCGCCGCGGCCTCGGCGCGGCCAACGCGCCGGTCGCGCAGACGCGGCTGCGGCACATCCTGATCCGCACCAGCGAGGCGGTCTCCGAGGGCGAGGCGCGGCGGCGCCTCGCCGACCTGCGCAGCCGGATCGCGAGCGGCGCGGCGGACTTCGCCGAGCTCGCGCGCGTGCATTCCGACGACGGCACCGCCGCGCGCGGCGGCGAGCTCGACTGGGTCTATCCCGGCGACACGGTGCCCGATTTCGAGCGCGCCTACCAGGACCTGAAGGTGGGCGAGATCAGCCAGCCGGTGCGCACGCCTTTCGGCTACCACCTGATCCAGGTGCTGGAACGGCGTTCCGCGGACATGTCCCCGGAACGCCGACGAATGCAGGCGCGCATGGCGCTGCGCGAGCGCAAGTCCGAGGAGGCCTACCAGGAATGGCTGCGCCAGCTGCGCGACCAGATCTACGTCGAGCTGCGGCTTGAGGAACGCTAGGCCGCTCATCGCCCTCACCTCGGGCGAGCCGGCCGGCATCGGGCCGGAGCTGTGCCTGAAGCTCGCGCAGCTTTCCCTGCCGGCGCGCCTCGTGGCGATCGGCGACCGCAGCCTGCTGCGCGGCTTTCCCGACATCGAGCACGTGCCTTTGCAGCGCCCCGCGGTGCCGGGCAAGCTCGACCCGGCCAACGCCCGCTACGTGCTGGCGGTGCTCGAGCGCGCGCTGCGCGGCTGCCTGGAAGGCGAGTTCGCGGCCATGGTGACCGCCCCGGTGCAGAAGAGCGCGATCAACGACGCGGGCATCGCTTTCACCGGGCACACCGAATATCTCGCCGAGCGCGCCGGTGCCGAGCACGTGGTGATGATGCTGGTGGGCGGCGGCCTGCGCGTCGCCCTGGCGACCACGCATTTGCCGCTTTCAGAAGTTCCAAAGAACATCACCCGGGAAAGCCTGGGGCGCACCCTGCGTGTGCTCGACCACGACCTGCGCACGCGCTTTCGCATTGCGCGCCCGTGCATCCTGGTCGCGGGCCTCAACCCGCACGGCGGCGAATCCGGCCACCTCGGGCGCGAGGAGGTCGATGTGATCGCGCCCGCCATCGCCGCGGCGGTGGCCGCGGGCATCGATGCAAGCGGCCCGATCCCGGCGGACACGCTCTTCGTGCCCGATCGCCTCGCCAAGGCCGACTGCGCGCTCGCCATGTACCACGACCAGGGCCTGCCGGTGCTCAAATATGCGAGCTTCGGCCGCGGCGTGAACGTCACGCTCGGCCTGCCGTTCGTGCGCACCTCGGTCGACCACGGCACCGCGCTCGAGCTCGCCGGCAGCGGTCGCGCCGACCCCGGCAGCCTGATCGAAGCCGTCAAGCTTGCCATCGAGCTCGCATCGGCCGCGTAAGCGCTTCGGCCAGCACTTCCTCCACGAGGCGGGGGTGCTGCGTCGACTCATCGAAGCGATTTCTCCTTCTGAAAAAGACTTCATCGTCGAGATCGGTCCGGGCGAGGGCGCGCTCACCAAGCTGTTGCTGGAGTCCGCGCACGTCGAAGCCATCGAGTTGGATCGCGATCTCGCCGCCGCGCTCGCCGGGCAGTTTCCTCCTTGGCGCCTGACGGTGCATTGCGCCGACGCGCTCGAATTCGATTTCGCGCGCTTTCCCGCAGGCATGCGCCTGGTCGGCAACCTGCCGTACAACATTTCCACGCCGCTGCTCTTCCATCTCGCGCGCTTCGCCTCGCGCGTGAAGGACATGCATTTCATGCTGCAGCTCGAGGTGGTGGAGCGCATGGTCGCCGCCTGCTCGACACCGGCGTACGGCCGGCTCTCGGTCGCCCTGCAGGCGCGCTTCCGCATGAAGAAGCTGTTCAACGTCTCCAAAGGCGCTTTCCGGCCGCCGCCCAAGGTGGAGTCGGCGCTGGTGCGCCTGGAGCCGCTGCCGCAAATGCTGGAGATCGACGCAGACCTGCTGCGCAAGGCGTTCTCCGCGCGGCGCAAGCAGCTGCGCAACGCCCTGCCGCTGAGCGAGGATGACTACCTGAGGCTGGGCATCGACCCGCGGCTCAGGCCCGAGAACCTGTCTCCCGAGGACTTCGCCCGCATCTCCGCGCTCAGCGCTTGCGCTCGATGAACTCGATCTTGTAGCCGTCGGGGTCTTCGGCGAAGGCGATCACGGTGGTGCCGCCTTTCACCGGGCCGGCCTCGCGCGTCACCTTGCCGCCCTGGCGCTTGACCTTCTCGCAGGCCTGCGCGGCGTCGGCCACCTCGATCGCGACATGGCCGAAGCCGCTGCCCAGGTCGTAGCGATCGACGCCGTGGTTGTAGGTGAGCTCGAGCACCGAGGCGCGCTCCTCGGTGTCGTAGCCGACGAAGGCGAGCGAGTATTTCTGCTCGGGCCGCTCGGTGGTGCGCAAGAGCTTCATGCCGAGCACCTCGGTGTAGAACTTCACCGAGCGCTGCAGGTCGCCGACGCGCAGCATGGTATGGAGAATTCTCATGTCGTGTTTCCTTTCAGAATCGGCAAAGCCGCCCCCGCGAGCTCGAGGCGCTCGCGTGCGCTGCGCCAGTCGGGATAGAGCGAGGCGAGCAGGCTCCAGAAGCGCCGCGAGTGGTTGAGCTCGAGCAGATGCGCGACCTCGTGCGCCACCACGTAGTCGGCGAGCGCCGGCTCGAGGTGCACCAGCCGCCAGGACAGCCTGATCGAGCCGTCCTCGTTGCACACGCCCCACTGCGTGCGCGCATTGGAGAGCGCGACGCGCGGCGCCGGCCGGGCGACGCGGGCCGCGTAGTGCGCCGCGCGCGGCGCGAGCGCATCGAGCGCCCGGGACTTGAGCCATCGGATCAGCGTGTCGAGCGCGCGCAGCCGCGGGGCGACGACCACCAGGCGGCCCGGCTCGCAGCTGACCGCGCGCGCGCCTTCGCGCACCTCCAGGCAGTGCGGGGCGCCGAAGAGCGGCAGCGATTCGCCGCTTTCGCCGCGCAGCAGCGCCGGGCGCGGCGCTGCCGCCCACTCGTCGAGCTTGGCGAGGATCCAGCGCTGCCTGGCGCGCAGGAACCCTTCGATCTCGCGCCAGGGCGCGCGCAGCGGCGCGGCGACCCGCAGGCCCTCGGCGTCGATGCTGATGCCGATGGTGCGCCGGCGCCGCCGCGCGAAGCGGTACTCGACCAGCCGGCCGCAGAGCGCGATCAGCAAAGGGCCTTCTGCTGTTCTTCTATCCATTGCTCCGCCATCGAGTTGATGGTCTTGGGGTCGCGCTGCGCGGTCTCGATGGCCGGGCCGATGCGCACCGTCACCGTGCCCGGCCGCTTGAGGAAGGCGTTGCGCGGCCAGAACAGGCCCGCATTGTGCGCCACCGGCACCACCGGGGCCGCGCTAGCCGCGGCAAGCCAGGCGCCGCCGAGCTGGTATTCGCGGTGCTCGCCCGGCGCCACGCGCGTGCCCTCGGGGAACACGATCACCCAGAAGCCCTGCGCGAGCCGCTCGCGGCCGCGGCGCGCGATGGCGCGCAGCGCCGCCACGCCGCGCGAGCGGTCGATGGCGATCGGGCTCATCAGCGCGAGGCCCCAGCCAAAGAACGGGATCCACAGCAGCTCCCGCTTCAGCACGTGCACCTGCGGCGGAAAGATCAGCTGGAAGGCCATCGTCTCCCATGCCGACTGGTGCTTGGAGAGGATCACCGCCGGGCGGCCGGGGAGGTTCTCGCGGCCTTCCACTTTCCAGCGGATCCCCAGAATGGTCTTGGCAAGAAAAACCATGAGGCGCGCCCAGCCTGAAATGATCCGGTAGCGGGCCATGCGCGGCAGCGGGAAGGTCGCGAGCGCGAGCAGCGCGTAAGGCGGCGTGATGAGCACGAGCGCGGCCGCGAACAGCGCCGAGCGCAGCACGCTCATTGCGCAACCGCTGCCGACCTATGGGTACGATCGTACCCATTTTGCGGCTTCCAGCCCTTGTTACCAGGGCCCGTATCTCTTTGCAGGCACCGCGAAGGCCTCATGGAGCGAGGTGCGCGGCGAAGGCCGCCAGGTCGGCGAACACCTCGGTGCCGGGCGGAAGGCCGCCCGCGTCGCGCGTCTTGCGCCCCTTGCCGGTCAGCACCAGCACCGGTCTTGCGCCGGCGGCCGCCGCCGCCTCGAGGTCGCGCCGCGCGTCGCCCACCATAGTGACCTCCTCGATCGCCACGTTGAAGCGCCGCGCCGCCTCGAGCAGCATGCCCGGCTGGGGCTTGCGGCACTCGCAGGCCGCCTCGGGGGCGTGCGGGCAAAAGAAGAAGGCGTCGATTCTTCCCCCGACCTGGCCGGCGGCGCGCTGCAGCAGGTCGTGGATCGCGAACAGCGTCCTGGCATCGAACAGCCCGCGCGCGAGGCCCGACTGGTTGGTCGCCACCACGACGCGGTAGTCCGCCTGCGTGAGACGCGCGATCGCCTCCAGGCTGCCCTCGATCGGCCGCCATTCCTCGGGCGACTTGATGTAATCGTCGCTGTCGTGGTTGATGGTGCCGTCGCGATCCAGGATGACAAGCTTCATTTGGCGAGTTTTGAGAGATCCGCGATGCGGTTCATGGTCCTGTGCAGCGTGCCGAGAAAGCCGATGCGGTTCGCGCGCACGCGGGGATCCTTGTCCATAACCATCACCTTGTCGAAGAACGCGTCGACCGGTCCTTTCAAGGACGCCAGCGCCTTCAACGCACCCGTGTAGTCCATTGAGCGAAATGCGTGATCAAGACTCGGCTGGACGAGCCGAAATGTCGTCTCCAAAGCTATTTCTTCTGGCAGCACCATCAACGCAGGATCGAAATCAGACGGTACGGCACCCGCTTGCTTAAGTATGTTGCCGATGCGCTTGTTGGCCGCGGCAAGACTGTCTGATTCCTTCAGAGAGGAAAATGCTCGTACCGCCTCCAATTGTTTGGGAATCAGATCGAGGCGGATAGGGTTGAGGCATAGAACTGATTCGACTTCGTTGACGGAGTATCCGCGGTCTTGAAAGTAACCACGAGTACGGTCGAATATGAACATCTCCAGATCGGTGTGTGCGTCACCGACTCCTTTTTTGCCGTCAAACCCAGCGAAGCCCCAATTCACTAGATCGAAGAGTGAAAGTTCTAGACGTCGCTCGACCAAAATACGGACCACCCCGAGCGCGGCGCGGCGCAGGCCGAACGGGTCGCGCTCTCCGGTGGGCGCCTGTCCGATGCCGAACAGGCCGGCCAGCGCATCGAGCTTGTCGGCCAGC
>MERP01000006.1 GCA_001772055.1 Betaproteobacteria bacterium RIFCSPLOWO2_12_FULL_68_19
CTGCGCGATGCCGCAGGCGAACTCGACCACCTCGATGCCGCGCTGCACCGAGCCCATCGCGTCCTCGAGCGTCTTGCCGTGCTCCTCGGATACGATTTTCCCGAGCTGCTGATGGTTCGCCTGCAGCAACTGCAGGAATTTCTGCATGACCCGCGCGCGGCGCAGCGGCGGGGTGTCGCGCCAGGCGGGGAACGCCGCCGCAGCGGCCTTCACAGCCGCGTCCACAAGCTTTTCGTCCGCAAAGGCGACCTTTTTCGTGACCTGGCCGGTCGCCGGGTTGTAGACCTCGCCCGATCTGCCGGAGAGCGCAACGGCCTTGCCGTTGATCCATGCCGGGACGGTTTCCAGCCTCAGGTCGGCGGGCTTGTTCATCGCGATAATGGTATCCAATGCGACCCCTCGCCGCCATCCGCGAATTCCTCGCGCTCGAGGCCGCCGGCGGCGTCCTGCTCGCCGGCGCCGCGCTCGCGGCGATGGCGTGCGCCAACTCGCCGCTCGAGCGCTGGTACGCGGCGTTCCTGGAAACGCCCCTCGAGGTGCGCGCCGGCGCCTTCGAGATCGCCAAGCCGCTGCTGCTGTGGATCAACGACGGGCTGATGGCGGTGTTCTTCTTCCTGGTCGGCCTCGAGCTCAAGCGCGAGGCGCAGGAAGGCGAGCTGTCGCGGCCCTCGCAGGTGGCGCTGCCGGCGGTCGCGGCCGCGGGGGGCATGGCCGCGCCGGCGGCGATCTACGCCGCCCTCAACTGGAACGACCCCGTGACCCTGCATGGCTGGGCGATTCCCGCCGCGACCGACATCGCCTTCGCCCTGGGGGTGCTCTCGCTGCTCGGGCCGCGCGTGCCCGGCTCGCTCAAGGTGTTCCTGCTCACGCTCGCGATCCTCGACGACCTGGGCGCGATCGTGGTCATCGCGCTCTTCTACACCGCGAACCTCGCGCCGCCCTCGCTCGCGGTCGCGGCGGCGGCGCTCGCCGCGCTCGCGGCGCTCAACCGCTCGGGCGTGCAGCGCATCGCGCCCTACCTCCTGGTCGGGCTCGTGCTGTGGGCCTCGGTGCTCAAGTCCGGCGTGCACGCCACGCTGGCGGGCGCCGCGCTCGCGCTTTTCATCCCGCGCCGCCCGGCGCGGCGCCTGGAGCGCGACCTGCACCCGCCGGTCGCCTACGGCATCCTGCCGCTGTTCGCCTTCGCCAACGCCGGCGTGTCGCTCGCGGGCGTCTCGCCCGGCGCGCTGCTCGAGCCGGTGCCGCTCGGCATCGCGGCGGGGCTGCTCGGCGGCAAGCTCGCCGGGGTGTTCCTCGCTTCGTTCGCCATGATCCGGGCCGGCGCCGCGAGCCTGCCCGAAGGCGCGGGATGGGGCGGGCTGCTCGGCGTGTCGCTGCTCTGCGGCATCGGCTTCACCATGAGCCTGTTCATTTCGGGGCTTGCGTTCGAGGGCGCCGACGGCGCCTACATGGCGCAGGCGCGGCTCGGCATCCTGCTCGGATCGCTCGCTTCGGCGGCCGCGGGCTACGCGGTGCTCAGCGCGGCGCTGCGACCTTCGCCGAGGTAGGAATCAGCTTCGCTGCGGCGCGGCGCTTCGAGCGCTCCAGGTTCTCGAGGTAGGTCGCGTTCGGGCAGAAGCTCTCCGGCGCCTCGCCCTCGCCCGCGAGCCAACGCTCGCACTGCTCGGTGCTGGGGCACAGGGTGCAGCGGCGCACGGCGACCGCGAGCGCGCGCTCCTCGCCCGCGGCGTCCTCGGGCTTGAGGCCGCGCCGCCTCATCATCTGCCAGAGCTGCAGCGTCCCGGAATCGTTCATCACCCGCCGCCACACGGCAACCACCCCCGGCACGACGGCCGCCGCAGCGAACAGCAGCAACCCGACGATCACGATGGTGGTCAGCAGTGTGCCCATGCCGATGACCTTACCTGCTCGCCTGCGGCGCGCTTTGATCTGCCTCAAGCCGGGCCTTTGCTGCGCCACAATATGGGCATGCCGCCGCCCCTAGAGCCAGCGCGATTGGCGTTCAAGGACGGCGTCGCCTACTCCGCGGCCTTCGGCGACGTCTACCACAGCGCCGCGGGCGGGGCCGGGCAGGCCCGCCATGTCTTCCTGCAGGGCAACGGCCTGCCGCAGCGCTGGGCCGGGCGCCGGCGCTTCGTCATCCTCGAGACCGGCTTCGGCGCCGGCCTGAACTTCCTCGTCACCTGGCAGGCATGGCGCCGCGACCCGCAGCGCTGCGAGCGGCTGCACTTCGTGTCGATCGAGAGGCACCCTTTCACGCTGCAGGACGCGAAGGAATTCCATTCCTGCTACCCCGAGCTGCAGCACGAGGCGGCGGAGCTGCACAGCCGCTGGCCGCTGCTCGTGCCGGGCGCGCAGCGCCTCGAGCTCGACGGCGGGCGGGTCGTGCTCAGCCTGTTCTTTTCCGACATCAGGATCCTGCGCGAGCTGCGGCTCGCCGCCGACGCGGTCTACCTCGACGGCTTCTCGCCGGCGAAGAACCCGGACATGTGGTCGCCGGCGCTGATGCGCGCGGTTTCGCGGCTGTGCGCGGCCGAGGCCACGGTCGCGACCTGGAGCGTCGCTGCGCCGGTTCGCTTTGCGCTGGAACGGACCGGCTTTGCGGTCGAGAAGCGCCCCGGCTTCGGCCATAAGAGGGAAATGCTGGTCGCGCGCAGCTTGAAAGGCAAAGCCCCTGCGACGGTTGAAAGGCGCGCGGCCGTGGTGGGTGCGGGCCTCGCCGGCGCGGCGCTGTGCGAGCGGCTGTGCGCGCGCGGCTGGGAAGTCGAGCTCTACGAGCGCCACGCGGCGCCGGCGCAGGAGGCTTCCGGCAACCACGCCGGCACCTTCCACCCGCTCGCGACGCCCGACGACAGCGTGATGGCGCGGCTCACAAGGGCTGCCTATCTGTATGCCCTCCACCGCTGGTTTTTCCTCGAGAACCTGCGCTGGGACCCTTGCGGCGTGCTGCAGCTCGCGCGCACGGCGAAGGAAGGCTCGTCGCAGCAACGCGCGGTCGCGGGATGGCCGCTCGAGTACGCGCAGTACGTCACGCGCGAGGAGGCAGCGGCGCACGCGGGCGTGCCGCTGCCCGCCGGCGGGCTGTGGTTCCCGCAAAGCGGCTGGATCCAGCCGCAGGGCCTGGTGCAGGCGCAGCTTGCCGCGTGTGGAAGTCTTTTGAAGAAGAGCTTCGGCCAGGAAATCGCGCGGCTCCCCGCGGCCCCGGTCGTGATCCTGGCAAATTCCGGCGAGGCGCCGAAGCTGCACGCGGTGCCGCACCTGAGGCTGCGCCGAGTACGAGGCCAGATCAGCCACGTCCCGGCCGAGCGCATCGACGCGCCGCACGTGGTGGTGCTGCGCGGCGGCATGGTCCTGCCGCCGGTCGAGGGCCTGTGCGTGGTGGGCGCTTCCTACGACCTCGACGACGACGATCCCTCGCCGCGCGCCGACAGCCACGCCGGTAATCTGGAGCGGATGGCGCAGGTGCTTGGGCAAAAAATTGCAGATATTCCGCTCGAAGGGCGCGTCGCGTGGCGATCGGTGACGCCCGACCGCCTGCCGGTCGCGGGAAAAATTGCCGATGGAATCTACGGCGCGTTCGCCTACGGCTCGCGCGGGCTGCTGTGGGCGGCGCTCGTCGCCGAGCTGATCGCATCCGAGCTCGAAGGCGAGCCGCTGCCGCTCGAAGGCGCGCTCGTCGAGGCGCTGCACCCGGCGCGATTCGCGCGCCGCGCCTCTGCTAGACTGCAAGAAAAATGACGCCCTCGAATCGCCGCCGCGTTCTTCAGGCAGGCCTGGCCGGCATCGGCGCGGCATTTCTCGACTGGCGCCATCTTGCGGCGCAGACGCCGGGCCGCAACCTGCTTGCCGCGCCGCGCGCGCCCTCGGCGCAGATCGGAGCCGACGCGGCGGTGCTCACCGCGCCGCGGCGCGCGCTGGTGATCGGCAACAGCAGCTACCCGGTCGGCGCGCTCAAGAACCCCGCCAACGACGCGCGCGCCATCGCCGAGGAGCTCAAGCGCCAGGGCTTCGAGGTGAGCCTCGGCCTCGATCTCAAGCGCGACGAGATGCTGCAGGCGATCGGCGCGTACGGCGACTCGATCGCGCGCACCAAGCCGGTCGCTCTGTTCTACTTCGCCGGGCATGGCCTGCAGCTCGCCTGGCGCAACTACCTCGTGCCCGTCGACGCGGCGGTCGAGCGGCCCGAGGACATCAAGGCGCGCTGCGTCGACGTGAACGCGGTGATCGAGGGCATCGCGAAAGCGGCAAACCCGATGAACATGATCATCCTCGACGCGTGCCGCGACAACCCGTTCGGGCGCGACGCGCGCGGCGAGCAGAAGGGCCTCTCGCAGCTCGACGCACCGCCCGGGACGCTGCTCGCGTACGCGACCTCGCCGGGCAACATCGCGAGCGACGGCGAGGGCGCGAACGGTCTGTATACCGAGCACCTGCTGCGCGAGATGAAGGTGCCGGAAGCCAAGATCGAGGACGTGTTCAAGCGCGTGCGCCTGGGCGTGCGCCGGGGCTCGCAAGGCCGCCAGATCCCCTGGGAGAGCACCTCGCTCGAGCAGGACTTCTGGTTCACTCCTCCCAGGGATTTGCTGCGCCAGGCGCAGGAGGAGGCGGAGCGGTTGCGCGAGGAGCAGGAAGCCGAGCGCCGGCGCCGCGAGCAGCTCGAGCGTGCGCGCCAGGAAGAGCGGGAACGCCTGCGGCGTGAGCAGGAAGCCGAGCGCGCGCGGCTCGAGGAGGAGCAGCGGCGTCGACGCGAGCAGGCCGAGCGCGCGCGCCAGGAAGAGCTCGAGCGGCTGTACAACGCGGAGCTCGAGTTGTGGGAGCGCATCGCCGCCGCCACCGGCCCGGCGCCGTTCGAGGACTACCTGCGCCGCTACCCGAGCGGGCATTTCGCCGAGCTGGCGCAGCTGCGGCTCGACCAGCTGCTCGCCGCCCAGGGCGAGAAGCCGGTGCAGCCCGCGCCGGTGCAGGGCAACCCGTTCACGCAGGGATCGGCGCGCGCCGACATCGGCTACAAGCTGGGCGACAGCTACAGCTACGTCCAGCTCGACCGCGACACGCGGCAGGAGCGGACGCGCTTCACCGCCACGGTCACCGAGCTCACCGATGCCGAGGTCGTTTTCGACAGCGGGCTGGTGCTCGATCGCCTCGGCAACGCGCTCCGGCTGCGCGACGGGCGGCGGTTTTCGCCGCGCCAGGACCAGCCGCTGGAGTACGCGGTCGGCAAGAAGTGGACGACGCGCTTCTCGGTGCAGAGCCCGCAGGGCCGGCGCAGCGAGTCGCATTTCAACTTCAGGATCGTCGGGCGCGAGCGGATCAGCGTCCCCGCGGGCACGTTCGACTGCTTCGTGATCGAGGGCGAGGGCTACGCGATGAGCGAGGCCGGCTTCAGGATCGCGCTCGGCCTTAAGCGCTGGATGGCGCCGGAGCGGGTGCGCCGCCCGATCGCGAGCGAGCAGTACCGCAAGGTCGAAGGCCGCGTCGGGCCTGCCCCGGTGCGGTTCCGCAAGCCCAAGCCCCCGGGCGGGCGGAGCGGCGTCCTGAACAACGAGCGGATCGAGCTGGTCTCGTTCAGGCAGGCCTGAGGATGGAGCGGTCGGCTTCGGCCACGTCGTGCAGGCCGCACAGCGCCATCGTGACGTCGAGCTCCTTCTCGATGATCTCGAGCGCGCGCGTGACGCCCGCCTCGCCCATCGCGCCCAGGCCGTAGGCGAAGGCGCGGCCGACGAGGGTCGCGCGCGCGCCGAGCGCGAGCGCCTTCAGCACGTCCTGGCCGCTGCGGATGCCGCCGTCGAACCAGATCTCGATCTTCCCGCCGACGGCTTGCGCGATCTCGGGCAGCGCGCGGATGGAGGAAATGGTGCTGTCGAGCTGGCGGCCGCCGTGGTTCGACACCACGATCGCGTCGGCGCCGCTCTGGGCGGCGATCTTGGCATCCTCCGCGTCGAGGATGCCCTTGAGGATGAGCTTGCCGCCCCACAGGCGCTTCACCCACTCGATGTCCTTCCAGCTGAGCGTCGGATCGAACTGGCCCGCGATCCAGTGCGAAAGGGTGGTGAGGTTCCTGGCGTCGGGGATCTGGCCTTCCAGGTTGCCGAACGATTTGCGCTTGCCCCGGAGCACGTTGAGCGTCCAGCCCGGCTTGCTCATGACATCGAGCATCGTGGCGAGCGTGAGGCGCGGCGGCACGGTCAGCCCGTTCTTCAGGTCGCGGTGGCGCTGGCCCTGGACCTGCAGGTCGAGGGTCAGCACCAGCGCCGAGCAGCCCGCGGCCTTGGCGCGCTCGATGAGCGAGGCGGAGAAGCCGCGGTCGCGCATCACGTAGAGCTGGAACCAGAAGGGCCTGGTGAGCGCCGAGGCCACGTCCTCGATCGAGCAGATCGACATGGTCGAGAGCGTGAAGGGCACGCCGAAGCGCTCGGCGGCGCGCGCCGCGAGCATTTCGCCGTCGGCCCAGTTGAGCCCCGTCAGGCCCACCGGGGCGAGCGCCACCGGCATGCGCACCTCCTGGCCGACCATGGTGGTGCGTAGCGAGCGGTGCTCGACGTCGATCCCGACGCGCTGGCGCAGCGCGAGGGAGTCCAGGTCGGCGCGGTTGGCGCGCAGCGTGCATTCGGCGTAGGAGCCGCCGTCGACGTACTCGAAGACCGCCCGCGCGACGCGCTTCTTCGCGAGGCTGCGCAAGTCCTCGATGCAGGTCACCACGGGCATTGCGCCGCATTCTACAATGCGCGATGACGATGGCCACGCCCAGGGACGAAGCGAAGAGCCCGATCCAGGTGATCGACCGCATGATGCGGCTGCTCGAGGTGCTCGCGCAGCACCCAGAGCCGCTCGGCCTGAAGCAGATCTCGCAGTACACGGGGCTGCATCCCTCGACCGCGCACCGCATCCTCTCGTCGATGTCGGCCGATCGCATCGTCGACCGGGTCGAGCCGGGCAGCTATCGGCTCGGCATGCGGCTGCTCGAGCTCGGCAACCTGGTCAAGTCGCGCATCAGCGTGCGCGAGCTCGCGCTGCCGATGATGCGCGAGCTGCACGCCCAGACCGGCGAGACGGCGAACCTCTCGGTGCGCCACGACGACGAGATCGTGTACGTCGAGCGCACCTCCTCGGGCCGCTCGGCGATGCGCGTGGTGCACGTCATCGGCGCGCGCGCGGCGCTGCACGTCACCGCCGCCGGCAAGCTGTTCCTGCTCGAGGAGGGCTTCGCGCGGCTGCGCGAGTACGCCAAGCGCACCGGCCTCGCGCCGCACACCAGGAACACCATCAGCAACATCACGCTGCTCGAGCGCGACCTGGAGCGCATCCAGCGCCAGGGCTGGGCCACCGACAACGAGGAAGCAGAGATCGGCGTGCGCTGCGTCGCCGCCGGCATCCGCGACGACGCCGGGCGCCTGGTCGCCGCGCTCTCGCTCTCGACCCCCGCCGACCGCATGAAGGCGCAATGGGGGCCGCTGGTCAAGGAGACCGCCGACCGCATCTCGCGCGCCATCGGCCACCGGCCCACCTCCCGCATAGGGATCGCCTGATTTTTCTTGAAGACGTCATTGCGGGGCTCTCGCTCCCGCAGAAGTCCCTGCCGGCGAAGTACTTCTACGACGCCGCCGGAAGCAGGCTCTTCGAGCGCATCTGCCGCCTGCCCGAGTACTACCTGACGCGCGCCGAGCTCTCGCTCACGCGCGCGCACCTCGGCTCGATCGCGCGCTTCGCCGGCAAGGGTTGCGAGCTGCTGGAGTACGGCAGCGGCGAGGGCCTCAAGACCCGGCTGTTGATCCGCGCGCTCAGGCCCGCCGCCTACCTTCCGGTCGACATCTCGGACACGGCGCTGGAGCGCACGACAAGAAGACTGGCGAGGGAGTTTCCGTGGCTGGACGTCTTTCCGGTGCGCGGGGACTTCTCGCGCCCGATCGAGCTGGCGAAGGCGCGTGCAGCGCGCGTGAGCTACTTTCCCGGCTCGACCATCGGCAACCTCGCGCCCGAGGAAGCCCACGCTTTCCTCGCCATGGCGCGCGACCAGGCCGGCCGCATGCTGGTGGGCGTGGACCTGAAGAAGGACGCGCAGCTCCTGCACGCGGCCTACAACGACGCGCGCGGCGTGACGGCGGCGTTCAACCTGAACCTGCTCAAGCGCGTCAACCGCGAGCTCGGCGGCGACTTCCAGCCGCGCAAGTTCTCGCATTACGCCTTCTACAACGCCACGCTCGGGCGCATCGAGATGCACCTCGTGTCGCTCGCGCGGCAGACGGTGCGCGTGGCGGGGCACCGCTTCAGCTTCGAGCGCGGCGAGTCGATCCACACCGAGAACTCGTACAAGTACTCGGTGGAGGAGTTCCGCGCGCTGGCGGCGCGCGCCGGCTACTCGGGAAAGAGGCTGTGGACGGACCGCAGGGGCCTGTTCGCCCTGCACGGCCTGACTGCGACTTGAGAAACCGGAGCTGGTCAGAAGATCGGGGTCAGACCCCGATCTTCTCTAGCTGCTGCGCGCGCTCGAGAGGTTGCTCTCGAGCCACTTGCGGATGCGGTTGGCGTCGCCGATCCGCGACTGCCGGCCCCAGGAGTCGAGCAGCACCACGATCAGGTCCTTCGAGGCGAGGCGCACGCGCATCACCAGGCAGCGGCCGGCCTGGCTGATGTAGCCGGTCTTGGAGAGGTCGATGTCCCATTGCGAGCTGCGCACCAGGCGGTTGGTGTTGCCGAACGACAGCGGCCGCTTGAACACCTGCACCGTGCCGCGCTCGCGCGTCGAGTACTCGCGGATCAGCGGGTAGTTGTTGGCCGCGCGCACCAGCTGCGCGAGGTCGCGCGCGCTCGACACGTTCTGCGGCGAAAGGCCGGTGGGCTCGACGAAGCGCGTGTCGCTCATGCCGAGCGCCTCGGCCTTCGCGTTCATCGCCTCGACGAACGCCTCCATGCCGCCGGGGTAGGTGCGCCCGAGCGCCGCGGCGGCGAGGTTCTCGGAGGCCATGAGCGAGAGCATCAGCAGCTCGTCGCGCGTCAGGCTCGCGCCGGTGCGAAGCCGCGTGCGGCTGCGCTTGATGGTGCGGATGTCGTCGCGGGAGAGCACGATCCTGGTCTCGAGGTCGAGGCCGCGGTCGAGGATCACCATCGCGGTCATCAGCTTGGTGATCGAGGCGATCGGCACCACCGCGTCGCTGTTCTTGTCGATCACCGCCTCGCCGGTCGCGGCGTCGAGCACCAGCGCCGAGGAGGAGCGCAGGAACACCGCCTTCTGCTTCTTGATCTCGTCGGCCTGCGCGAAACCGATGGTGAGCGCGAGGGCGATGAACAGCGCGAATGCGGCGACGATGCCCTCGAGCGGATGCAGCTTTCTTTGCATTGCGGTGAATCTTCCCTGAGCGGACGCGATTTTCTTGGAGCTTCTCCATGCCCTAACTGGCGCATGGGTTTGCCGCAGTCTAACCTACACCTTAAAAAAAATGCAAACAAAATCATGGGGTAGGAACTAATTCCTCTAATTGTAGTGAAGAAATTGCAGTGTCGGGTTGAGGCTACAGTATTTCGGCCTGCTCGAGCTTGGCCTGGGCTTCCGCCTGCTGTTGCTGCAGCGCCCACATCCGCGCGTATTCTCCTTGCGCATCAAGGAGTTGCCGATGCGTCCCGCGCTCGATGATGCGCCCCTGCTGGAGCACCAGGATCTGGTCCGCGTCCATCACCGTCGAGAGGCGGTGGGCGATCACGAGCGTGGTGCGGCCTGCCGAAGCGCGCTCGAGCTCGGCCTGGATCGCCTTTTCGGCGCGCGAGTCGAGCGCGGAAGTCGCCTCGTCGAAGATCAGGATGAGCGGGTTCTTCAGCAGCGCGCGGGCGATGGCGACGCGCTGCTTCTCCCCGCCCGAGAGCTTCAGGCCGCGCTCGCCCACCATCGACTCGTACTTCCGCGGCAGGCTCTCGATGAACTCGTGGATGTGCGCGGCGCGCGCCGCCTCGATCACCTCCGCGTCGCTCGCCTCGGGCCGGCCGTAGCGGATGTTGTAGAGGATGGTGTCGTTGAACAGCACCGTGTCCTGCGGGACGATGGCGATCGCGGCGCGCAGGCTGGATTGCCTTACCTCGCGGATGTCGGCGTGGTTGATTCTTATCGAGCCCCCTGAAACGTCGTAAAAGCGGTACAGCAGCCGCGCGAGCGTCGACTTGCCCGAGCCCGAATGCCCGACCACCGCGACGCGGTGGCCGGCGGGAATGACGAAGCTCACGCCGCGCAGGATCTGCCTTTCCTTCTCGTAGAAGAAGTCCACGGCGCGGAACTCGACGGCTGCCGGCCCGGGCGGCAGCTCGGGCGCGCCCGGCCGGTCCTCGACCTCGCGGTTCTCGGAGAGCAGGCGGAACATGCGGTCCATGTCGATCAGCGACTGCTTGATCTCGCGGTACACCATGCCGAGGAAGTTGAGCGGGATGTAGAGCTGGATCAGCAGGCCGTTCACCAGCACCAGGTCGCCTAGGGTGAAGGACTTCGCGGCCACCCCCTCGGCGGCGAGCAGCATCAGCGCCGTGACCGCCGCGGCGATGATGAGCGACTGGCCGATGTTGAGGATGCCGAGCGAGGCCTCGTTCTGCGTCGCGGCGTCCTCGTACTTCCTCAGGTTCTCGTCGTAGCGGCGCGCCTCGAAGTCCTCGTTGCCGAAGTACTTCACCGTCTCGTAGTTGAGCAGGCTGTCGATGGCGCGCGTGTTGGCCTTCGAGTCGAGCTCGTTGGCGCGGCGGCGGATCTCCATGCGCCAGTTGGTGACCGCCACCGTGAAGGCGATGTACGCGGCGACCGCGCCGAAGGTGATCGCGGCGAAGCGCCAGTCGAACTTCGCGAGCAGCACCGCGGCGACCAGGGCGAACTCGAGGATCACGGGAATGATGGAAAAAATCAGATAGGACAGGAGCGTGGAGATGCCGCGCGTGCCGCGCTCGATGTCGCGCGTCATGCCCCCGGTCTGGCGATCGAGGTGGAAGCGCAGCGACAGGCTGTGCAGGTGGCGGAACACCCCCAGCGCCACGCGACGGATCGCGCGCTGCGTGACGCGCACGAACACCACGTCGCGCAGCTCGGCGAACAGCGTGGTCGAGAACCTGAGGATGCCGTAGATCGCGAGCAGCGCCACCGGCACGGCGACCATCGCGGCGGCAGCGTCCAGGCTGTCGACCACCTCCTTCATCACCAGCGGCACGCCCACGTTGGCGAGCTTGGCGACGACCAGGCAGGCGAGGGAGGCGCCGACCCGCCATTTGTATTCAAGCAGATACGGAACGAGGGCGCCGAGCGCCCGCCATTCGTTCCCCGTCAGCCGCCGGGCGGGAGCGGCGCTATGTGCCATGGCGCGATTATCGACCGAGTTTTCTCACCAGCAGCAGCACGAACAGCGGCAGGCAATAGGGATCGACCGCGAGCGGCAGCAGGATCCACAGCCAGGGCCAGGGCAGCTCGACGCCGTGCTTTGCGAGCTGCGGCAGCGTGAAGAACACGGTGAGCGAGCCGACCACGCTGGGCACGAACCCCAGGCTCGAGGCAACGCGCTCCCCGGGCTTTGCCCTCAACGAGCGCAGCAGCAGCTGGTAATGCAGCACCAGGCCGAAGAGGAAGAACAGCCAGCCCATCGAGATCAGGATCAGGGCGATCAGGCCGGTGCCGGTCATGCTAATATTCAAACGTTCGTTTGAGAGAGACCATGCACGCCATCAAGCCTGAACACGTCACCCGTACCCGCATCCTGGACGCGGCCGAAGAGCTCTTCATGCTGCACGGCTTCGAGGCCACCTCCATGCGCCAGCTTACCTCGCGCGCCGGGGTGAACCTCGCGGCGGTCAATTACCACTTCGGCTCCAAGCACGCGCTCATCGAGGCGGTGTTCCGCCGCCGGCTCGATCCGATGAACGCGGCGCGCATCGCCGAGCTGGCCAAGCTCGAG
>MERP01000007.1 GCA_001772055.1 Betaproteobacteria bacterium RIFCSPLOWO2_12_FULL_68_19
CAAGAGTCGATCAAGTATCTCTGCCGAGACACTTTTTCGACTCCCGCCCCGATGTTTCGTTCTTACCGTGAGAAATCCGGGCTAGCTCTTCGACTCGAAGACCCGCACCTCGGGCAGGGGAAAGCCGTTGAACTGGCTCGCGTAGGCCGTCGTGTACGCGCCTGCGTTGCGGATGTAGACGAAATCGCGTTCCTGCAGATCCGAAGGCAGCGGCTCGTCGCGCACCACGACGTCGACCGAGTCGCAGGTCGGCCCGCCGACGGTCCAGGGCACGTCCGGGCCGGAGCGGTCGGTGCGAATCCGGTACTTCAGGCCCTCGCTCGATTCGATCACCCCGCCGAACAGGCCTGCGTCCCAGTGCATCCAGCGCTTGCCGGCGCGGGTCGCGGTGCCGAGCACCCGGCAGACGAAGTAGCCGGCGTCGGACACCAGATAGCGCCCGGGCTCGGCGATCACCTGCACGTCCTCGCCGAACGCCTTGAGACCCTCGTTGACCACGCCGCCGATCACCTCGATCGACGGGATCGGCTTGACATGGCGCACCGGGAAGCCGCCGCCGATGTTGAGCAGCCGCGGCCTGAGTCCGGCCCTGGCCATGAGCTCGAACAGGCTGCGCGCCTTTTCCAGGGCGACGCGCCAGTTCTCCGGGTTGCGGCACTGGGAGCCGACGTGGAAGGTGACGCCGGCGAGATCCGCGCCGAGCCTGGCGGCGAGCGCGACGATTTCGCGCGCGTCGGCGGCGCCCGCGCCGAACTTGCCCGAGAGCGGCCAGTCGCTGCCGATGTTGGGCGTGGCGATGCGCAGGTACTGCCGTGCGTCGGACTTGGTCTCGAAGACGCGCCGCAGCTCATCGACGCTGTCGACCACGAACCACTCGACCCCCTTGGCGCCTGCGTAGGCGATCGACTCGCGCGACTTGACCGGGTTCGAGTAGAACACCTCGGCCGCCGGCACGCCGAGCGCGAGCAGCAGGTCGAGCTCGGCGATCGAGGCGATCTCGAAGCCGCAGCCTTCCTGCGCCAGGACCTTCAGCACGCGCCGGTCCGGATTGGCCTTGACGGCGTAGTGCGGCCGCACGCGCGGCATGGCCGCGCGGAAGCGCCTGACCTTGCCGCGCACGAGCGCGGTGTCGAGGATCAGGAAAGGCCGGGTGTATTTCTGGCGTGCCGCCTGGCGCACGATCTCGAAGTCGAGGCTGACCTCGGGATGCGTGTCGAAGAGATTGTCTTGCGGCTGCTGCTTCGGAAGCGTGTTCTGTCTGGCGCGTGCGATGCTACTGCGGTCCCCCATCAAAGTCTCCTCGCGTGGCACTAAGTCTCGGGAATGTCCCGAACGCATACCTCGTAACCGCCCACCCCGTTTCTCCTGCTTGTCATGATGACCTCCTTTTCCTCGCTGAATCCAAAAGGAAAAAAACTTGAGCGGAGTATAGGGACATGACCCCGCCTGTCAAGAGTTTTTTGGGACTTTTTTGCGGTTTCCCAGCGGCGCGGCGCTGCGCGCACTTCAGAAACTACTATAGGTACCGCACACAAGCGACCGGCGCACTAGATATTGGGGGCTCAGATGCGCGGTAGCGTGACGCCGCGCTGGCCCTGGTACTTGCCGCCGCGGTCGCGGTACGAGGTTTCGCACACCTCGTCGGACTCGATGAAGATCACTTGCGCCACGCCTTCGTTGGCGTACACGCGCGCGGGAAGCGGCGTGGTATTGGAGAACTCCAGCGTCACGTGCCCTTCCCACTCGGGCTCGAGCGGCGTCACGTTGACGATGATGCCGCAGCGGGCGTAGGTGGACTTGCCCAGGCAGATGGTGAGCACGTTGCGCGGGATGCGGAAGTGCTCCACGGTGCGCGCCAGGGCGAAGGAGTTCGGCGGGATGATGCAGACCTCGCCCCGGTAGTCGACGAAGTTCTTCTCGTCGAAGGCCTTGGGATCGACGATCGTCGAGTTGATGTTGGTGAAGATCTTGAATTCCGCCGAGCAGCGGATGTCGTAGCCGTAGCTCGAGGTGCCGTAGGACACCACGCGGCGTCCCGCCACCTCCTTCACCTGCGCCGCCTCGAACGGCTCGATCATGCCGTGCTCGAGCGCCATGCGCCGGATCCACTTGTCCGACTTGATCGTCATATAACGAACGGGGAACCCAGGTTCCCCGTTACCCCTCCTAGGTGTTCTGCACAACGATGTTGGGGAACTTGGCGCTCATGTCGCGCTGCGATTCGGCGATCTTGACGGCGCAGCGGCGCGCGATGCGGCGGTAGGTTTCCGCGATCGGGCCGTCGGGATCGGAGACCACGGTCGGCTTGCCGGAATCGGCCTGGCTGCGGATCGACTCGGCAAGCGGCAGCTGGCCGAGCAGCTCGGTGCCGTAGTCGCGCGCCATGCGCTCCGCACCGCCGCTGCCGAAGATGTGGCTCTCGTGGCCGCATTTCGGGCAGGTGTGGAACGACATGTTCTCGACCACCCCCAGGATCGGGATACCGACCTTCTCGAACATTTTCAGGCCCTTGCGGGCGTCGATGAGGGCGATGTCCTGGGGCGTGGTGACGATCACGACGCCAGTGACGGGCACCTTCTGGGCGAGCGTGAGCTGGATGTCGCCGGTGCCGGGCGGAAGGTCGACCACCAGGTAGTCGAGCTCGCGCCAGCGCGTGTCCTTGAGCAGCTGCTCCAGCGCCTGGGTCACCATCGGGCCGCGCCAGACCATCGGCGTATCGACGTCGATCAGGAAGCCGATCGAGATCGCTTGCAGGCCGTGGCCCTGCATCGGCTCGAGGCTCTTGCCGTCCTTCGATTCGGGCCGCCCGGCGATGCCGAGCATCATCGGCTGCGAGGGCCCGTAGATGTCGGCGTCGAGCACCCCGACCGAGGCGCCCTCGGCGGCGAGCGCGAGGGCCAGGTTGGCCGCGGTGGTCGACTTTCCGACCCCGCCCTTGCCGGAGGCGACGGCAACGATGTTCTTGATGCCCGGGATGAGCTTCACGCCGCGCTGCACCGCGTGCGGCACCACCTTGGAAGAGACGCTGACCGAGGCGTTGGCGGCGCCCGCGTGCTTCAGCGCCTGGGCGACTTGACGGCGGATCGGCTCGTGCTGGCTCTTGCCGGGGTAGCCGAGCTCGATGTCGAGCGAGACATCCTCGCCCGAGCACTTGATGTTGCGCGCCGCGCGCGTGGCGATGAAGTCCTTGCCGGTATTCGGATCGACCAGCGAGCGCAGCACCTCTTGGACGCGGGATTCACTCAGGGACATGCTTGAAGTGTAAGCTAAAATCGCGCCTTTCCCGAGCAGGATCATGCCCAGACGCAGGCTCTTCGTCACCACCGCCCTGCCCTATGCCAACGGCTCCTTCCACATCGGGCACATCATGGAGTACATCCAGGCCGACATCTGGGTGCGCTTCCAGCGCCTGCAGGGCCACGAGGTGCACTTCGTCGGCGCCGACGATGCCCATGGCGCGCCGATCATGCTCAAGGCCGAGGCCGAGGGGCTGACGCCGCGCGAGCTGGTGGCGCGCATCGCGGCCGAGCGGCCGAGATACCTGCAGGGCTTCCATATCTCGTTCGACAACTGGCATTCGACGGATTCCCCGGAAAACGTCGAGCTGTCGCAGGACATCTACCGGCGCCTGCGCGCCGCGGGGCTGATCACCACCCGGCGCATCGAGCAGTTCTACGACCCGGTCAAGGGCATGTTCCTTGCCGACCGGTACATCAAGGGCGAGTGCCCGAAGTGCGGGGCGCGCGAGCAGTACGGCGACGCCTGCGAGAACTGCAGCTCGGTGTACTCGGCCACGGAGCTCAGGAACCCCTACTCGACGCTCTCCGGCGCGGCCCCTGTCCTCAGATCCTCCGAGCATCATTTCTTCCGGCTCTCCGACCCCGAATGCAAGCGCTTCCTCAAGCAGTGGCTGGAGCAGCCCGGCCGCCTGCAGCCCCAGGTGGTCAACAAGGCCAAGGAGTGGCTCGAGGGCAGCGGCGACAGGGCGCTCGCGGACTGGGACATTTCGCGCGACCCGCCCTATTTCGGCATCCGCATTCCGGACCTCGCGGAGGAGAAATACCTCTACGTCTGGCTCGATGCGCCGATCGGGTATCTCGCCAGCCTGAAGAACTACTGCGCCAGGAAAGGCCTGGATTTCGAGCGGCTGCTCGCCGACCCCACCGAGCAGATTCACTTCATCGGCAAGGACATCATCTATTTCCACACGCTGTTCTGGCCGGCGATGCTCAAGTTCGCCGGAGCGCCTTACCGCGTTCCCGATCAGGTCTTCGTCCACGGCTTCATCACCGTGTCGGGCGACAAGATGTCCAAGTCGCGCGGCACGGGAATCAGCCCGCTGCGCTATCTCGAGCTGGGCATGAACCCGGAATGGCTGCGCTACTACATCGCCGCCAAGCTCAACGCCAACGTGGAAGACCTCGACTTCAACCCCGCGGACTTCATCGCCCGCGTCAACGCCGACCTGGTCGGAAAATACGTCAACATCGCCAGCCGCGCGGCGAGATTCGTCCATCAATACTTCGGCGGGCGACTCACCGGGCGCATCAGTCTTGCCGCCGACGGCACCGGCACCCTGGATATCGCGCAGAGCGTGCGCGCGGACTTCGAAGCGCGCGAGTTTGGCCAGGCGATCCGCAAGGTGATGCACTACGCGGACCTCGTGAACAAGTTCTTCGATTCCGCCGCGCCCTGGGACCTGGTCAAGGCGGGCACGCCGGCCAGCCTGAAGCTCGCCCACCAGGTCTGCTCGACCTGCATACATTCGTTCAGGGACCTGACGGTCTACCTGAAGCCGATCCTGCCCGAGCTCGCAAGGGGGGCCGAGGCGTTTCTCGGCGACGGCCCCCTCTCGTGGGAATCGTTGCGCCACGAGCTCCCCGAGGGCGCCGCCATCGCCAGGTATCAACACCTGATGACCCGGGTCGGGGAGAAGCAGCTCGACCTGCTGTTCGACGTCTCATCGGTGCCTCAGGCAGCCGCGCCGCAGCGCCACGCCGAGCGCCAGCAACATGCCGCGAAGGAGCACGCCGTGGGCGAGAGCATCAGCATCGACGACTTCAACCGGCTGGACCTGCGAGTGGCGAGAATCGCGCGCGCCGAGCGCGTCGAGGGCGCCGACAAGCTGCTCAAGTTGACCCTGGACCTGGGCGACGCCACGCGCACCGTGTTCGCGGGCATCAAGTCGAGTTATGCGCCCGAGCAGCTCGAAGGCCGCCTCGCGGTGGTGGTCGCCAACCTCGAGCCGCGCAAGATGAAGTTCGGCGTCTCCGAGGGCATGGTGCTCGCGGCTTCGGGGGAAGGAGCGGGGATTTTCCTCGTTTCGGCCGACGCAGGGGCGCAGCCCGGCATGCGCGTAAAATAGCTCGTCGCGGCGCGAGGGCCGCATGGGCGAGGACAGCTGATGGAGGGCTCCGGCCGCACGTTGGTCTGTAGCGTGCTGTTTCTCGACATCGCGGAATACTCCAAGAAGCCGGTGTCGGAGCAGCTGCAGCTCAAGCAGGCCTTCAACCAGGCCCTCGGCGTGGCGCTCGAGCAGGTCGCCGCGCGCGACCGCATCATCCTCGACACCGGCGACGGCGCCGCGGTGACCTTCATGGGAGACCCCGAAGACGCCTTGTTCGCATCGATCGCGATGCGCGACATGGCGGCTGCGGTCGGGGTGCGCATGGGAGTCAATCTCGGCCCGGTGCGCCTGGTGAAGGACCTGAACGGCCAGATGAACATCATCGGCGACGGCATCAACGTGGCGCAGCGCGTCATGAGCTTCGCCGGCCCGGGGCAGCTGCTCGTGTCGCGCTCTTTCTACGAGGTGGTCTCGTGCCTCTCGCGCGACTATGCGAGTCTGTTCCGCCACGAGGGCGCGCGCACCGACAAGCACGTGCGCGAGCACGAAGTGTATTCGGTGGTCGGCGGCGCCCCCGCAGCGCGGCGCCTTTCCGACACCATCGCGCAGGATCAGGGCTCGAACGGCGCCTCCGGCTGGCTGCGCGGCATGGGTCCGCTCGGCCTGCGGCGCTCCGCGCTGCTCGCTGCGCCGGTCGCGTTCCTGCTCATGATCGCGGGCGGCGTCGGCGCGCGCGCGCTGATGGATCGCGGCTCGCCGGCGCAGCCGCCGCCCAAGCCGCCGGTCGAAGTCCAGCCCGCCGCGGCTGTGCCTGCGGCTGCGAGCGCGGCCCCGGCCCCCTTGCCGGCGAGAAAGCCGCCGGCACGCCCGGAACGCAGGCTCGAGCGCCCGGCCAAGGCGGCTGTCGCGGCGGGAGCCGGCCGGCTCGAGCTCGCCGTCGCGCCCTGGGGCGAGGTACTGATCGACGGCAGGAGCCGCGGCGTGAGCCCGCCGCTGCGCTCGCTTGGAATCCCCGCCGGGCCGCATACGATAGAGATCCGCAATTCCACCTTTCCCGCCCACGTCGCGCGCATCGACGTGAAGCCGGGGCAGGCGATAAGAATCCGGCACAGGTTTCGATAATGCTTCGCACGGGGGTCGTCGCTACGCTGGTCGCGCTGCTGTCGGCGTGCTCGTCCCCGCCGATGCGCGACCTGCAGCAGTTGCTGTGGTCGAGCAAGGGCGACGCGGCGTACGCCAACGGGCTGCGCCAGTACGACAACGGCCAGTACGCCGAATCCGCGCGCAACCTCCAGGCGGCCATCGACCTCGGCCTGCCGGCCCGCCAGCGCGCGAGCGCGCACAAGCATCTCGCCTTCATCCACTGCGCCTCGAGCCGCGAGCGGCTGTGCCGCGAGGAGTTCGGCAAGGCCCTGGCGGCCGATCCGTCGCTGGAGCTCACCGTGGCGGAAGCCGGGCATCCGGCCTGGGGGCCGGTGTTCCGCTCGCTGAAGGGCGAGACGCCGCTCAGCGCCGGCCTGCGCCAGTACGAGGAAGGCAACTACGCGGAGTCGGCGAAGACCCTGCAGGGGGCGATCGAGCGCGGCATGCCCGACAAGGATCGCGTCAAGGCGCACAAGCATCTCGCGTTCATCCACTGCGCATCCAATCGCGAGTCGCAGTGCCGCGACGAGTTTCGCCGCGCGCTCGCCCTGGATCCGGCGCTGCGGCTCACCGCCGCCGAAGCCGGCCATCCGGCCTGGGGCCCGGTGTTCCGCTCGCTCAAGGGCGAGCCGCCGCCGGCACTGCAGAAGGGCGCGCCGCCCGCGCGGGCGAAGGCCGAGCCTCCAGCGGCGAAGGGCGAGCCCCTGCTGCTCGCCGGATTGCGCTACTACGACGACGGCAACTACGAGGCGTCGTTGCGCAGCCTGCAGGATGCGATCGACCGGGGGCTCTCCGACCGGGAGCGCGCGCGAGCCCACAAGCACCTCGCCTTCATGCATTGCGCGGCCGAGCGCAAGCGCTCGTGCCGCGAGGAGTTCGCCAGGGCGCTCGCCGCCGACCCTGCGCTCGAGCTCGGGGCGGCGGAGATCGGGCATCCGGTCTGGGGACCGGTGTTCCGCGCAGTGAAAGCGGGCCGCTAGGCCAGCGGCGCGATGGAGCAGCCGCAGCTCGGCCGTTACGTCATCCAGTCGGAGATCGGGCGCGGCGCGATGGGCGTCGTGTACAAGGCCATGGACTCGGTGCTCGAGCGCGTGGTCGCGGTCAAGACCGTCAACATGGCGCTCGAGCGCGACCATGCCGACAAGTACGAGGCGCGCTTCTACCAGGAAGCGCGCGCCGCCGGCGGCCTCAATCATCCCAACATCGTCACCGTCTACGACGCCGGCAAGGCGGGCGACGTGGTCTACATGGCGATGGAGTACATCGAGGGGGTGGAGCTGCGCGCGCTGATCGGCGAGGGCCGCCAGCTGGGCGTGGCGCAGGCGCTGTCGATCGCCGCGCAGGTCGCCGAGGGCCTGGGCTATGCGCACGAGCGCGGCGTCGTGCACCGCGACATCAAGCCGGCAAACATCATGGTCGTCGCGAGCGGGCCGGTCAAGATCACCGACTTCGGCATCGCCCGCATGCGCGCCTCGGCCGACCTGACCCAGACCGGCGTCATGCTCGGCTCGCCGAAATACATGTCGCCCGAGCAGGTGATCGGCAAGCGCGCGGACCATCGCTCCGACCTGTTCTCGCTCGGCGTGATCCTGTACGAGACGCTGGTCGGCGCCGCGCCCTTCAACGGCGAGAACGTCACCGCGCTGATGTACCAGATCGTCAACTTCGCGCCGCCGGCGCCGAGCGCGGTCAACCCGGCCGTGCCGCAGATGCTCGACTACATCGCCGCCAAGATGCTCGCCAAGCCGATCGAGGAGCGCTATCAGGACGCGCGCGAGCTGGCGCGCGACCTGCGCGAATGCGAGCGGCAGCTCGCCGCCCCGGCCGCGGTCAGCGTGCCGCCGCGCTCGGCCGCCGCCCTGGCGAGCGGCACGCAGCCGCAACTGGTCGACACGCGCGCCCAGACCGTGCTGCTCGCGCACACATCGAACCGTACGCGCGAAGCCGACAAGCTTCCGGAGGAGCTCGCCAGCGCGCCGGCGCGAGGCGTCGCGCCGTCGTTCGACTCGGTCGAGGCCACCCAGCGCCTCGCGGTGCTGACCGGCGCCACCGTGCCGGGCGCGCTGGTCGCGCGCGAGACGGCAACCCAGGCGATCCGCTCGCTGCCGCGCGCGAGCGGCCGCGGATGGCGGCGGCGCGACTGGCTGCTGGTCGGCGGCGCCGCGCTCTGCGGCCTGATCGTGGCCAGGGCGATCGTGAAGCGCGACGGCAGCCGGGGAGAAACCTAGCCCTTGGGCACCCAGGGCCGGCCCATGCGCCTCTCGAACATCTAATGGAGAGCCCGCCCGACCTGCTCGCCGCGCTCGGCGCGCAAGCCGTATGGCAGCCGGCACCTGACCAGGAATGGCTGCTGATGGGCACGCTTCTGATGGCGGCGTGCTACGGGGCGGGGGCGCTTGCGTCCCTGCTGGCGCGGTGGTCGGGCCGACTCGCGCTCGTGGTAGGTCACCTGGCCGCGCTGGCGGGGGCACTGGCGGGCCTCGGCGTTTCGCTCGGCGTGCTCCTCGGCGACCCGGGCCGCACGTTGACGCAGCCGCTCCCCGACCTGTTCCCGTTCGCGCGGCTTTCGCTCGCGGTAGACGGGCTCTCAGCTTACTTCCTGCTCGTCATCTGCGTCGTGGCCGTCGCGGCAGCCATCTACGGTCCGGCCTACCTCCGGGCGCACTCGCCGGATGCGGGACCGGCGCGGCAGGCGGCGCAGGTGCTCGCCCTGAATGCGTTCCTGGGTTGCATGGCTTTTGTCGTTTGCGCCGGCGACGCACTGACCTTCCTTCTCTGCTGGGAAGGCATGACGCTCGCCAGCTACGTTCTCGTCGTCTCCGACGACCGGGACGGCGAGAACGCGCGGGCCGGGCTCCTCTACATGGTGATGACCCACGGCGGCACGGCCCTGCTCCTCGTCGCGTTTCTCGTCCTGACCGAGCGGGCCGGCGCGTTCGATTTTGCGGCCCTGCGCGCCGCGGCGGGTGACCTCGACGATACGACACGAACGACGCTGTTCTTCCTGGCATTCGCGGGCTTCGCCACCAAGGCCGGCGTGATCCCGCTCCACGTCTGGCTCCCTCGCGCGCACCCGGCGGCCCCG
>MERP01000008.1:0-19067 GCA_001772055.1 Betaproteobacteria bacterium RIFCSPLOWO2_12_FULL_68_19
TGCGCACCACCGACAGCGAGGCCTGGATGGACTCCTGCATCACCTCGCCGAGCTTGCCGGTGGTGATGGTCTTGCCCTTCCCGGGCATGGTGACGGTCTCGATGGTCAGCAGCTCGCCGCCGACCTCGGTCCAGGCGAGGCCGGTGACCTGGCCGATCTGGTTCTGCTTCTCGGCCATGCCGAAGGTGTAGCGCCGCACGCCGAGGAACTTGTCGAGGTTCTTGGGCGTGACCGTGATGCGATGCGGCTTGGCCTCGCCCGCCTGGCGCTCGGTGAGCAGCTGCTTCACCGCTTTGCGGCAGATCTTCGACAGCTCGCGCTCCAGCGCCCGCACGCCCGCCTCACGCGTGTAGTAGCGCACGATGTCCCGGATCGCGGCGTCCGATACCGACAGCTCGCCGTCCTTGAGCCCGCTGTTCTTCATCTGCTTGGGCAGCAGGTACTTGACGGCGATGTTCATCTTCTCGTCCTCGGTGTAGCCCGAGAGGCGGATCACCTCCATGCGGTCGAGCAGCGCCGGCGGAACGTTGAGGGTGTTGGCGGTGGCGACGAACATCACCTCCGACAGGTCGTACTCGACCTCGATGTAGTGGTCGGTGAAGGTGTGGTTCTGCTCCGGGTCGAGCACTTCCAGCAGCGCGCTCGAGGGGTCGCCGCGCCAGTCCATGCCCATCTTGTCGACCTCGTCGAGCAGGAAGAGCGGGTTCTTCACGCCCACCTTGGCCATGTTCTGCAGGATCTTGCCCGGCATCGAGCCGATGTAGGTGCGGCGGTGGCCGCGGATCTCGGCCTCATCCCTCACCCCGCCGAGGGACATGCGCACGAACTTGCGGTTGGTGGCCCGCGCGATCGACTGGCCGAGCGAGGTCTTGCCCACGCCGGGCGCGCCGACCAGGCACAGGATCGGCGCCTTCATCTTGTCGACGCGCGTCTGCACCGCCAGGTACTCGACGATGCGCTCCTTCACCTTCTCCAGGCCGTAGTGGTCCTTGTCGAGGATCTCCTGCGCCGTCTTGATGTCCCGCGAGATCTTCGACTTCTTCTTCCAGGGCAGGTTGACGATGGTCTCGATGTAGTTGCGCACCACGGTGGCCTCGGCCGACATCGGCGACATGAGCTTGAGCTTCTTCAGCTCGCTTTCGGCCTTCTTGCGCGCGTCCTTCGGCATGTGGGCGCGGCGGATGCGCTTCTCCATCTCCTCCAGATCCGCGCCTTCCTCGCCTTCGCCGAGCTCCTTCTGGATCGCCTTCACCTGCTCGTTGAGGTAGTACTCGCGCTGGCTCTTCTCCATCTGCCGCTTGACGCGGCCGCGGATGCGCTTCTCGACCTGCAGGATGTCGATCTCGGTCTCGAGCTGGGAGAGCAGGTGCTCGAGGCGGCTCTTCACGTCGAACATCTCGAGCACCTGCTGCTTCTGCTCGAGCTTGAGCGGCAGGTGCGCGGCGACGGTATCGGCGAGACGCCCTGCCTCGTCGATGCCGGAGAGCGAGGTGAGGATCTCGGGCGGAATCTTTTTGTTGAGCTTGACGTACTGGTCGAAGGCCGAAAGCAGCGCGCGGCGCATCGCCTCGACTTCCGGCGCCGGGGCGCCTTCGAGCGGCACCGCGGACGCCTCGGCGATCCAGTGGCTGCGCACGTCGATCACCTCGCGGATCTGCGCCCGCGTGCCGCCCTCGACCAGCACCTTCACCGTGCCGTCGGGCAGCTTGAGCATCTGCAGGATGTTCGACACGCAGCCGATCGCGTACATGTCCTGCGGGCCGGGGTCGTCCTTCGCCGCCGACTTCTGCGCCACCAGCAGGATCGATTTCCCTGCTTCCATCGCGGTCTCCATCGCCTTGATGGACTTCGGCCGCCCGACGAACAGCGGGATCACCATGTGGGGGAACACCACCACGTCGCGCAGCGGGAGCAGCGGGTACTGCACGATTTCGGGGGCGGGCAGCGTTTCGGACATTTAGATTAACCTCGTCAAGGGGTTGGAGCGCACCGGGTAGATGAGGGTTCCCCTAGAAAAATCAATGGGGAAAGCGTACACGCAACTCGTGCACGCTGCAATGCGGAAAACGTTACTTTGTATTACCCGGAGCTGCCGGCGACCTTGTGCTGGTCGGAGTAGATGAGCAGCGGCTTGCCGTCGGCCGAGATCATCTGCTCGTCGACCACCACCTTGCTCACGTTCTCGAGGGTCGGCAGCTCGTACATCGTGTCGAGCAGCACCGTCTCCAGGATCGAGCGCAGGCCGCGCGCGCCGGTCTTGCGGGCGAGGGCCCGCTTGGCGACCGCGCCCAGGGCCGCGACCCGGATCTCGAGCTCGACCCCTTCCATGTGGAACAGCCGCTGGTACTGCTTGATGAGCGCGTTCTTGGGCTCGGTGAGGATCTGGATCAGCGCATGCTCGTCGAGCTCTTCCAGCGTCGCGAGCACCGGCAGGCGGCCGACGAATTCCGGGATCAGGCCGTACTTGATGAGGTCCTCGGGCTCGACGGCCTTCAGCAGGTCGTAGGTGGCCTTGGAGTTCTTCGGGCTCTTCACCTCCGCGCCGAAGCCGATGCCGGTCTTCTCGGTGCGGTTGCGCACGATCTTCTCCAGCCCGTCGAAGGCGCCGCCGCAGATGAACAGGATGTTGGTGGTGTCGACCTGGACGAAGTCCTGGTTGGGGTGCTTGCGCCCGCCCTGCGGCGGCACCGAAGCGATCGTGCCCTCGACCAATTTCAAAAGGGCTTGTTGCACACCTTCACCCGAGACGTCGCGGGTGATCGAGGGGTTGTCGGACTTGCGCGAGATCTTGTCGATCTCGTCGATGTAGACGATGCCGCGCTTCGCCTTGTCGACGTCGTAGTCGCAGTTCTGCAGCAGCTTCTGGATGATGTTCTCGACGTCCTCGCCCACGTAGCCCGCTTCCGTCAGCGTGGTGGCGTCGGCGATGACGAAGGGAACGTTCAACAGTCGTGCCAGCGTCTGGGCGAGCAGCGTCTTGCCGGACCCCGTCGGCCCGATGAGCAGGATGTTCGACTTGGCGAGCTCCACCTCGTCGTTCTTGGAGAGGTGCTTGAGCCGCTTGTAGTGGTTGTAGACCGCGACCGAGAGGATCTTCTTCGCCTGGTCCTGGCCGATCACGTACTGGTCGAGGATGATGCGGATCTCGCGCGGCGTGGGCAGGTCGGACTTGGCGCCCTTGCCGCCCTTGTCGGAGGCGGTCTCCTCCCGGATGATGTCGTTGCAAAGCTCGATGCACTCGTCGCAGATGAACACCGACGGGCCGGCGATGAGCTTGCGCACTTCGTGCTGGCTCTTGCCGCAGAAGGAGCAGTAAAGCAGCTTCTCCCCGGAAGAGGATTTTTCCGACACTTACCTGTTCTCCCCGCCTCTAGGTGTTCTCACGGCTCACCAGTACCTTGTCCACCAGCCCGTACTTTACCGAATCTTCGGCCCCCAGGAAAAAGTCGCGCTCGGTGTCGCGCTGGATGACCTCGATCGTCTGCTTGGTATGCCGGGCGAGGATCTCGTTCAGCCGGCCGCGCAGGTAGAGGATCTCCTTGGCGTGGATCTCGACGTCGGAGGCCTGGCCGGAGAAGCCGCCCATCGGCTGGTGGATCATGACGCGCGAGTTGGGCAGGCAGAAGCGCTTGCCGGCGTCGCCCGCAGCGAGCAGCAGCGCCCCCATGCTGGCCGCCTGGCCGACGCACAGCGTCGAGACGTCGGGCTTGATGAACTGCATGGTGTCGTAGATGGCGAGGCCCGCCGACACCGACCCGCCGGGCGAGTTGATGTAGAAGAAGATGTCCTTGTCGGGGTTCTCCGACTCGAGAAACAGGAGCTGCGCCACGATCAGGTTGGCGGTGATCTCGTTCACCGGGCCGACCAGGAACACCACGCGCTCCTTGAGCAGCCGCGAATAGATGTCGTAGGCGCGCTCGCCGCGCCCCGACTGCTCGATCACCATCGGGATCAAGCCGAGGTCGTTGATTTCAGGCGCCGATTTGTGCCAGTTCATGCGTTGCTGCCCATCAGTTCGTCGAACGAGACGTCCTGGTCCGCGACCTTCGCCTTGGACAGGACCCATTTCACCACGTTGGCCTCCAGCGCCACGCCCTCCATCTCCTGCAGCCGCTGCGGCTGCATATAGAACCATTTTACTACCTCGGCGGGACTCTCGTAGGTCTGCGCTTCCTGCTCGATCAGCGCGCGCACTTCGGCGGGCTTGGGCTGCAGGCTCTCGGCGCGCGCGAGCTCGGCGATGATCAGGCCGAGCGCGACGCGCCGCTTCGCCGTGTCCTCGAAATGCGCCGGGTCGAGCGGCACCTCGCCCATCTTCAGGCCGCGCGACTGCAGGTCGGCGCCGGCGCGCTCGACCAGGCTCTGCGCCTCCATCTGCACCAGCGACTTGGGCAGCTCGAGCGGCGCGGCATGGAGCAGTGCCTGCAGCGCCTGAGCCTTGACGCGCGCCTCGACGCGCTTGGCCACCTCGCGCTCGACGTTGGCACGGATGTCGGCGCGCATTTTTGCCAGGTCGCCGTCGGCCACGCCGAGCGACTTGGCGAATTCTGCATCGAGCTCGGGCAGTTGCGGCGCTTCGACCTTGTGCAATTTCAGATTGAAAACGGCTTTCTTGCCGGCCACGTTCTTGCCGTGATAGTCGTCGGGGAACTTCAATTCGAAAGTCTTTTCCTCGCCCGCCGACATGCCGCGCGCCGCGGCGTCGAACTCCGGCAGCATGCGGCCCTCGCCGAGCAGGAACACGAAGCCCTGCGCGCTTCCGCCCTCGAAGGGCTGGCCCTCGATCGTGCCCTGGAAGTCGAGCGTCAGGCGGTCGCCGTCCTGCGCCGGGCGGGTCGCGGCGACGAATTGCGTGCGCTGCTTGCGCAGGATGCCGATCGTCCTGTCGAGCGCCGCCTCGTCGACCGCCACGCGCGGGCGCTCGATCGACGCCGCGGAGAGGTCGCCCACATTCACCTCGGGGTAGATCTCGAAGGTCGCGCTGAACTCGAGATCGCCCTTCTTCTCGATGCGCGGGTAGCCGGCGACCTTGAGGTTCGCCTCCCTCACCGCGTCGCTGAAGGCCTTCTGCACCGCGTCGCCGAGCACTTCCGAGCGCACCTGCGGGCCGTAGGTCTGCGCGACCAGCTTGAGCGGCACCTTGCCGGGCCGGAATCCCGGCATCTTCACGTTGCGCGCCAGCTTCTTCAGGCGCTCGTCCACCTGCCGGTCGATGTCCTCGACCGGCAGGCTCATCGACACGCGCCGCTCGAGCGTGCCCAGCGTTTCTACGTTTGCCATCGCCCCGATCGTTCTCTCATTTGTTCAGCTGGTGCGAAGGGAGGGACTCGAACCCTCATGCCTTGCGGCGTCAGATCCTAAGTCTGGTGCGTCTGCCAATTCCGCCACCTTCGCCAAAACGGATTTAAAAAACAACGTATTATACCTATGCTGCCTTTGTGAACTGAATCCTGATGGCGCTCGGCCATTACGAGAACTTCCCGGTCGCTTCGCTCCTACTGCCGCCGAAGCTGCGCGAGCCAATTTCCATCATCTATCGCTTCGCGCGCAGCGCCGACGACTTCGCCGACGAGGGCGACGATCCGCCTGCCGAGCGGCTGGCGAAGCTGCATGCGTACAGAAAAGGAATCATTTCAATTTCGCAGGGAAATACCCCCACTGACGCGCTTTTTCGCGACCTCGCCGGCATAATCCGCGAGCATTCCCTTCCGCCTCAGCTATTTGCCGACCTGCTGGACGCGTTCTCGCAGGATGTGACGAAGCAGCGCTACGCGAATTTCGCGGAGCTGCTCGACTATTGCCGCCGCTCGGCCAACCCGGTCGGCCGGCTGCTGCTGCACCTGTTCAAACGAACGACTGACTCAGAGCTGAGCTGCTCCGACGCGATCTGCTCGGCGCTGCAGCTCATCAACTTCTGGCAGGACCTCGAGCTCGACTACGCCAGGGGGCGCGTCTACCTGCCGCAGGACGAGATGGCGGCGCACGGCGTGGGCGAGCGGCACCTGGCGGACAAGACCTGCGATGCGGCGTGGCAGGCTCTGATGAGATATCAAGTCGAGCGTTCCCGCAGGATGATTCTTTCAGGAGCACCCCTGGGCCGCGCCCTGCCCGGCCGTGTCGGCCTGGAGATCCGCGCCACCGTGCAAGGAGGGCTGCGCATCCTCGAGAAGATCGAGCGCGCGGGCTACGACGTGTTTCGCCGACGTCCCGTGCTGCGCGCCTTCGACTGGCCGCTGATGCTGCTGAGGGCGGTATGAGCCCCGACGAGTACTGTCAGCAGAAGGCGGCGGCGAGCGGCTCGAGCTTCTATTACTCGTTCCTCTTCCTGCCGCCCGAGCGCCGGCGCGCGATCACCGCGCTCTATGCCTTCTGCCGCGAGGTCGACGACGCGGTCGACGAGGCGAGCGATGCGCAGCGCGCGGCGGTCAAGCTCGCATGGTGGCGCGCGGAGATCGCGAACCTCTGCGCCGGCAAGCCGCAGCATCCGGTGACCCGGGCACTGGAGCCTTTCAAGGACAGCTTCGCCGTCAGCCCCGAGCGCCTGAACGAGATCATCGACGGCATGGAGATGGACCTCACGCAGACGCGCTACCTCGACTGGCCGGGCCTCGAGCGCTACTGCTACCGCGTCGCGGGGGTGGTCGGCATGCTCGCGGCAGGCATCTTCGGCTACTGCGACGCGCGCACGCTGCAGTACGCGAAAGAGCTCGGCATCGCCTTCCAGCTCACCAACATCATCCGCGACGTCGGCGAGGACGCGCGCAAGAACCGCATCTACCTGCCGATGGCGGACCTGAAGGAGCACGGCGTGCCGGCGGCGGACATCCTGCAGTCGCGCGAGTCGGACGAGTTCCGCAGCCTGATGCGCTTCGAGGCCGGGCGCGCCCGGCAGCACTACCGGCAGGCGCTCGAGCTGCTGCCGGCCGCCGACCGCAAGGCGCAGCGCCCCGGGCTCATCATGGCCGCGATCTACCGCGCCCTGCTCGAGGAGATCGAGCGCGACGGCTTCCGCGTGCTCACCCAAAGGACGTCGCTCACGCCGCTGCGCAAGCTCTTCATCGCTTGCAGGACATGGCTCGCCGCGTAGCGATCGTCGGCGCCGGCTATGCCGGCATGGCGGCCGCGGTGACCCTCGCTGGGCGCGGCGTGCCGGTCACCGTGTTCGAGTCGGGCGCGGTACCCGGCGGCCGCGCGCGCCGCGTGCTCTCGCAAGGCGCCGAGCTCGACAACGGCCAGCACATCCTGATCGGCGCCTACTCGGAGCTGTTCCGCCTGATGCGCAGCGTCGGCGTGCCGCAGAGCGCGCTGCTGCGCCTGCCGCTCGAGATCCGCTATCCCGGCAAGTTCCAGCTGCGCGCGCTGTGGCTGCCCGCGCCGCTCGGCCTCGCGGCCGGCCTGCTCGCGGCGCGCGGCGTGCCGTTCGCCGAGCGGCTCGGCGCGCTGCGCTTCCTCGCTGCATTGAGAAAGGCGAACTTCACCGTGAAAGAGGATCTCCCGGTCGACCAGCTGTTGCTGCAGCACGGCCAGGACGGGGCGATCGGCCACTACCTGTGGCGGCCGCTGTGCGTGTCGGCGCTCAACACGCCGAGCGCCATCGCCTCGGCGAGGGTATTCCTCGCGGTGCTGCGCGACACGCTCGCCGGCGAGGCCGACGCCGCCGACCTGCTGCTGCCGCGCGTCGACCTGTCGCGTCTGTTTCCCGAGCCCGCCGCCGAGTTCGTGAAGAAGCACGGGGGAGAACTCCACCTTCGATCCGCGGTACAGGATGTCCAGCGACTGAAAAACCAGTTTGCTGCGGTCATCGTCGCGGTCGGGCCCCATCAATTGGGGACCCTGCTTCCCGACCTCGCGCTCGACTACAGCTACCAGCCGATCTACACCTGCTACCTGCAGTATCCCGAGCAGGTGAAGCTGCCCTTCCCGATGCTCGGGCTCGCCGACGGACTGGTGCAGTGGGTGTTCGATCGCGGCGCGCTGCTCGGCGAGCGCGGCCGGCTCGCCTGCGTGATCAGCGCGCAGGGCGACCACCAGCAGATGGCGCTCGAGGAAGTGGCCGAGCGCTGCCACCACGAAATGATGCAGGTCGTAAAGGACCTTCCGGCGCCGGCCTGGAGCCGGGTCATCGCCGAGAAGCGCGCGACCATCACTTGCGGGGTGGGAGTGACCAGACCTGGAACTGAAACGGCGATTCCGGGTGTGTTCCTGGCCGGCGACTACACCGATGCGGACTATCCGCCCACGCTCGAGGCCGCGGTGCGCAGCGGCGTGCGCGCCGCGCTAAAGGTCTCTGAGCAGCTGGACCGCCCGGTCGATGCGCTCGACCGCGACGATTTCCAGTCCGACGATCTTTCCCTTCGGAAGATTTGATTTTGGAATAACGACCTTCTCGAAGCCGAGCTTGGCGATCTCCCGCAAGCGGTCCTGGCCGCGCTGCGCCGGCCGCACCTCGCCGGCGAGGCCGATCTCGCCGAAGACCGCCACCCTGGGCGAGATGGGCTTGTCGGAAAAGGAAGAGACCACGGCAAGGCAGACCGCGAGGTCCGCGGCCGGCTCGGCGATGCGCACCCCGCCCACCGCGTTGACGAACACGTCCTGCTCCCAGGTGGCGATGCCGGCGTGCCGGTGCAGCACCGCGAGCAGCATGGCGAGCCGGTTCTGCTCCAGGCCGACCGAGAGCCGGCGCGGGTTGGGCGAGTGCGCGGCATCGACCAGCGCCTGGATCTCCACCAGCAGCGGGCGCGTGCCCTCGAGCGTCGCGAGCACGCAGGAGCCCGGCACCGGCTTTTCGTGGCTCGACAGGAAAAGGCGCGACGGATTGCTCACGCCCTTCAGTCCGCTTTCGGTCATGGCGAACACGCCGAGCTCGTTCACCGCGCCGAAGCGGTTCTTGACCGCGCGCACCAGCCGGAACGAGGAGTGGGGATCGCCTTCGAAGTACAGCACCGTGTCGACGATGTGCTCGAGCACGCGCGGGCCGGCAATCGCGCCTTCCTTGGTGACGTGGCCGATGAGCAGCAGCGCGGTGCCGGCGCGCTTGGCGTGGCGCGTGAGCTGCGCGGCGCACTCTCGCACCTGCGCCACCGACCCGGGCGCCGACTGCAGCGCCTCAGACCACAGCGTCTGGATCGAGTCGATCACCGCGACCCCCGGCCGAGCGCCCTCGAGCGCGCCGAGCACGCGCTCGAGCTGCGTCTCCGCGAGCAGCCGCATCCCGCCGGGGTCGAGCGCCAGGCGCCGCGCGCGCATCGCCACCTGCTCGGCGGATTCCTCGCCGGTGACGTAGAGGCCGGCCCTGGAGATCGAGGACAGGGCCTGCAGGAGAAGCGTCGACTTGCCGATGCCGGGATCGCCGCCGAGCAGCGCTACCTGCCCCGGCACCAGGCCCCCGCCGAGGGCGCGGTCGAGCTCGGCCATGCCGCTCGGGATGCGCTCGAGCTCCCTGGGCTGAAGCTCGGCAAGGGCGACGGTCGGTATTTTCCCTTTTGATGCGCTACTACCCCTCTCCGTGACGGTCTCGCTCAGCGTCCCGGCTGCGCCGCAGGACGGGCAGGCGCCGAACCACTGCAGCGCGCTCGCGCCGCACTCGGAGCAGACGTACGCCGTCTTTCTCTTCAAGCGACCTCGCTGACCGGGACGCGCGCGGCCAGCGCGCAAAGGAGCTCGTAGCTGAGCGTGCCGGCCGCGGCGGCGACCTCGTCGGCGGACAGCCCTTCGCCCCAGAGCGTCACCGGCGTGCCGATGTAGGCCTCGGGGATGTCGCTGATGTCGACGCAGAGCATGTCCATCGATACTCGTCCAACGATGCGCGCGCGCTTTCCGTTGACCAGCACCGGCGTGCCGCTCGGCGCGTGGCGCGGGTAGCCGTCGGCGTAGCCGCAGGCCACCACGCCGATCGTCATCTCGCCCACCGCCTCGTAGGAAAAGCCGTAGCCGATGCGCTCGCCGGGCTGCAGATGCTGGGTGGCGATGATCTCCGAGCCGAGCGTCATCGCGGGCTTCAGGCCGAGGGAGGCGGCGCTGCGATCCGAAAACGGCGAGCAGCCGTAGAGCATGATCCCGGGCCGCACCCAGTCGGCGCGCGTCTCGGGGAAGGCGATCAGCGCGGCCGAGTTGGCGAGGCTGCGCTGCCCGGCCTCGAACGGCTTGGTCAGCTCGTTGAACCAGTCGAGCTGCGCCTTGACCCCGCCCGCGCCGTCGGCATCGGCGAAGTGGGTCATGAGCGTGATGTTCCTCACCTGCGGGTGCAGGCGGATGGCGTTGTAGGCGGGGCGCAGGCTGTCGACGGTGAAGCCGAGGCGGTTCATGCCGCTGTTCACCTTGAGGTAGACGTCGATCTCCCCCGGCAGCGCGGCGAGCCGCAGCATCTCCACCTGCTCGGAGTTGTGGATCACCGGCGTGAGGGCGTACTTGTGCAGCAGCGCGACGTCGGCCGGCTTGAAGAAACCCTCGAGCATCAGCAGCGGCCTGTCGATGCCGGCGACGCGCAGGCGCGCCGCCTCCTGGAAGTCGAGCAGCGCGTAGCCGTCGGCGGCCTCGAGCGCGCGCGCGGCGCGCTCCAGCCCGTGGCCGTAGGCGTTCGCCTTGATCACCGCCCAGAGCCTCGCCCCGCTCGCGTAGGCCTTCGCGACCATGAGGTTGTGCGCCAGGGCGCCGGCCGAGATCGTCGCGCGGATGGGTCGGGGCATCGCGGCTTATTGTGCTATAAACCCCGGCCGCGCCTCAAAAGATCCGACCTGGTGAACTCCGGCTTCTACATCATCATGGCGGCGCAGTTCTTCTCGTCGCTCGCCGACAATGCGCTGCTGGTGGCGGCGATCGCGCTGCTGATGCAGGCCGACGCGCCCTCCTGGCTCACGCCCTACCTGAAGTTCTTCTTCGTCGTGTCCTACGTCGCGCTCGCGCCCTACGTCGGGGCCTTCGCCGACCGGCTGCCGAAGGGCGCTGTGATGTTCATCGCCAACAGCGTCAAGATCGTGGGCTGCGCGATGATGCTGTTCGGCGCCGACCCGCTCGCCGCCTACGCCGTGGTCGGGCTGGGCGCGGCCGCCTATTCGCCGGCGAAGTACGGCATCCTCACCGAGTACCTGCCGCACCAGAAGCTGGTCATCGCCAACGGCTGGATCGAGGGCCTGACGGTGGCCTCGATCATCCTCGGCACCATGCTCGGCGGCATCCTGATCCACGCGCGCGTCTCCTCGGTGATACTCGCCTTCGACCTGCCGCTCATCGACACGGGCATCGACAGCGGTGCCGAGGCCGCGATCGCGCTGATCATCGCGGTCTACGCCATCGCCGCGCTCTTCAACCTCGAGATCCCGCGCACCGGCGTGGCGCTCAAGCCGCTGCCCAGCCACCCCGTCGACACGCTCAAGGACTTCTGGCGCTGCGTCGTGCACCTGTGGAGCGACCGCCTCGGCCAGATCTCGCTCGCGGTGACGACGCTCTTCTGGGGCGCCGGCGCGACGCTGCAGTTCATCGTCATCGAATGGGCGCGCAGCGCGCTCGCCTTCGACCTCTCCCGCGCGGCGATCCTGCAGGGCGTCACCGCGCTCGGCATCGCCGTCGGCGCGGTGCTGGCCTCGATCTGGGTGGCGCTCGACCGCGCGGTGCGAGTGATCCCGCTCGGCATCGCCATGGGCCTGATCGTGATCGCCATGATCTTCGTCACCCAGGTCTGGCTGGCGGTGGCGCTGATGGTGATCATCGGCGCCCTGGCGGGCTTCTTCGTGGTGCCGATGAACGCCCTGCTGCAGCACCGCGGCCACCACCTGGTGGGCGCCGGCCGCTCGATCGCGGTGCAGAACTTCAACGAGAACGCCTCGATCCTGGTGATGATCGCGCTCTACTCGCTGCTGCTGCACAGGAGCTTCTCGATCTACCTGGTGATCGTGGCGTTCGGCCTGTTCGTCGCGGGCACCATGAGCGCGGTCCAGCTCTGGTACTGGCGCACCCGGCGCGTGCACGGCGAAGAGGTCGAGCGCCTGCTCGCCTTCGCGCGCGCCGAGGACCCGCACCACCCGCGCCTCAAGTCCGAGTAAGGCAAAATCAGAGGCAAAATCAGGGACAGACCACGTTTTTTTAGGGAATGCTTCGCGCTTTCCGGAATGCTAAGGTCGCGGGTATGCCTCTTCCCTATACTGGCCGGTGCCTATGCGACGCGACCCGCTACCGCGTCACCGAAGAGCCGCTCACGGTCTACCCCTGCCATTGCACCGACTGCCAGAAGCGAAGCGGCAGCGCCTTCGGTCTTTCCATGTGGGTGAATCGAAGCGCCATCGAGCTCGCCGCGCTTTGGCGCGATCGCGTCTGATGTCGCCGACCGACCATCTGCGCGCGCTGCTTGCGCCGGGCCGGGACCGATGGAAGCCGATGCTGGTGGGCCTGGCGCTCTTCGCTGCCGGCGCCGGGGGCGCGGTGCTGGCTCAGGCGAACGTGCTGGTCTCCGCCGCCCTCACCGGGCTCGCTCTCGCCGCCTGGGTGGCCGGGGCTTGCGCGATGGTCGGTTACGTGCGCTGGTTCTTCGCCCGCGAAGTCACCCAGGCCAGGCGCGACGACAAGTAACGGCGCGCCTTACAGGCCGGCCATGGTCTTGCGCGCGAAAACGAGGTCCTCCCAGGCCTTCGCCTTGTCGGGCAGGTTGCGCAGCAGGTAGGCCGGGTGATAGGTGACGACCAGCGGCACGCCGGCATAGGCGTGCACGCGGCCGCGCAGGCTGGCGATGCTGGCGTCGGTGTTGAGCAGCGTCTGCGCCGCGAAGCGCCCCATCGCGACGATCAGCTTCGGCGCGATCAGCTCGATCTGGCCGCGCAGGTGCGGCGAGCACTTCGCCACTTCCTCGGGCGCCGGGTTGCGGTTGCCCGGCGGCCGGCACTTGAGGACGTTGGCGATGTAGACGTTCTCGCCGCGCTTGAGGCCGATCGCGGCGAGCATGTTGTCGAGCAGCCGCCCCGCCTGGCCGACGAAGGGCTCGCCCAGGCGGTCCTCTTCGGCGCCCGGTGCCTCGCCGATCAGCATCCAGTCGGCCTGCTCGTCGCCCACGCCGAACACCGTTTGCTTGCGCGACTTGTGCAGGGAGCACGCGGTGCACGCCGGGACGGCCTGCTTGAGCTCGATCCAGCCTTTGCGGGAATCGGAACAAGCCTCTTCTTGCCGCGGCTTTTCCTTGTTCCTCAGGCGCCAGATCGGCGCGAGGCCCATCTCGGCGAGGAATTCCTCGCGCCGGCTCATTGCAGCGGCAGGGCGAGGACCAGCGCGTCTTCGCGCCCGGCGTGCGCCGGGTAGTACGCGCGCCTGACGCCGACCCTGCGGAAGCCGAACCTCGTGTACAGCGCCTGCGCCGCGCGGTTGCTCGGGCGCACCTCGAGGAACAGGCTGCGCGCGCCGAGCCGGTGCGCAAGGGCGCCGGCCTCGCGCAGCAGCGCCGCGCCGTGGCCGCTGCGCTGATGGCGCGCCGCGACCGAGAGATTGAGAAGATGCGCTTCGCCCGCGGCCACCATCAGCACGAAGTAGCCGATCAGCTCGCCCGAGAGCCTCAGCACCCGGCACTCGTAGCCGGCGCGCAGCGAGTCGGCGAAATTGCCGCGCGTCCAGGGGTGCGAATAGATCGCGTCCTCGATCGCCATGACCTCGGCCAGGTCCTGCCCGCGCATCGGACCGAGCGAAGGGACTGCGGGGCGTTCATCCTTGAGGACCGCGCTCATCTCGCCTCCTGCTCCTGCTTGGTCAGCGCCACCTTGTCGCGCAGGTAAACGGGCGCGGCGAGCGCCGCATCCACCCCCTCGCCCGCGGCGAAGCGCGGCGCGGCGAGCGCTGCCACCGCGGCGGCGGTGGGATGGACCTGCGCCAAGGTGCGCGCGAACCCCAGATCGCCGTAGACCTCGAAGCCGCTGCCGCAACCCACCCATCCTTCGCCCGGCGGCCTGGGTGCATCCTGCGGCGCGACGCATTGCGCCGGCACCACCTCGCGCCAGCCCGCCCCCTGCCTTTCGAGCGCCGCATAATACACTTCGCGCATCCGCGCATCGATGCACGCCGCCACGCGGCGGGCGCCCGATTCCTCCGCCAGCGCCTCGAGCGTCGAGACGCCGAGCACCGGCAGCGCGCGCGGCAGCGCGAGCCCCTGGGCGAGCGCGCAGGCGATCCTCAGCCCGGTGAACGACCCTGGCCCGGCGCCGAAGGCAACCGAATCGAGGTCCTGAAAGGAAATTTTCTTTTCTGCTAGAAGCCGTTCAAGCATCGGCAGAACCAGCTCCGAATGGCGGTTGCCCGCCCGGCGCTCGATCGAGGCGATCTCGCCGTCGGACCACAGCGCGACCGAGCACCACTGCGTCGAGGTTTCGATCGCCGCGAAGCGCATGCGGCGATTCTATATACTGCGCAGCCATGAAAGAGCATTCCATTGCGGTCATTCCCGGGGACGGCATCGGCCGCGAGGTGATCCCCGAGGGCGTGCGCGTGCTGGAAGCCGCCGGCGCGCGGCACGGCCTGCGCTTCAAGTGGCAGGAGTTTCCCTGGAGCTGCGACTGGTACCGCTCGCACGGCAAGATGTGCCCCGACGACGCCCAGCACATCCTGCGCAAGTTCGACGCGGTGTACTTCGGCGCGGTCGGCAACCCGGCGATCGTTCCCGACCACATCTCCGCCTGGGGCCTGCTCATCAACTTCCGGCGCTGGTTCGACCTGTACGTGAACCTGCGCCCGGTGCGCCTGTTCGAAGGCCTGCCCTGCCCGCTCGCCGGCCGCAAGCCCGGCGACATCGACTACGTGGTGGTGCGCGAGAACACCGAGGGCGAGTACGGCAACGTCGGCGGGCGCATCTTCGAGGGCACCGAGCGCGAGGCGGCGATGCAGCAGGCGATCTTCACGCGCAAGGGCGTGGACCGCATCCTCAAGTACGCCTTCGAGCTCGCGCGCAAGCGCGGCAAGCACCTCACCTCGTGCACCAAGTCGAACGGCATCACCATCACCATGCCTTACTGGGATGAACGGTTCGCGGAGATCAGCAAAGGCTATGGTGATGTAAGGACGGATCAGTACCACGTCGACGGCCTGACCATCCAGATGGTGCTCAACCCCGAGCGCTTCGACGTGATCGTGGCCTCGAACCTGTTCGGCGACATCCTCTCCGACCTGGGACCCGCGACCGCCGGCACGATCGGCATCGCCGCCTCCGGCAACATCAACCCCGAGCGCACCGCGCCGTCGATCTTCGAGCCGGTGCACGGCTCGGCGCCCGACATCGCCGGCAGGAAGATCGCCAACCCGATCGCCGCGATCTGGTCGGGGGCGCTGATGCTCGAGCACCTCGGCCACCCGCAGGCGGCGGCCGACGTGGTGCGCGCGATCGAGCAGGTGATCGTCTCCGGCCCGCATACCCCGGACATGAAAGGCAAGGCGAGCAGCGCGCAAGTCGGCGCGGCCGTGGCCGAAGCGGTGCGCGCCCAGTCCAAGCAAGCGGCTTGAAGACCTACCGCATCGCGTCGATTCCCGGCGACGGGATCGGCAACGAGGTCATTCCCGCGGGGATCGAAGTGGTCGAGAAGCTTTCCTCCCCGGAAGGCTTCGCGGTGAGATTCACGCATTTCGACTGGAGCTCGAAGCGCTACCTCGAGACCGGTCGCTACATCCCGGAAGGCGGCCTCGACGAGCTGAAGAAGTTCGATGCGATCTTCTTCGGCGCGGTGGGCGCCCCCGACGTGCCCGACCATGTCTCGCTCTGGGGCCTGCGCCTGCCGATCTGCCAGGGCTTCGACCAGTACGCCAACGTGCGGCCGGCGCGCGTCTTACCCGGGGTTACGAGTGTTCTTTCCAATTCCAATCTGATCGACTGGGTCATCGTGCGGGAGAACACCGAGGGCGAGTACTCGGGCTCGGGCGGGCGCGTGCACGCAGGGCTGCCGGACGAGGTCGCGACCGAGACCTCGGTGTTCACGCGCAAGGGCGTCGAGCGCGTGCACCGTTTCGCCTTCGAGCTGGCGCGCAAGCGCCCGCGCAAGCAGCTCACGCTGGTGACCAAGTCGAACGCCCAGCGCCACGGCATGGTGCTGTGGGATGAGATTTTCTTTGCCGTTGCAAAGGAGTACTCGGAGGTAAAAACGGACAGGATCCTCGTCGACGCGGTCACTACCCGCATGGTGCTGAAGCCGGGAAGCCTGGACACCATCGTCGCCTCCAACCTGCACGCCGACATCCTCTCGGACCTCGCCGCCGCGCTCTCCGGGTCGCTGGGCATCGCGCCCACCGCCAACCTCAACCCCGAGCGGCGCTTTCCCTCGATGTTCGAGCCGATCCACGGCTCGGCCTTCGACATCACCGGCAAGGGCATCGCGAACCCGATCGCCACCTTCTGGACCGCCTCGATGATGCTCGAGCACCTCGGCGAGGCGAAGGCGGCTGCGCGCCTCATGAAAGCGATCGAGGCGGTGACGGCGAAGAAGGTCTTCACCCCCGATCTCGGCGGCAGCGCGCGCACCAGGGATGTCACCCGGGCCGTCGTCGACGCGCTCTAGCGGCACCGTTCTGATCACCGGCGCAAGCCGGGGCATCGGAAAAGAGCTCGCGCGGCAGTATGAGTCCGACGGCTGGCGCGCCATCGGCACGACGCGCCGCGAGTTCGACGTCACGGATTACTCCGGAATAAGACAGTTCGCAGCCGGACTCAAGGGCGTTCCTATCGACCTCCTGCTCTGCAACGCCGGCATCGCCGGCAAGCGCGGCACGGCGCTGGGGAGCTTCGACTACGATTCCTGGGAGGAAGTGCTGCGCGTGAACCTGCTCGGCGCGGCCGCGGTGGCCGAAGCGTTCGTCGAGAACGTGGCGGCAAGCGACCGCAGGGTGGTCGCCTTCATGTCGAGCCGCCTGGGCTCGATCACGGAAGCCTCGGGCCACACGCTGCCGTACGCGACCAGCAAGGCGGCGCTGAACGCGCTCGCCAAGGGACTGTCGGTCGCGCTGGCCGATCGCGGCATCATCGTGGTGGCGCTCAGCCCGGGGTGGGTGAGGACCGACATGGGCGGCAAGGGCGCGCCGCTCTCGCCCGAGGAATCGGTGCGCGGGCTGCGCAAGGTGATCGAAGGCCTCGAGCCGGGCGACTCCGGGCGCTTCCTCAACCATGACGGCACGCCGATTCCGTGGTGAAGCATCGCGGTGTGGTAACTGCGCTACTACTTTGTCGCCGTAAAGACGAACCGGTTCAGACAAAAGAACCATTCACCCTGTGTTGTCCGGGATCGGAGATCTTCTGCCCACCGCCCGACCTCCTCCGGCGAAATGCCGTGCTTCAGCGCAGCCTCGCACGTCGATGGAATGATGCCTACGCTGTACGAATCAGGGTCGTAGCGTGTCTCGATGATCGAGAAGGATTGCGCATCACTGAGGGCCATTCCTGCAGCCCGGACAAGCGCGTGCACCTCACGCGGAAGGTGCGCATGGGCAAATTGAGCTGCCCCTCGCGCAGCAATGACGCGGCGGGTGAGCGAGGGATCTTTGGACGCCCAGACGCACATATCCCAATCAGAGTCGAGGACCACCAGGCGACCGCCCTTTCTTAGTACGCGCGCAGCCTCCCGTATGGCGCGAGCAACGTCTGAAACATAGCAGTAGACCTGTGCACCAACCACGAAATCGAAAGTTTCATCGGGAAATTCCAATTTTGTAGCGTCGCCAAGCCGAACATCAATGATCCCGTCAAGTTCTTCTTTGGCGACACGGACCTTCGAGGCGCGGACCGCTTCGCCGCTCCTGTCGATTGCCGCGATTCGTCCCCTGGGCGCGACTTCCTTGGCCAGTTCGCACGCGAGATACGCGACGCCGCAGCCCACATCCAAACCGAATTCACCCGGACGTGCCGAGACGATCCCGCGAAAACGACGACGTTGGTCGACAATCTGTCGAGTCGAATAGATTTTCTCCAAACGAGCAACAGCTTTCGCGTCGTAGGTCAGCATGCTCTTCCTCCTCCGGCAACGGCGCTAACGTTCACTTTCGACGCGCTTCGATCTTTTCTATCAATGCCGGCATCACGTCATGGCAATCGCCAACGATGCCGTATCTTGCATAGCGGAAGATCGGTGCATGGGGATCGGTGTTGATGGCGATGATGGTCTTGGCGTTCCCGCATCCGGCCATGTGCTGGCCGGCGCCGGAAATGCCGATGGCGAAATAGAGCTCGGGGGCTATGGTCTTGCCTGAGAGACCGATTTGCCACGAAGGTGGGCACCACCCCAGATCGCAAGCGACGCGGCTTGCCCCCACCGCACCCCCAAGGAGGTCCGCAAGCCGTCCGGCAAGTTCGAAGCCTCGGGGCCCCTTCATGCCACCACCTCCGGCAATGACGGTGCTGGCGGTCTCCAGCCTGTCGCCATCGCCCACCTCGCGCCGGGCCTCGCGTACTCTCGTCCGAACGGACGCCGGGTCGAGGACCGATTCCAGTCGCACAATCTCTCCGCCCCGGTTGTCCTTCGTAGGACTTGGGCTGAAGCATTTTGGCTTCACTGTGAACACGGCGGGTGAGGTTAGAAAGGACACGACTTCTTCAGCTTTGCCCCCGTAGCAAGGACGTGTCAGGTGGAGTTTGCCGCCCTCGACGGAAGCACGGTTGCATCCTGTGGCAACGACGGTGCCGAGGCGAAAAGCCAGACGGGGCGCCAAGTCTGCACCGAATGGCGTATGCCCGACGATCACGGCATCCGGTTCCACTTTACCGATCACTGCGACCAAGTCTGGCAACCATAAATCGGCCTGGTATGCGGCAAGGAACGGTGCATCGATAACATAGGCCTTGTCCGCACCGTGCGCGATTAGGTCCTCCGCTAGGCCGTCGAGGCCGCTGCCCAGAACGCATGCATGGATCACTCCGCCCGACTCCTCGAGCAGTCCGCGGGCGAGTCCCAACATCTCATAGACCAGCGCAGCAGGCCGGCCATCGATCACTTCCACAGCCACGAAGAGATCGGAGGGATATGTCACAACTACCTCAATACGAACCGACCATTTACGACCAGATTAGACTGGCGTTCGAAAGGCGATCGACAAGATTCGCCGCCAGCTCCCCCGGCGTATCTCCGCGA
>MERP01000008.1:19077-19619 GCA_001772055.1 Betaproteobacteria bacterium RIFCSPLOWO2_12_FULL_68_19
ACTCCACGTCGCTCACTGGAACGTAAAGGCGTTCGAGGACGCGACGAGCGCCGCGCGCACCGATATCCGGAGGGGCCAGGCCGATATCCTTTGCGGTCCACATCGTCACCGGCTTACGGGCCGCTTTCATGGTTTCGCGCAGACTGGGATGGCGCACGCTACCCACCTCATGCGAGATCGTCACCACTGCGGGCATCGGTGCTTCCACGGTTTCAGAGCCATCGCCGAGCGCGCGCTCGATCACGAGTGTCTTGCCGGCGACCGTAACACTCGCAGCGAACGTGACTGTAGGAAGATTCAGCAGTTCGCCGATACCGCAGCCGACAACCCCAAGATCGCCGTCGGCCGCTTGCCGGCCGGTGAGAACAAGGTCGACGTGACCGATCTTCGCGATCGCCGCTGCCAGACTGCGGGCCGTGGTGAAACTATCGCCGTCGTCGAAAGCCGGATCGCAGAGCAGAATTGCCTCGTCGGCACCGAGGGCAAGGCCGTGCTTGATGATCGATCTCGCGGTTTCGGCGCCGAGGCAAAGCAACGTGATC
>MERP01000009.1:0-9177 GCA_001772055.1 Betaproteobacteria bacterium RIFCSPLOWO2_12_FULL_68_19
GTTGGCGGCGATCGAGAGCTTGCGGTGGTAGCAGAAGTGCGGCACGTACACGCCGAGCTTGTGCGCGGCGTCCATCACCGTCGCGCCGTGCGCGACCTCGACTTCCCTGCCGTCGACGCTGATCTTGAGCATCAGGCCGCCTGCTGCAGCGAATGCAGGTGCGCCCCGCTGCGCCCCCACTTGGGCTCGACGGCGCCGTACGGGCATTCCTTGTGCTCGATGTGGTGCACGAACTCGCTGCGGAAATGCTTGACGAAGCTCTTCACCGGCAGCGCCGCGGCGTCGCCCAGCGCGCAGATGGTACGCCCGGCGATGTTGTCGGCGACGTTGTCGAGCAGCGCGAGGTCCTCCATGCGGCCCAGGCCGTTCTCGATGCGGTTCACCACGCGGTAGAGCCAGCCGGTGCCCTCGCGGCAGGGCGTGCACTGGCCGCAGGATTCCTCGAAGTAGAAGTACGACAGGCGCTCGAGCGCGCGCACCATGCAGGTCGAGTCGTCCATCACGATCACCGCGCCCGAGCCGAGCATCGAGCCGGCCTTGGCGACCGAGTCGTAGTCCATGTCGGTCTTCATCATGATGTCGGCGGGCAAGACTGGCATGGATGAGCCGCCAGGAATGACGGCTTTCAATTTATTTCCTTTACGAACACCACCTGCCATCTCGAGCAACTCGGCGAAGGGCGTACCGAGGCGCACCTCGTAGTTGCCCGGCCGGCTGACGTGGCCGGTGACCGAGAAGAGCTTGGTGCCGCCGTTGTTGGGCCGGCCGAGGGCGAGGAAGGCGTCGCCGCCGTGGCGCACGATCCAGGGCACGGCGGCGAGGGTCTCGGTGTTGTTGATGGTGGTGGGCTTGCCGTACAGGCCGTAGCTCGCCGGGAACGGCGGCTTGAAGCGCGGCTGGCCTTTCTTGCCCTCGAGGGACTCGAGCAGCGCCGTCTCCTCGCCGCAGATGTACGCCCCGTAGCCGGCATGGGCATACATCTCATACGAAAAATCAGAACCCAGGATGTTCTTGCCGAGGTAGCCTGCGGCATACGCCTCGGCGAGCGCTTCCTCGAACTGCTCGTAGATTTCCCAGACTTCGCCGTGAATGTAGTTGTAGCCTGCGCTCGCCGTCATCGCGTAGCCGGCGATGATCATGCCCTCGATCACCGAATGGGGGTTGTAGCGCAGCAGGTCGCGGTCCTTGCAGGTGCCGGGCTCGCCCTCGTCGGAGTTGCACACCACGTACTTCGCGCCCGGGAAGGCGCGCGGCATGAACGACCACTTGAGGCCGGTCGGAAAGCCCGCGCCGCCGCGCCCGCGCAGCGCCGACTTCTTCATGTCGGCGATGATGTCTTCAGGTTTTGTTTTTGACTCAAGTATTTTTCGAAGAGCTTGATAGCCCTCGCGCGCCTCGTAGTCCTTGAGGCGCCAGTTGCGGCCGTCCAGGCCCTTCATGAGGATGGCGTCGGGACCGTAGTCGAGCATCACTTCAATCCCTCGATGAGTTGGTCGAGCTTCTCCTTGGACATGTAGTCGAGCATTTTTTTGTTGTTCACGAGCAGGACCGGCGCCATCGCGCACGCGCCCATGCACTCGCCTTCCTTCAGGGTGAAGCGCCCGTCGGGCGTGGTCTGGTTGAAGTCGATGCCGAGCTTCTCGCGCAGGTGGTCGGCGGCCGCCAGCGCGCCCTGCAGGCCGCAGGGCAGGCAGGTGCAGATGGTGAGCTTGTACTTGCCGACGCGCTTCAGATTGTACATCGAATAGAACGTCGCCACCTCGTACACCGCCACCGGCGGCATGCCGAGGTAGCCGGCGACCTCGTCCATGGTCTCGGTGGAGAGCCAGCCCTTCTCGTCCTGCGCGATGATCAGCGCGCTCATCACCGCCGAGCGCCTCTGCTCGGGCGGGTATTTCGCGACCTCGCGCTCGATCTTGCTCAATGACTCGGCGGAAAGCATCGATCTGTCGCTCATCTGTCTACGTCGCCAAACACGATGTCCAGGGTGCCGATGATGGCGACCGCGTCGGCGATCATGTGGCCTTTCGCCAGCTCGCTCATCGCGGCGAGGTGCGCGAAGGCCGGCGGCCGCAGCTTCATGCGGTAGGGCTTGTTGGCGCCGTCGGAGATGAAGTACACGCCGAACTCGCCTTTCGGGTGCTCGACCGCGGCGTAGACCTCGCCTTCGGGCACGTGCATGCCCTCGGTGAAGAGCTTGAAGTGGTGGATCAGCTCCTCCATGCTGCCCTTCATCTCCACGCGCGAGGGCGGCGCCACCTTGTGGTTGTCGACGATCACCGGCCCGGGGTTCTGCCTCAGCCAGTCGACGCACTGCTTGACGATGCGGTTCGACTGGCGCATCTCCTCGATGCGCACCAGGTAGCGGTCGTAGGTGTCGCCGTTGCGGCCGACCGGGACGTCGAAGTCGACCTTGTCGTACGCCGCGTAGGGCTGCTTCTTGCGCAGGTCCCACTCGATGCCCGAGCCGCGCAGCATCACGCCGCTGAAGCCGAGCGCCAGCGCGCGCTCCGGCGAGACCACGCCGATGCCGACCGTGCGCTGCTTCCAGATGCGGTTGTCGGTGAGCAGCGTCTCGTAGTCGTCCACGCACTTCGGGAAGCGCCGGGTGAAGTCCTCGATGAAGTCGAGCAGCGAGCCCTGGCGGTTGCGGTTCAGCTCCCTGACGTCGTCCTCGCTCTTCCATCTCGAGGCCTGGTACTGCGGCATGCTGTCGGGCAGGTCGCGGTAGACGCCGCCGGGGCGGTAGTAGGCCGCGTGCATGCGTGCGCCGGAAACCGACTCGTAGCAGTCGAGCAGGTCCTCGCGCTCGCGAAAGCAGTACAGGAACACGGTCATCGCGCCCAGGTCGAGCCCCTGCGTGCCGAGGAACAGCAGGTGGTTGAGGATGCGCGTGATCTCGTCGAACATGACGCGGATGTACTGCGCGCGGATCGGCGCCTCGATGCCGAGCAGCTTCTCGACCGCGCGCACGTAGGCGTGCTCGCTGCACATCATCGAGACGTAGTCGAGCCGGTCCATGTACGGCAGGGACTGGATGTAGGTCTTGTGCTCGGCGAGCTTCTCGGTGGCGCGGTGCAGCAGGCCGATGTGCGGGTCGGCGCGCTGGATCACCTCGCCGTCGAGCTCGAGCACCAGGCGCAGCACGCCGTGCGCGGCCGGATGCTGCGGGCCGAAATTGAGCGTGTAGTTGCGGATCTCGGGCATCAGCGCTCCTGCCCGTACTGGTCGTCGCGCACGATGCGCGGCGTGACCTCGCGCGGGTCGATGCTCACCGGCTGGTAGACGACGCGCTTCTGCTCGGGGTCGTAGCGCATCTCGACGTGGCCCGAGAGGGGGAAATCCTTGCGGAACGGGTGCCCGACGAAGCCGTAGTCGGTGAGGATGCGGCGCAGGTCGGGATGGCCCTCGAACACGATGCCGAACAGATCGAAGGCCTCGCGCTCGAACCAGTTGACGCCCGGCCAGACCTCCACCAGCGAGTCGAGCAGCGGCAGCTCGTCGTCGGGGCAGAAGCAGCGCAGGCGCAGCCGCCAGTTGTGCGTCTGCGACAGCAGGTGCGCGACCGCCGCGAAGCGGTTGCGGCTGCGCGGCCGGTCGCCATAGCTCGCGTAGTCGACGCCGCACAGGTCGATCAGCTGCTCGAAGCGCAGCTCTGGGTGATCGCGCAGCGTCTGGCAGGCGCGCCGGTAGTCCTTGGCGTGCACCTCGATGGTCAGCTCGTCGAGCCGCTCGACCGGCTTCACGCCCAGGATCGTCTCGACCGCGTCGTGCAGGCGCTGGAGCTTGGGTGTCATCTATCGCGCGATGGTGTTGGTGCGCCTGATCTTGTTTTGCAGCTGCACGATGCCGTAGAGCAGCGCCTCCGCCGTCGGCGGGCAGCCGGGCACGTACACGTCGACCGGCACGATGCGGTCGCAGCCGCGCACCACCGAGTACGAATAGTGGTAGTAGCCGCCGCCGTTGGCGCACGAGCCCATCGAGATCACCCAGCGCGGCTCGGCCATCTGGTCGTACACCTTGCGCAGCGCCGGCGCCATCTTGTTGCACAGGGTCCCGGCCACGATCATCACGTCCGACTGCCTCGGGCTGGGACGGAACACCACGCCGAAGCGGTCGAGGTCGTAGCGCGCCGCACCGGCATGCATCATCTCGATGGCGCAGCAGGCGAGGCCGAAGGTCATCGGCCACAGCGACCCGGTGCGCGTCCAGTTGATCAGCTTGTCGGCCGTGGTGGTGACGAAGCCCTCGTGCAGAACCCCTTCTATTCCCATTCCAGGGCGCCTTTCATCCATTCATAGACGAAGCCCACGGTCAGGATGGCGAGAAACAGCATCATCGACAGGAACCCCGCCAGCCCGATCTCGTTGATCACCACCGCCCAGGGAAAGAGAAAGGCGATCTCGAGGTCGAACAGGATGAACAGGATCGCCACCAGGTAGTAGCGCACGTCGAACTTCATGCGCGCGTCCTCGAAGGCCTCGAAGCCGCACTCGTAGGGGGAGAGCTTCTCCGGGTAGGGGCGGTTCGGGGCGAGCAGCTTCCCGAGCACCATGGGCGCCACGCCCACGCCCAGGGCCACGATCAAGAACAATAGAATTGGAAAGTATTCTGCGAGCATAGTCTGGTGCCCACGAGCAGACTCGAACTGCTACGGCTTGTTAGGCCACTAGCCCCTCAAGCTAGCGTGTCTACCAATTTCACCACGTGGGCGGAAATGCTTGAATTATCCCCCAAAATTATTGCGGCACCGCCTTGTCCTTCGAACCTTCCTCGGGCGAGGGCTGCGGCGCTTCGGCGGCCGGCTTGGCGGCCGGCGCCTGCTGCTGCCGCACGGCATCGATCACCCCGCCGGGCTCGGGGCCGCGATGGGTCGCGAGGTAGGCGAGCGCGAGGCTGAGCAGGAAAAAAATCGTCGCGAGCACCGCGGTGGCGCGCGACAGGAAGTTCGCCGCGCCGGTGGCGCCGAACAGGCTCCCGGAGGCGCCGCCGCCGAAGCCAGAGCCCATGTCGGCGCCCTTGCCGTGCTGGAGCAGCACCAGGCCGATGATCGCCAGCGCCACCACCACGTGCATCACGATAAAAACGTTGGTCCAGACACTCATCTCGTCACCTCTTTAGACCCTGCCGCAGCGTGCAGGATCGCGATGAAATCCGCGGCCACCAGCGAAGCGCCGCCGATCAGCCCGCCGTCGATGTCCGGCATCGCGAACAACCCTGCCGCGTTCGCGGCCTTCATGCTGCCGCCGTACAGGATGCAGGTCTCAGAAGGTACTTTCGTTCTGAGAAATGCGTGTACGGCCTGTGCCTGCTCGGGCGTCGCGTTGCGCCCGGTGCCGATCGCCCACACCGGCTCGTAGGCGAGAACTGCATTTTCAAATGGAGAACTGTTTAAAACTGCATCCAGCTGCCTGCCCACGACCTGTTCCGTCCTGCCCGCCTCGCGCTCCGCGAGCGTCTCGCCGACGCACAGGATCGGCGTCAGGCCGCCCTTGCGCGCCGCGGCGAATTTCGCCGCGACCTGCCCGTCGCTCTCGCCGAACAGCTGGCGCCGCTCCGAGTGCCCGACGATCACGTACTTGCAGCCGAAATCCGCCAGCATCGCGGCGGAAACTTCGCCGGTATACGCGCCTTGCGCGTGCTCGCTGACGTTCTGAGCGCCCCACGCGACCGCGGTTCCCCGCAAGCGCTCGGCGACCTGCGCGATGTACGGAAACGGGACACAGACCACGCATTCCGCGCCTTCGGCACCGGCTTGGCCGCGCACGATAGCGTCGAGCAAGGCCGCATTGGCCGCCCGGTTGCCGTGCATCTTCCAGTTTCCGGCGACCAGCCGGGTGCGCGTCATCGCTCAAGACCCCACAAACCATTGAATTTTACCGTAAGTTCATCGCCGCCGCGGCTTCCCTCGCCAGGCGCGCGGAGACGGAATCCATGACGCCGACGAGGCGGCGCGCCGCAGCGTCGCGCAGCGGCTTGAGCAGCGTCGGCACTCGCACCGAGCGGCTGAGCGCGAGCGTTTCCTCGCCGTAGAGCGCGAGCAGCTCGCGCAGCAGCGCCTCGAGCTCCGCACCCGGAAAAGCGGAGCGCAGCGCCTCGCGCGCGCCCTGCCCGGGCGCCCAGGTGGAGAGCACACGCTGCGCGGCGGCGAAGAGGCGCTCGATGCGCCGCCGGCGCACCGGCTCGATCTCCTCGTAGCGGATGACGATCTCCACGGGAAAGCGCGCCACACGCTGGAGGAAGTCGCGGTCGATTGCCTTCGTTTCAAGCACGAGGGAATCCAGGCTGGTTTGCCCGGGCGCCGCGGCGGCGCGGATGACCCGCGTATCTTTGCGAACTTCCTTCGCGAGGTTCAGCGCCAGCACCTGCTCGAGCCGCGCCGGCATGAGCTGCAGCGGCAGCGCCTCGCGCAGCGCGGCGATGGTCCGCCGGCTGAATTCGGCAAGGAGCCTGCGGTTCAGCGCAGCGAGTGCCCTCTCCCGGTTCAGGCCGGCGTCGGCTTCACGGCGCGGTGAAAGCCGAGCATGCCCGAGAACACCGTCTTCGCCGTGACGTCGCGAAAGCCCACGTCCTCCAGCATGTCGCTCAGCTCCTGCGCGGAGTAGAACATCTGCAATGCCTGGATGAAGTATTCCTTGCAGTTGAGCGCGGCCGGCCCGCTGCGGAACAGGAAACCCGTGAACCACAGGCAGAAGCGCAGGTACGTGTAATAGAGCCGCTCCACGATGCGGTTGCCGGGCCGCAGCATGTCGCAGTGGTAGAAGCGGCCGCCCGGCTTGAGCACGCGCCGGATCTCGGAAGCCACGCGCCGGATACGCAGGTGCCGCGAGGCGAACTGCAGAGTGACCACGTCGAAGGTGTCGTCCGGGTAGGGGAGCGTGTGCACGTCGTCGATGACGCTGCGGATGCGCAGGCCCAGCGCCTCGGCGTTGCGCCGGCCGACGTCCTGCATCGCGGCGCTGCGGTCGATGGCGTGCATCTCGAGCGTGGGCTCGCGCTTGAGCAGCGCGATGCCGATCGCATTGGTGCCGGCGCACACGTCGAGCACGCGCTCGCCGGGCCGGATGTCCACCGTATTCATGAACTGCCGCAGGAACCAGCCCCACAGTCCCAGGCTGGCGATGGTGTTCGCCCGGTCGTAGTACGGCGCCACGTCGGCGAATACGTCGTTCAGCTCCTGGGTCCAGACGGCGTTGAAGCGCTCTTCCCGGGCGATTTCGCGCGTGGCGACCGGCGGCGGATTCATGCGGGGCCTCCTCCCTTAGATCCGCAGCAAGTAAAGCACCGCCGCCCCGGTCCCGGCAAGGGCCCCGGCGTAGACGATCGTCGCGACCGCGGCGTCGGCCCGCACGCCGAGGTCGTAGCAGGTGATGCGCAGGCGGTGCGCCGCGCTCCACAGGGACAGGCCGATCACGACGACGAGCGCCGCCTTGCCCACCCAGTGGGCGGCAAAGGCGTGCAGGTGCTCGTATGAAAGCGCCTCCGGCACCTGGCCGAGACCGGCCAGCAGCGTGAGCGCGATGAGGGCCGGCGTGAGGAACGCGGTCAGGGTGCCGCCGGCCGCGAAGGGCCCCCAGACGATCGGCTTGTTCGATTTCGTCATGTCAGGAAACCCCTGCCATCCACAGCAACGCAATCGATAGGGCCGCCCAGCCGGCGTAATGCGCCGCCGAGATGAACGGAAGGGGAATCGCTTTCGGCGTGAGGTTGAACCAAGTCACCGAGTGATAAATGGAGAACGCCAGTGCCACGAGATGAAAGGCGATGCTCGCCGGCGCCTGCAGCGCTTGAAGGAAACCCTCCCAGGCGGCCGGACCTTGCGAGAGCCTCATCAGCCCCACGACCATCAGCAGCGCGTAGCCGCCGATGAACAGGCAGCTGAATTCACGCACCATGTAGCGCAGGTAGCGCGGGTGGCGGAAGATCCACTCCGAGCTGATCTCGCGCGCGTAGGGCTTGCGGCTCATTTCTTCAGCCACGGCATCAGGTGCTCCAGGTACCAGTCCACGGTGCTGCGGATCTTGACCTGCTGGATCGCGCCCGCGGGGTCGACGTGCTCGGGGCAGACCTCGGAGCAGGCGCCCACGAACGAGCACTCCCAGGCCCCTTCCTTGGCCGCGAGCGCCTCCTGGCGCTCGTCGCGGCCGGCGTCGCGCGAATCCTGGTTCCAGCGGTGCGCGAGCGCGATCGCCGCCGGCCCGATGTACTCCGGCAGCAGGCCGTATTCCGGGCAGGCCGCATAGCACAGCATGCAGTTCATGCACATGCTGTACTGCTTGAAGCGCTTGAGCTGCGCCGGCGTCTGGCGGTACTCGCCCGCCTCGAGCGCCTTTTCGTCCTTCGGGATCAGGTAGGGCTTGACGCGCGAGAGCTTGGCCATGAAGTCGTCGATCACCGTCACCAGGTCGCGCTCGATCGGGAAGTGCCGCAGCGGCTCCACGCGGATCACGCCCTGGTAGTCGCGCAGGAACGTCTTGCACGCCAGCTTCGGCTCGCGGTCGATCATCATGCCGCAGCTGCCGCACACCGCCATGTGGCAGGACCAGCGGTAGCTCAGCGTGGCATCGAGGTTTTCCTTGACGTGGTTGAGCGCGTCGAGCACCACCCATTCCTCGCGGCAGGGAACCGAATAGCGCTGGAAACGCGGCTCCTGGTCCGTTTCCGGGTTGTAGCGCAGCACCTCGAGCTCGACCATGCGCTCGCTCATTCGTGGCCTCCGGAGTAGTTGCGCACGCCGGGCTGTGAGCGGGTGATCACCACGTCGAGGTAATCGACGCGCGGCGCATCGCCGCCCCGATAATGGGCGAGCGAATGCTTGAGGTAGCGCTGGTCGTCGCGCTCGACGTAGTCGAGCCGCTGGTGCGCGCCGCGCGACTCCTTGCGCGCGAGAGCGCTCTGCGTGACCGCCTCGGCGCAGTCGAGCATCGAGCCCAGCTCCAGCGCCTGCAGCAGGTCGGTGTTGTACACGTTGGTCTTGTCGTGCAGCTCGATGCCGCGGTAGCGGCGGCGCAGCTCGGCGAGCTTGGCGCAGGCAGCGGCGAGGCCCTCGCCGCTGCGGTAGATGCCGGCATTCTCCTCCATGGTGTGCATCATCTCCTTGCGCAGTCCCGCCACGGTCTCGGTGCCGCCGCTCCTCTGCATCAGCTCGCGGATACGCGCCTGCGCCGCGGCCGCGCC
>MERP01000009.1:9257-15010 GCA_001772055.1 Betaproteobacteria bacterium RIFCSPLOWO2_12_FULL_68_19
CCTTGATGTCGGTGTGGATGCCGCCCATCATGTAATGGGCCACCGGGCGCACCGGCACGGGATCGCTCACCGGATCCACGCCCATGTAGCTGATGCACATGTCCCGCACCAGCGGCAGGCGCTCGTTGATCGTCTTCTCGCCCAGGTGCCGCATGTCGAGCAGCATCGCGTCCCCCCACGGGGTGGGAACCGCGTTGCCTTTCTTTTGCTCGTGCCAGAACGCCTGGCTGACGCGGTCGCGCGGGCCGAGCTCCATGGTCTTGAACACCGGATGCCCGAGCGGCGTCTCCGGGCCCATGCCGTAATCCTGCAGGAAGCGCCGCCCGTTCCTGTTCAGCAGCACGCCGCCTTCGCCGCGGCAGGCCTCCGTGAGCAGGGTGCCGGTGCTGGGCAGCCCGGTCGGGTGGTACTGCACGAACTCCATGTCCTTCAACGGCACGCCGGCGCGATAGGCGAGCGCCATGCCGTCGCCGGTCTTGACCGCGCCGTTGGTGGTGAACGGGAACATCCGTCCGGCGCCGCCGCCCGCGATGATCACCGCGGCTGCGTCGAAGCGGCACATCTGGCCGCTGCGCATCTCGATCGCCGTCAGCCCGACGCAGCGCCCCTCGTCGAGCAGCAGTTCGGTCGCGTAGTACTCGTCGAAGCGCTGGATCGAATCGAAGCGCAGCGAGGTCTGGAACAGCGTGTGCAGGATGTGGAAGCCCGACTTGTCGGCGGCGAACCAGGTGCGCTGCTTCTTCATGCCGCCGAACGGACGCACCGCCACCGAGCCGTCCGCCTCGCGGCTCCACGGGCAGCCCCAGTGCTCGAGCTGAACGAGCTCGCGCGGCGCCTCGGCGATGAAATATTCGACCACGTCCTGGTCGGAGAGCCAGTCCCCGCCGTGCACGGTGTCGTCGAAGTGAAGCGCGAGGCTGTCGTCGGGCTTGATCACCCCTGCCGCCCCGCCTTCCGCGGCGCAGGTGTGGCTGCGCATCGGATAGACCTTCGAGATGAGCGCGACGCGCAGCTGCGGCGCGCCCTGGGCGAGCGCTATCGCCGCGCGCAACCCGGCGCCGCCTGCGCCAATGATTGCCACGTCGGCATGGACGGTCTGCATCCAGACCGTTTATGGCCCGGCAGCCCCGATGCCGATTTGATCTGGGTCAAAGGAGAATCAACCAGGGGCGCCGGACCGCCGCTTCGTTCACAGGTAGCCGAGCGCACGCGGAGCGAACAGCACCAGTTCCGGCACGAAGGTGAGCAGCAGCAGCACGCCGGTCATCGCGGCAACGAACCACAGCACCCAGGCAGTGGTGGCTTCCATCGATACGCCGGCGAGGCGGCAGGTGATCATGAGGTTCACCGCGGTCGGCGGCGTGAACTGCCCGATCGCGACGTTGAGCGTGACGACCACGCCGAGCCACACCGGGTCCCAGCCATAGGCCATCGCGACCGGAACGAGAAAGGGCAGGAACACGAAATAGGTGGCGATGGCGTCGAGCGCGGTGCCGGCGACGAGCAGCGCCACGGTGATGGAGAGCAGCACCGCGACCTCGCTCGTGCCTTCGCTCGTCAGCCACTTGGCGAAGGCGTTGAACACGCCGACCGTGTCGACCGCCCAGCCGAACAGCGCCGCCAGCCCGACCAGCAGCAGGATCACGGCCGAGATCTCGGCCGATTCCTCGAGCAGCCCCCAGATGTTGCGCGGGCCGAGCGAGCGGTAGGCGAGCACGCCGACCAGCAGGCCGTAGGCCACCGCCACCACCGCCGCCTCGGTCGGGGTGAAGGCGCCGCTTCGCATCCCGCCGAGGATGATCACCGGCGCGAGCAGCGCCCAGCCCGCCTCCTTGAGCGAGCGCCAGAACGGCGGCCGCTCCTCGCCCTCGAGCGCGCCGAAGCCGTGCCGCACCGAGAAGAACACCGCCGTGCCCATCAGCGCCAGGCCGACCAGCAGGCCGGGCACGATGCCGGCGGCGAACAGCGCGGGCACGCTCGCCTGCGGCACCAGCACCGAGTAGATGATGAACGCGACCGAGGGCGGGATGATGATCGCGGTGGAGCCGCCGGCGGCGATCAGGCTGGCGGAGAATTCGCGCGGGTAGCCGGCGCGCGTCATCGCCGGGATCATGATGGCGCCGACCGCCGCGGAGTCCGCCGGCCCCGAGCCCGAGATGCCGCCGAGCACCATGCACACCATCACCGCGGCGACGGCGAGGCCGCCGCGGCGCACGCCGACGATGCTCTCGGCGAGGCGCACCAGGCTCGCCGCCACCCCGGAGCGCTCGAAGATCAGCCCCGCGAGGATGAACACCGGGATCGCGAGCAGCGGGTATTTCGCGATGCCGCTGTAGACCATGGTCGGGACCGACATCATCCCCATGTGCGCGGCGGCGATGACCGCGGCGCCGGAAAGCCCGAGCGCAACCGCGATCGGCACCCCGGCGCACATCAGCGCGAGCAGCACGCCGAACAGCAGCCAGCTCATTCGGCCGCCCTCTTCCTCCACACGTGCACGAACCCCTGCGCGATGCGCGCGATGACCGGCAGGCACAGCAGCGGCATCCACGTGGTGTAGATCCACTGCGGCCAGCCCAGCCCGGGCGAGGTCACCTCCATCTCGTAGTCGTCCCAGGCCATGCGGGTGCCGAACCAGCCCACCAGCGCGATCATCAGCGCGCTCATGGCGAGCGCGAACAGCAGGAAGCGGCGCTTCCATGGCCAGCCCATGCGGGCGATGAAGAACTCCATCGCGATCTGGTTGCCGTCGAGGAAGGCCTTGGCCGCGCCGACGAAGGTGAGGAACACCAGCAGGAACACCGAGACCTCCTCGGTGAAGGCGAGCGAGATGTCGGTGAAATAGCGCGTCAGGACGTTCGCGAGCGTGATCGCGACCAGCGCCGCCATGGCGGCCGCGCCGAAGAAGCGCTCGGCGCGGAAACGCGCCCCCGGGGGAAGCGTGGGCGGCGGGCCCCCCGAGGGACTAAACAATCAGTTCTTCTTCCGGGCTGCGACCGAGGCCTCGGCCTTCTTCACCAGCTCGGGCCCGATCTGCCTGGCCCACTTGTCGTAGACCGGCTTGGTCGCCTTCCTGAAGGCGTTGCGCTCCTGGTCGGAGAGCTTCACCACCTTGACGCCCAATCCCTCGATGGTCTTGAGCATGGCCGGACTGGCGCCCGTCATGCCTTCGCGCGCGAGGTCGATGCAGTACTTGCCGGCCGCGAGCGCCGCCTCGCGCACGATCTTGCGGTCTTCCTGGGTCCAGCTCTCCCACACTTCCTTGTTGACCACGAAGATCAGCGGATCGGCGACGTAGCCCCACAGCGTCACGTTCTTCTGGCCCACCATGTGCAGCTTCGCGGCGGTGAAGATGGTGAGCGGGTTCTCCTGCCCGTCGACCGCGCCCGAGGCGAGCGCGGGCTGCGCATCGGCCCAGCTCATCTGCGTCGGGTTGGCGCCGAGCGCGGTGAACGTGTCGAGGAACAGCGGCGAGCCCACCACGCGGAACTTCAGGCCCTTGAAGTCCTGCGGGCGGCGCAGCTCGCGCTTGGAGTTGGTCACCTCGCGGAAGCCGTTCTCGCCCCAGGCGAGCGGCACTACGCCGGCGCGCTCGAGCCGCCGGAACAGGTCTTTGCCCACCTCGCCGCGGGTGAGCGCGTCGATCGCGGCGTAGTCCGGCATGAGAAAGGGCAGCGAGAAGAGATTGAGCTCCTTGATCTGCGGCGACCAGTTGATGGTCGAGCCGATGGCGAGGTCGATCACGCCCTGGCGGATGGCGGTGAACTCGCGCGTCTGGTCCCCGGCCACGAGCGAGGCGCCGGGGTACATCTTGATGTTGATCCGGCCGTTCGACCTCTGGCGCACGATCTCGCCCCAGCGCTCGCCCGCCTTGCCCCACGGGAAAGCGGTGCCGACCACGGTGGAGAGCCGGTACTCGGCCTGGTACTTGGATTGCGCGAACGCCGGCACTGCGGCGAGGGCGAGCGCCAATGCTGCAACTACGGTTCTGGATTTCACGATGTCCCCTACAAGAAAGTGTTCAAGCTGGAAAGAATCCGTTCCGCCGTGATGCGCGCCTCGTCTTCCAGCGGCTTCGCATAGCCCACCGGAATGCGCGGAGCTCCAAGGCGTTTTACCCGAATGCCGAGCTCCTCGGCAACTGTGGCGGCGATCTCGGCGCCGAAACCGGCCGCCTGCACCGCCTCGTGCACTACCAGCAGGCGGCGCGTGCGCGCCGCCGAAGCGAGAACCATTTCGCGGTCCCAGGGCCAGAGCGTGCGCAGGTCGATGACCTCGACCGACATTGGAGCCTCCTCGGCCGCCGCGAGCGCCTCGTGCACCGTTCGGGACCAGGTGACGAGGGTTACGTCTTTTCCGCCCCTCAGGATGGAAGCTTTTCCGATCACTCCCCTTTTCTCGCTTACTTCGCCTTGCATCCCCCAGAGCTCCTTGTGCTCGAGGTAGATCACCGGGTCGCCGCAGCCGATCGCCGCCTCGAGCAGCGAGTGGTTGTCCTGCGCCGTGGCGGGGGCGACGACCACCAGCCCAGGCACATGGGCGAACCAGGCTTCCAGGCTCTGGGAGTGCTGCGCCGCCGAGCCGCTCCACAGCCCGCCGGGCATGCGCGCCACCAGGCCCACGCGCCCCTGCCCGCCGAACATGTAGCGTGCCTTGGCCGCCTGGTTGACCACCTCGTCCATCGCGCACAGGGCGAAATCGACCACCCGCATCTCCACCACCGGCTTGAGCCCGGCGAGCGCCATGCCCACCGCGGCGCCCATGATGGTCGACTCGCAGATCGGGGTGTCGATCACGCGCGCCGCGCCGAACTCCTGCTGCAGCCCGCGGTATTGCTGGAAGATGCCGCCGCGGCCGACGTCCTCGCCGAGCACCACGACGCGGCTGTCGCGCTGCATGCCCCGGCGCAGCGCCTCGCAAGAGGCCGCGGCGTAGCTCATCAGCGCCATCGGCCTGCCCCGGCGTCCTGGATGTCGGTATAGGCCGCCGCCGGCTCGGGCCAGGGCGCCGCCGCGGCCGCGGCCAGCGCCTGGCGCACTTCTTCTTCCGCGGCCTTTCGAATCGACGCGGCTTCGCCTGCCGCGATCCTTTTTTCAACCAGCTTCAGCGGATCGTTCTCGAGCGCGCGCGAGACTTCCTCGCCGTCGCGGTAGCTCGCCGGGTCGACCGAGACATGGCCCTTGAAGCGGTAGGTGATCGCGTGGAGGAATTGCGGTCCTTCGCCGCTTCGAATTTTTTCCATGAGATTTCTCGAGATGCCATAGACCTGAATCACATCGTTGCCATCCACTTCCATGCCCGGCACGCCGATCGCCCGCGCACGCGCGAGCGCGCCCGCGCCGGCGGTCATCGCCCCGGTCGCAGTGGTCGCCGACCAGCGGTTGTCCTCGCACACGAACAGCAGCGGCAGCGCGTGCACCTTGGCCCAGTTCAGGCCCTCGAGGAACGGCCCGCGGTTCACCGCACCGTCGCCGAAGAAACAAGCAACGATGGAAGAAGACCCCTGGATCTTGAGTGCATGGGCCGCCCCTACGGCGATCGGAATGCCGGCCGCCACCACGCCGTTCGCGCCCAGCATCCCGACCGAGAAGTCGGCGATGTGCATCGAGCCGCCCTTGCCGCCGTTGCACCCGGTCGCGCGGCCGAACAGCTCGCACATCATGCGCTGCATCGAGGCGCCCTTGGCGAGCGTGTGCCCGTGCCCGCGGTGGGTCGAGGTGATGTAGTCGGTTTTCCCAAGATTGAGGCAGACG
>MERP01000010.1 GCA_001772055.1 Betaproteobacteria bacterium RIFCSPLOWO2_12_FULL_68_19
ATGCTCTCGCAGCTCAACTATCTGGCGGGCGCCTGGCTGAACGCCGGCGAGCGCGCGCAGCGCATGGCGCGCTCGGCGCATCCGTACATCGTCCCGGCACAGGTTTTCGAGACGCGGGACGGCTGGCTCGTGGTGTTCATCTCGCACGACGATTTCTGGCGGCGCTTCTGCACCGAGGCGGGCAGGCCGGACTGGCTGGAGGACGCGCGCTTCGCCACCATGGCCGCACGGCGCGAGAACCGCGACCGGGTGCTCGCGGAACTCGCGCCGCTGTTCAGGGGAGACACGACGGCGTCCTGGACCGCGCGCCTGGCGCCGCTCGGCGTGGTCGTGGCGCCGGTGGAAACGATCGAGCAGGCGCTCGCCTCGGACCTCGCGCGCGAACGGGACATGGTGGTGGCGATCGAGTGCCCGGACGCAAGCCTGCGCGCGGTCGGCAACCCGATCAGGATCGGCGGCGTGCAGCAGAAGTACGGGCCGCCGCCGCTGCTCGGGGAGCACAACGCCGAACTCCTGCAGCGATGCGGCGCGGGCGGCGGTGCGGGGCCCGGCAGCGCCCAGGCGCGGGAAAGCCTTCCGGCGGGGATCCTGGCGCGCGACCGGCGGGCGATCGCGCGCGCGATTTCCGCGGTCGAGAACGAAACCGCGGATGCGCCGGCGCTGCGTGCCGCGCTCGCGGGCCGCGTGGGCCGTGCGCACATCCTCGGCGTGACCGGGCCGCCGGGCGTGGGCAAGTCCACCCTCGTCAACGCGCTGATCGGCGCGTTCCTCGCGCGTGGCAGGACCGTGGCGGTGCTGGCGGTGGATCCCTCCAGCCCGGTGAGCGGCGGCGCAGTGCTCGGCGACCGGCTGCGGATGATCGACCACCAGGCCGATGACCGCGTCTACATCCGCTCGCTCGCCGCGCGCGGACATCTCGGCGGCCTGACGCGCACCATACGCGCGGTCGTCGAAGTGCTCGAGGCGGCGCGCTACGACGTGGTGATCGTGGAAACCGTGGGCACCGGGCAGTCGGAGGTGGAGATTGCCGCCCTCGCGCAGACCCGGCTGGTCGTCTGCCCGCCGGACCTGGGCGACGAAGTGCAGGCGATCAAGGCGGGGGTGTTCGAGATCGCCGACATCTTCGTGGTCAACAAGGCCGATACGCCGCCGGCCGCGCGGGCGGAGCAGGAACTGCTCGGCATGCTCACGCTGCGCCGGCCCGCGGCCTGGACGCCCCCGGTCGTGCGCACGGTCGCGACCACCGGAGAAGGCGTGGCCGCGCTGCTTGCGCAGATCGACCGCCACCACGCCTGGATCGGGGGGCGTGCGGCGCCCGGCGACGCGTGAGCGCGCCGCGGCTGCAAATTCCGGATCCCGCCGTCACGACCGTCGTGCACATGCTCGCGCGCGCGGCGCGCGGCGGCGCCGGCGCGGAGGCGCTGGTGGACGGCGAACGGCGGCTCGATTATGCAGAGTACGCTTCCTGCGTTGCCGGTTTCGCCCGCGAGCTGCGGGGGCTCGGCGCCCGCGGCGGCCGCGTCGCGACGGTGCTCGGCAACTCGATCGAGGCCTGCGTTGCGGCCTACGGCGCACTGGCGGCGGGGGCGCAGCATGTGCCGCTCAACCCCTTGTACTCGCCGCGCGAGCTTGACTTGATGCTGCGCGACGCCGCGCCCGGCGTGCTGATCGCCGATGCCGCGCTCGAGGCGGGCCTGGCGCCGCTCGCCGCGGCGGCCGGGGTCGCGCACCTCATCGTCGTGGGGCAGGGGCGGCGCCTGCTCGACGCGTGGCACGCCGAAGGCAATGCGCTCGGGGATTTCCCGGACCGGGACGACCCCGCCCTGCTGCAGTACACCGGCGGCACCACCGGCAGGCCCAAGGGCGTCAACCTCACGCACGGCGCGATCGCGGTCAATGTCCTGCAGCGCGAGGGGCTGCTGCCGACGCGCGAGGCGGAGCGGATCCTGTGCATGATGCCGGTATCGCATTCCTACGGCATGGCGATGGGACTGTTCCTCGCGGCCTACTGCGGCGGAGCGCTGGTGCTGCTCCCCCGCTACGTTGCGGAAGAGGTGCTTGCGGCGGTCGAGCGCGAGCGGATTTCGGTGTTTCCCGGCAGCCCGACCGTGTTCACCGGGCTGATGGCGCATCCGCGATTCACCGCCACCGACTGGGGCACGGTCCATACCTGCTATTCCGGCGCCTCGGCGCTCGCGGAGGAAACGCTCCGGCGCTGGCGCGACGCGGTCGGCGCGCCGGTCTACGAGGGCTACGGCCAGACCGAGGCCGGACCGGTGCTCTCGTTCAACCCGGTGCGCGGTCCGGTGAACTCCGGTTCGGTCGGGATCGCCGTGCCGGACACCGAGATCCAGATCGTGGACCTCGACACGGGCACGCGCGTCCTGCCCTGCGGCGAGCGCGGCGAGATCCGCGCGCGCGGCCCGCAGATCATGCAAGGCTACCGCAACCTTCCGCAGGAGACCGCGCAGACGCTGCGCGACGGCTGGCTCTACACCGGGGATATCGGCGAATTCGACGCCGACGGCTACCTCTACATCCGCGACCGCAAGAAAGACATGCTGATCGTGGGTGGCTACAACGTCTATCCGCGCGAAGTGGAGGAGGTCCTGATGATGCACCCGGCGGTGCTGGAGGCGGCCGTGGTGGGCATTTCCGACGATTACCGCGGCGAGTTGCCGGTGGCCTACGTCGCGCTGCGTCCCGCGGCGCGCGCCGACGGCGGCGAGTTGCTGGCGCACTGCCGCGCCAATCTCGCGCGCTACAAGGTCCCGGCGCGCATCGCCGTCGTCGACGCCCTGCCCAAGACCTCGGTCGCGAAAACCGACAAGAAGACGCTGCGGCAGTGGGCGGCGGAGAAGGTGTCGTGACGCAGCGCGATGCGGAAATCCGCTACCTGCGGCTGCGCGCGGACACCCTGATGGGCATGTTCCGGCATCTGCCCGGGCCCGCGCGGGCGCAGGCGTTCGCGGCGCTCGCTCGATCGACTGCCGAGCACGGTGGGGACTCCGCCCGGCGCTACCTCGAAAGCGGCGGCGGCGACGCGACGGCGCTGCTCGCGATGATCGAGAAGACCGCGGCAGAACTGGGCTGGGGAAGCTGGCACTTCGCGCAGCGTGATGCGGCGCGCCTCGCGCTCGAAGTGGCGGATAGTCCGTTCGCCGCGGGCTATGGCAAGGCCGACACCGAGGTCTGCGCGCCGATCACGGGAATGCTGCAGGCGGTCGGAGGGCTGGTGCTGGGCAGCGCCTGCGAAGCGCGCGAGCTGGAATGCCGCGCGCGCGGCGCGGCGAGTTGCCGGTTCGAGGCCATCACGAGGAGCAAGCCATGACGCGCAAGTCTTTCCGCAGCCTGCTCGCCGCCGACGGTCCGCTGATCCTGCCCGGCGCGCACGACGCGCTCGCCGCGCGGTTGATCCAGCGGGCCGGGTTCGGCGGATACTTCATCGGCGGTTTCGGCGCAGTCGGCGCGCGCTTCGGCGTCCCGGACATCGGGCTGAAGGGCCTCGGCGACATCTCCGAGGCGGTGCGCGACATTCTCGCGGCCTGCGAGTTGCCGGTGCTGGTCGATGCGGACGACGGCTACGGCGACGTGAAGAACGTGGTCCACACCGTCCACACCTACGAGAAGATGGGCGCCGGCGCGCTGTTTCTGGAAGACCAGCGCTGGCCGAAGCGCTGCGGCCACCTCGAAGGCAAGACCGTGGTGCCGGTGGAGGAGCACGCGGCGAAGATCCGCGCCGCGGCCGGGGAGCGCATCAATCCGGACACCTTCCTCATCGCGCGCACCGACGCGCGCGCGGTCAGCGGCCTGGACGACGCGATGCGGCGCGCCGAGCGCTACCTCAAGGCGGGTGCGGACTGCATCTTCATCGAAGCGCTGCGCAGCGTGGAGGAACTGGAACGCGTCGGCAAGGCCTTCGACCTGCAGGTGGCCAACCCGCTCGCCGGCGGCGTGTCGCCGATCCTGCGTCCCGAGGAATACTTCCGCCTCGGCTTCAAGATCCTGCCCTACGGCATCGACCTGATCCTGCGCGTCACCCGCACCATGCAGCTTGCGCTCGAGGACATGCGATCGGGCAAATTCGAGCGGATGGGCACCGGCGCCACGCTCGAGGAGTACCTGTCGGTGGTCGGCTTCGAGGAGTGGACGCGGATCGAGGGCAGCTACCGCGCTGCCGAGGCCGGTCCAGGGAATCGCGGAAAACCGTAGATTATTTGCGGTCGCTGAATTCCATCCATGGATCCTGTCATTCGACGTGAAATGATGGCCGCCGAGCTGCGCGAGGCCCGACGCCGCCACGCGCGCGCCTGTGCCATGCTCGAGGCCCGCCGCTGGGACGAGGCGATGCGCGAGTTCGAGCAGGCGTTCGCGCTCGACGCCTCGTGCGCCATCGACCGGCGCACCTGCTTCGACTGGTTCCGCACGCTGCAGATCGACGAGATCGCGCCGTTCTGGCTCTCCGAGCTTACCCGGTTCTTCCGCCGTGACGACATCGACAAGTTCCGCTACGCCATGGCCGGACTTCAGGCGCTGCGCGCCAAGCCGGCATTCCGTGCGCTGGGCGCCGCCGCCGGCATACCCCCGGAAACGCGTTACGCTCCCGACGCCGCCGCGCTGGACGAAGTGATGCGCGACGCGCTGTTCCGGCTGCTGCTGCGCGATGCACTGGTTGCCTTTTCGCCGTTTGAGCTGTCGCTCACGCGCCTGCGCCGTGCGCTACTGCTCGACGAGACACTGCGGGGCCGAGCGCCGCTGGATTTCCTTTGCGACTTTGCACAACAGTGCTTCAACAACGAATTCGTCTACGCCGAGGAGCGCGACGAGGCCGCTGCGGTCGCCGCGCTCGCTGCGCGCGTGGAATCGCAATTGCAGGCAGGTAATATGGACAAACGCCTGCAGCGTTGCATCGCTATCGTGGCCATGTATTGCCCTTTGCACACGTTGCCGGGCATCGAGAAGCTTGCGCCGGCAACCCCCGCGACGGACGCGTTCGACCAGCTATTGCGCCGCACGGTCGGCGAGGTGCTCGAGGAACGCGGCCTCGCGGCCGGCATTCCCGCGCTCGGCGCGGTCACCGACGCCACGTCGCTGAAAGTCCAGGCCCAATATGAGGAAAATCCGTATCCGCGCTGGCGCTCGCCGGACCGGTGGACGCCGATCAGCGTCGCGGACTGGATCGCACAGGAGGTGCCGAACGCGCCCGGAGCGGCAACCCTGCCGGCAGAGCCGGCGATGCTGCTTGCGGGCTGCGGCACGGGCGCCGAAGCGCTCGCGCTTGCCACCCGCATCCCCGGGCTGCGCATCACCGCGATCGATCTCAGCCGCGCGAGCCTGGCATACGCGCAGCGCATGGCCGGCGCGTTGGCCGTCCTCGGCGTGACTTTCCGGCAGGCCGACCTCCTCGCCCTCGGAGATTGGAGCGAAACCTTCGACATCGTCTACTGCTCAGGCGTCCTGCACCATCTCCGCGATCCGCGCCAAGGGTTGCGCGCGCTTGCGCGGCGCTTGCGACCGGGCGGGCTGATGAAGCTCGGCCTGTACAGTGAGCGGGCGCGCGCCGCGATCCGCGCAGCGCGCGGGACCATCGCCGCCGAGGGCATCGAGGCGACGGCGACAGGTATCCGCGCTTTCCGACAGCGGGTGCTGCGCTCAGCGCCCGGCGAGCCGCTGCGCAAGCTGCTTCGCGCGCGCGACTTTTTCACCATGAGTGAATGCCGCGACATGCTGTTCCACGTCCAGGAGCACGAATACCGCCTGCCGGCGGTCGCGGAAATGATCCGCGGCGAAGGTCTGCAGATGCTCGGACTCTCCCGCCAGATGCCGCCCGGCGCTTTGGCGGCATACAGGAGGTCGTATCCGAAGGATGGCGCCGCAAACGACCTCGGACGCTGGGACGAGATCGAGGCAGCCCACCCCGATCTCTTTGCCGGGATGTACCACATCTGGTGTCGAAGACCGCCCGGCGGATGAACGGCTACCTCGTGGCCGAACTCAACCCGAGATAGGTCTCGACCACGCGCGGGTTGCCGGCGAGCTCGCGGGCCGCGCCTTCCAGCACGATCTCGCCGGTCTCCAGCACGTAGCCGTAGTCGGCGACCTGCAGCGCGGCGCGCGCGTTCTGCTCCACCAGCAGCATCGAGACGCCGGTGCGCTTCAAGTCGGCGATGATGTGAAAGGTTTCGCGCACGATGCGCGGCGCGAGGCCGAGGCTCGGCTCGTCGAGCAGCAGCAGCCGCGGCTTGGCCA
>MERP01000011.1 GCA_001772055.1 Betaproteobacteria bacterium RIFCSPLOWO2_12_FULL_68_19
CAGGATCATGTCGATGCGCAGCCCCCAGTTGCGCTGGAAGGCCCGCAGCCGGTAGTCCCACCAGGAGAAGAGCTTCTCCGGCTGGGGGAAGAGGCGCAAGGCGTCCTGCAGTCCCACCTCAACGACCTTGCGCAGCGCAGTGCGCTCCGGCTCGGAGACATGGATCATTCCTTCCCAGCGCCTGGGGTCGTGCACGTCGCGATCCTCCGGCGCGACGTTCATGTCCCCAAGCACCGCGAGCCGCGGCCGGCGCGCGAGCTCGTCCTTCAGCCAGCCCGCCAGCGCTTCGTACCAGCGCAGCTTGTAGGCGTACTTCTGCGTGCCCGGGGCCTCCCCGTTCGGCGCGTACAGGCAGACGATGCGCATTCCCGCGACCGTCGCGGCGATGGTGCGCTTGGGATCGTCGGGAAAATCCGGGATGCCGTGCGCGACCTCGGTGAGCGCGCTGCGCGAGAGGATCGCGACGCCGTTGTAAGCCTTCTGCCCGCAGTACACCGCCTGGTATCCCGCCGCCTGCAGCTCGGCGACGGGGAAGTTCGCGTCCTCGGTCTTCGTTTCCTGCAGGCAGGCCACGTCGGGCTTGGCGCTCGCCAGCCAGTCAGTCAGGCGGGGGAGGCGGACCTTGAGCGAGTTGACGTTCCAGGTCGCAAGCCGGAACGTCACCTCTGCTGCGATCGCTGCGGCGGCGCGCCTGGCGCGTAAGGTCCGGTGGGCCGAGGCTCCCCGGCGGCCGGCTTGGCCGGCTCGGCCTTGGGCGCCTCGCGCTCGCCGGGCGGGATGTAGCCTTCGGGAAGCGCCGGCGCGGCTTGCGAGCGCGCCGGCAGGATACCCGCTCTAGGGTAGCGCGCCGAGTCGAGCAGCGCATCGTACGCGCTCTGGTCGAAGCCCTTGTGCACGCTGCGCCCGACCAGCAGGGTGGGTACCTGGTTGGCGCCCGAAACGCGCTTCAGCTCCTCGTTGCTCGTCTCCTCCCAGACCTGCACTTCCTTGAACGGCACGCCCCGGCGGTTGAGCGCGGCGCGCGCCTCGGCGCAGGGCTCCTTGCAGACCGGCGAGGTGTAGAGCGTGACCGGATAGTCCTTCATCGCCAGCGCGAGCTCGTAGGGCGTCGCGCCGCTCTCCGCCGGGCCGCTCTGGTATTGCTTCTTCTGCACGCTTTTCGCCGACGGCGGCGGAGGCGTGTCGGTGATGTGGACACGGCCCTTCTCGTCGGTCCAGCGGTAGATCTGTTGCGCCGCGGCCGCGCCCGCCGCGAGCAGGATGATCATGCCGGTGATGCGCGCGCGCATCATGCGGCGATCATACCACTGTGCCTGAGCAGGGCTTCGACGCTCGGCTCGCGGCCGCGGAAGGCGACGAACGACTCCGCCGCGGGGCGGCTGCCGCCGACCGCGAGGATCTCGTCGCGAAAGCGCGCGCCCGTTCTCGCATCGAGCACCCCGTTTTCCTCGAAGAAGCTGTAGGCGTCGGCGGAGAGCACTTCGGCCCACTTGTAGCTGTAGTACCCCGCGGCGTACCCGCCGGCGAAGACATGCGAGAAGTTGTTCGGGAAGCGGTTGTAGGCGGGCGGGCGCAGCACCGCGACGCGGCTTCGCACTTCCTCGAGCAGCGCTAGCGCGCTGCGCGGCGCCGCCGGGTCGTATTCGGCATGCAGGCGCATGTCGAACACCGCGAACTCGATCTGCCGCAGCATCGCCAGGCCGCTGTGGAAGTTCTTGGCCGCCAACATGCGGTCAAACAATACTCTGGGAATTGGGGAACCTGTCTCGACGTGGCGCGTCATGTGCTGCAGCACTTCCCATTCCCAGCAGAAGTTCTCCATGAACTGGCTGGGCAGCTCGACCGCATCCCACTCCACGCCGTTGATGCCCGACACGCCGAGGTCCTCGACGCGCGTGAGCAGGTGGTGCAGGCCATGGCCGAACTCGTGGAACAGGGTGAGCACTTCGTCGTGCGTGAAGAGCGCCGGCTCTGCGCCGACGGGCCGCGAGAAGTTGCAGTTCAGGTACGCGACCGGCGTCTGCACGCGCTCGCCCTTGCGCCGCCGCGCGATCGCGTCGTCCATCCAGGCGCCGCCGCGCTTGGTCTCGCGCGCGTAGAGGTCGACGTAGAACTGCCCGACCAGTCCGCCCGCGGCGTCGCGGATGTCGAAGAAGCGCACGTCGGGATGCCAGGTCTCTGCTCTTGAATCGCTTATTCTTATCCCGTAAAGCGTCTGGGCGACGCGGAACAGGCCCTGCAGCACCGCGTCCTCGGGGAAGTACCGCTTCACCTCCTGCTCGGAGAAGGCGTAGCGCTTGACGCGCAGCTTCTCCGCGGCATAGGCGAGATCCCAGGCCTGCAGATCGTCGATTTGCAGCTGCGATCCCGCAAATTCACGCAGTTCCGCCGCATCCTTCTGCGCAAACGGGCGAGCGCGCCGCGCCAGGTCCTCGAGGAAGGCGAGCACCTGCGACGGGGATTGCGCCATCTTGGGCACGAGCGACACCTCCGCGAAGCTCGCGTAGCCGAGCAGCTGCGCGAGCTCGTGGCGCAGCGCGACGATGCGCGCGATGTGCGCGGTGTTGTCCCACTCGGGCCGGCCGAACTCGGACGCGCGCGTCACGCTTTCGCGGTACAGCGTCTCGCGCAAGCTGCGCTCGTCGGCGTATTGCATCACCGGCAGGTAGGAAGGCGCGTGCAGCGTGAACTTCCAGCCTTCCTTCCCGTCCTTTTGCGCCGCGGCACGCGCCGCGGCGAGCACGTCCTCGGGAATGCCCGCGATGCGTTCGCGCTCGACCACGATCGAGAACGCGTTGGTGGCGTCGAGCAGGTTCTCGGAGAACTTCGCGCCGAGGCGCGCCAGCTCGTCCTGGATCTGCGCGTAGCGCGCCTTCTCGCGCGGCGGCAGCTCCGCGCCGCCGAGGCGGAAGTCGCGCAGGGCATTTTCCACGATGCGCTTTCTCGCCGCGGCGAGGGATCCATATGCCGAAGAAGCCCCGAGCTCCTTGTATTTCTCGAACAGCTGCCGGTTCTGGCCGAGCTCGGTGAAGTACTGCGTGACCTCGGGCAGGCTGGCGTTGTAGGCCTCGCGCAGCGCCGGGCTGTCGAGCACCGCATGCAGGTGCGCGACCTGTCCCCAGGCGCGCCCGATGCGCTCGTTCGCATCCTCGAGCGGCGCGACGAACTGCTCCCATGTAGCCGGGGCCGCGGATGCCGCGGCGATCGCTTCGCGTCCTTGCGCGAGCAGCTGCTCGATCGCCGGCGCAACGTGTTCGGGCTTGATCTCGGAGAAGCGCGGTAGCCCGGAAAAATCAAGTAGCGGATTCATTCTCTGCAGCATGGAGGCAGTTCTCGAGAAGCATGGCGATGGTCATCGGCCCGACGCCGCCGGGCACCGGGGTAATCCAGCCCGCGACGGCCTTGACCGCGTCGAAATCCACGTCGCCGGCGAGCTTGCCGTCGGCGCCGCGATTCACCCCGACGTCGATCACGCAGGCGCCGGGTTTGACCATGTCGGCGGTGACGAGTTTCGCCCGGCCGGCGGCGGCCACCAGGATTTCCGCTTCCCTGGTAATCGAACCCAGGTTCACGGACTTCGAATGGCAGATGGTGACGGTCGCGTCTTTTTGCAAGAGCAGCAGCGCAAGGGGCTTGCCGACGATGTTGGAGCGCCCGATCACCACCGCGCGGCGCCCGGCGAGCGGCACGCCGGCGTGCTCGAGAAGGCGCATCACGCCCGCCGGGGTGCAAGGCACGAACCTGGGCGCGCCGGCGAGCAGCGCGCCCAGGTTCGCGGCGTGGAAGCCGTCGATGTCCTTCGCCGGCGACACGGCCTCGAGCACCCGCGCTGCGTCGATGTGGCGCGGCAGCGGCAGCTGCACCAGGATGCCGTGGATCGCGGGGTCGCTGTTGAGCGCTTCGAGCCTCTGGAGCAACTGAGTCTCGCTGACCGAGGCATCGAAGCCGAAAAGCTTCGAGTGCACGCCGGTTTCCTCGCAGGCACGCTGCTTGTTGCGCACGTAGACGCGCGAGGCGGGATCGTCGCCGGCGAGGATCACGCCCAGGCCCGGCCTTATGCCGCGCTGCGAAAGACGCTCGACCCGCGCCTTGACGCCGGCGCGCACCAGCGCGGCGAGTGACTTTCCGTCGAGGATCTGCGCCGCCATGGGGGGTGCGCAGTCTAGCATTGCGGCGATTTTCTGGTTAAGCTTGCCGCGCCCCCCGCAGCGAATCTTCGGATGCCAAGCTCATGTCCGCCGTTCCACAGTCTCCCGCCGCCAACGACCCCGACGCACTAGAGACGCAGGAGTGGCTCGATGCGCTGGAAGCGGTGCTCGAGCGAGAGGGGCCGGAGCGCGCGCACTTCCTGCTCGAGCGGCTGGTCGACAAGGCGCGCCGCTCGGGCGCGTACATCCCGTTCTCCGCCAACACCGCGTACATCAACACCATCCCGCCGCACCTGGAGGAGCGCTCGCCGGGCGACGCCGCCCTCGAGGAACGCATCCGCTCGTATTGCCGCTGGAACGCGATGGTGATGGTGGTGCGCGCCAACCGCAGCGACGACGAGCTGGGCGGGCACATCGCGAGCTTCGCGTCGGTGGGCACGATGTTCGGCATCGGCGAGAACCACTTCTGGCACGCGCCGCACGAGGGCCACGGCGGCGACCTGGTGTACTTCCAGGGCCATTCGTCGCCCGGCGTGTACGCGCGCGGCCTGCTCGAGGGCCGTTTGAGCGAGGAGCAGCTCGCCAACTTCCGGCGCGAGGTCGACGGCAAGGGCGTGTCCTCGTACCCGCACCCGTGGCTCATGCCGGGCTACTGGCAGTTCCCGACGGTATCGATGGGCCTGGGGCCGATCCAGGGCATCTACATGGCGCGCTTTCTCAAGTACCTCGAGGCGCGCGGCCTCGCCCGCACCGGGAACCGCAAGGTCTGGGTGTTCTGCGGCGACGGCGAGATGGACGAGCCAGAGTCGATGGGCGCGATCGGCATGGCGGTGCGCGAGAAGCTCGACAACCTGGTGTTCATCGTCAACTGCAACCTGCAGCGGCTCGACGGCCCGGTGCGCGGCAACGGCAAGATCATCCAGGAGCTCGAAGCCGACTTCCGCGGCGCCGGCTGGAACGTGATCAAGGTGATCTGGGGCGCGTACTGGGACCCGCTGCTCGCGCGCGACAAGGAAGGGATCCTGCTGCGCGTGATGGAGGAGTCGGTCGACGGGGAGTACCAGAACTACAAGGCGAACGACGGCGCGTTCGTGCGCAAGCACTTCTTCGGCAAGCATCCGAAGCTGCTCGAGATGGTGTCGCGCATGACCGACGAGGACATCTGGCGGCTGAACCGCGGCGGCCACGACCCGCACAAGATCTACGCCGCCTACGCCGCGGCGGTGAAGCACGAGGGCCAGCCCACGGTGATCCTCGCCAAGACCATCAAGGGCTACGGCCTGGGCAAGCAGGGGCAGGCGAAGAACCCGACGCACCAGCTGAAGAAGGTCGACACCGCGACCATCAAGGAGATGCGCGACCGCCTGCGCGTGCCGATCCCCGACGACAAGCTCGACGCTCTGCCCTTCTACGTGCCGCCGCCGGACTCCCCGGAGATGAAATACCTGCACGAGCGCAGGAAAGCGCTCGGCGGCTACCTGCCGCAGCGCCGGCGCAAGGCCGACCAGGCGCCCGCCGTGCCGCCGTTGAGTTCTTTCGAGCAGGTATTGAAGGGATCGGGCGAAGGCCGGGAAATCTCCACCACCATGGCGTTCGTGCGCCTGCTCACCGCGCTGCTGCGCGACAAGGAGATCGGCAAGCTGATCGTCCCGATCGTTCCCGACGAGGCGCGCACCTTCGGCATGGAAGGCATGTTCCGCCAGCTCGGCATCTATTCCTCCGAGGGGCAGAAGTACGAGCCGGTCGACAGGGAGCAGGTGATGTTCTACCGCGAGGACAAGGCGGGGCAGATCCTCGAGGAGGGCATCAACGAGCCCGGCGCGTTCTCCTCCTGGATCGCGGCCGCGACCTCGTACAGCCATTCCAACCTGGTGATGGTGCCGTTCTACATCTTCTACTCGATGTTCGGCTTCCAGCGCGTCGGCGATCTCGCCTGGGCCGCGGCCGACCAGCGTGCGCGGGGGTTCCTCCTCGGCGCGACCGCCGGGCGCACCACGCTCAACGGCGAAGGCCTGCAGCACGAGGACGGGCACTCGCACGTCCTCTCCTCGGTGATCCCGAACTGCGTCTCGTACGACCCGACCTACGGCTACGAGGTGGCGGTGATCGTCCACGACGGCCTGCGCCGCATGGTGGCGAACCAGGAAGACGTCTTCTACTACCTCACCCTGATGAACGAGAACTACGAGCACCCGGCGATGCCTGTGGGGGCCGAAGAAGGCATCCTGAAGGGGATGTATCTCTTGAGAGACTCAAGACACAAAGGAAAAATGCGAGTTCAGTTGCTCGGCTCGGGCACCATCCTGCGCGAGGTGCTTGCCGCCGCAGAAATGCTCGAGGCCGACTGGGGCGTCGCCGCCGACGTCTGGAGCGCGACCAGCTACACCGAGCTGCGCCGCAACGGGCTCGCCGCCGAGCGCTGGAACATGCTGCACCCGGAGGCGAAGCCGCGCACGCCCTACGTGACCGAGATGCTGCAGAAACGGCCCGCCGGCCCGGTCGTGGCGGCGAGCGACTATGTGAAGACCTTCGCCGAGCAGATCCGGCCCTTCGTCCCCCAGGGCAGGACCTACCGCGTGCTCGGCACCGACGGCTTCGGCCGCTCCGACTCGCGCGCCAGGCTGCGGTACTTCTTCGAGGTCGACCGCTGCTTCGTCGCCATCGCGGCGCTCAAGGCGCTCGCCGACCAGGGCGAAGGCAAGGCCAAGAGCGTCGCCGACGCGATCAGGAAATACGGCATCGATCCCGACAAGGCAGACCCGACCACCGTATGAGCCAGGTCGTCGTCCCGGACATCGGCGACTTCAAGGAAGTCGAGGTCATCGAGATCCTCGTCAAGCCCGGCGACGCGGTTTCCAAGGAGCAATCGCTCATCACCCTGGAGTCCGACAAGGCGACGATGGAGATCCCCTCGCCCGCCGCCGGCGTGGTGAAGGAGCTGAAGATCAAGACCGGCGACAAGGTCTCGAAAGGCTCGCCGATCCTGTTGCTGGACGATGCGAAAGCCGAGGCCCCCAAGCCCGCAGAGAAGAGATCGGCGGCGCAGCCGAAGCCGCAAACGGGCTCTGCGCAGACCGTCACGGTCCCCGACATCGGCGACTTCAAGGAGGTCGAAGTCATCGAGATCCTGGTGAAGCCCGGCGATGCGGTGCAGAAGGAGCAGTCGCTCATCACCCTGGAGTCCGACAAGGCGACGATGGAGATCCCCTCGCCCGCGGCCGGGGTGGTGAAGGAGCTGAAGGTCAAGACCGGCGACAAGGTCTCCAAGGATGCGCCGATCCTGGTGCTGGAAGGCAAGGAGGAAAGGCGCAGCGAGCCCAGGCCCGAAGCGCCCGAGCCGGCCGCGCCCAAGGCGGCGCCGCCCATGCCGACGCCGGCGACGCGCCCGGTGCCGCGCGAGCCGCGCGAGGAAACCGCGGTGAAGTCGCACGCCAGCCCCTCGGTGCGCAAGTTCGCGCGCGAGCTCGGCGTGCCGCTCGCCCAGGTCCAGGGCAGCGGCCCGAAGGGCCGCGTGCTGCATGCCGACGTGCAGGGGTTCGTAAAGGGCGCTTTGCAGGGCAGGGCAGCGGGCCGCCCCCCTGACAAGGGGGGACAGGGGGGCTTGCCTTTCAACCTGCCCGCGTGGCCCGAGGTCGATTTCGCGAAGTTCGGGCCGATCGAGACCCGGCCGCTGTCGCGCATCCAGAAGCTCTCCGGCCCCTACCTGCATCGCAACTGGATCTCGATCCCGCACGTCACGCAGTTCGACGAAGCCGACATCACCGAGCTCGAGGCGTTCCGCAAGGCCCAGACCGCGGAAACCGAGAAGAAGGGCTTCAAGCTCACCATGCTCGCGTTCATGATCAAGGCCTGCGTCACGGCGCTGCGGGAGTATCCCCAGTTCAACGCCTCGCTCGAGCGCTCGGGCGAGAGCCTGATCATCAAGAAGTACTTCCACATCGGCGTCGCGGTCGACACGCCCGAAGGGCTGGTGGTGCCGGTGGTGCGCGACGCCGACCGCAAGGGCGTGTTCGACCTGGCCAAGGAGCTGGGCGAGATCTCCAAGCTCGCGCGCGACAAGAGGCTCAAGGCGGGCGACCTGCAGGGCGGCACGTTCTCGATCTCCAGCCTCGGCGGCATCGGCGGCACCGCCTTCACCCCGATCATCAACGCGCCCGAGGTGGCGATCCTCGGCGTTTCACGCTCGGTAATGCGTCAAGTGTGGGCCGGCAACGAGTTCAGGGCCCGGCTGATGCTGCCGCTCTCGCTCTCCTACGACCACCGCGTCATCGACGGCGCGACCGCGGCGCGCTTCACCAGCTACCTCGTCTCGGTGCTCTCGGACATCCGGAAGTCGCTGCTCTAGATGGCCTCGATCGAGGTCAAGGTTCCCGACATCGGCGAGTTCAAGGATGTCGAGGTGATCGAAGTCCTGGTCAAGCCCGGCGACGCCGTCGCGAAGGAGCAGTCGCTCATCACGCTGGAATCGGACAAGGCGACCATGGAGATCCCTTCGCCCGGCGCCGGGGTGGTGATGGAGCTGCGGATCAAGACCGGCGACAAGGTGTCGCAGGGCTCTCCGATTCTGATTCTTGACTCTGCAGCGGCAGCAGAGAAAACGCCACCCAAGACCGCAACCCCCCCGGCTTCGGCGTCCCCTGCCTCTCCCGCGGCTTCCGCGGGCGTCATGGTCAGGGGGGCCAGTCAGGCGGATCTAGAGTGCGACGTGGTCGTGCTCGGTGCGGGCCCGGGCGGCTACTCGGCGGCGTTCCGCGCCGCGGACCTCGGCCTGAAGACGGTGCTGGTCGAGCGCTACCCGGTGCTCGGCGGGGTGTGCCTCAACGTCGGCTGCATTCCGTCCAAGGCGCTGCTGCACACCGCGGCGGTGATGGACGCGGCGCGCGCCCTTGGCGCGCACGGCATCGCGTTCGGCGAGCCCAGGGTCGACCTGGCGAAGCTGCGCGCCTTCAAGGACAAGGTCGTGGGCAAGCTGACCGGCGGCCTCGCCGCGATGGCGAAGATGCGCAAGGTCACCGTCCTCCAGGGCGTCGGATCATTTATAGATGCGCACCATCTAAAAGTCGAAGACAAGATCGTCCATTTTGCCTCGGCCATCGTCGCCGCCGGCTCGCAGGCGGCGAAGCTCCCGTTCCTGCCGGATGATGCGCGCATCGTGGACTCGACCGGGGCGCTCGCGCTTCGCGCCGTGCCCAAGCGCATGCTGGTGATCGGCGGCGGCATCATCGGCCTGGAGATGGCCACGGTGTACTCGACGCTCGGCGCGCGGCTCGAGGTGGTGGAGATGATGGACGCGCTCATGCCCGGCGCCGACCGCGACCTGGTCGCGGTGTGGCAGAAGTTCAACGCCGCGCGCTTCGACAGCGTCATGCTCGGGACCAAGACCACCAAAGCCGAAGCCACTAAGGAAGGCATTCGTGTTTCCTTCGACAAGGGGGAGGCGAGGACCTACGACATGATCCTCGTCTCGGTCGGGCGCGTGCCGAACGGGAAGACGATCGGCGCGGAGAAAGCCGGTGTTGAAGTGGATTCCAGAGGTTTTGTTCCTACGGATGGCCAGATGCGCACCAACGTGCCGCACGTCTACGCCATCGGCGACGTGGCGAGGAACCCCATGCTCGCGCACAAGGCGGTGCACGAGGGCCATGTCGCCGCCGAGGCGGCGGCCGGGAAGAAGTCGCACTTCGATGCCCGGGTCATCCCCTCGGTCGCCTACACCGATCCCGAGATCGCCTGGGTCGGGCTCACCGAGGAGGAGGCGAAGAAGACCGGCGCCGCGATCGGCGTGGCGAAGTTCCCCTGGAGCGCCTCCGGGCGCGCCATCGCCAACGCGCGCGACGAGGGCTTCACCAAGCTCCTTTTCGACGCCGGGACGCACCGCGTGCTGGGCGGCGGCATCGTCGGCACCGGCGCGGGCGACCTGATCAGCGAGATCGCGCTCGCTATCGAGATGGGCGCGGATGCCACCGACATCGGAAGCACCATCCACCCGCACCCGACGCTCAGCGAGTCGGTGGGCTTTTCCGCCGAGGCGTTCGAGGGCGTGTGCACCGATCTTCCTCCACAAAGAAAAAAATGAACCAGGACCAGCTGAAGCAGATGGTGGCGCGCGAGGCGCTGAAGCACGTCGTCGAGGACGCGGTGGTCGGCGTCGGCTCGGGCTCCACGGTCAATTTCTTCATCGATGCGCTTGCCACCATCAAGGGGCGCATCGAGGGGGCCGTGGCGGCCTCGGAGGCGAGCGCCGAGCGTCTGAAGAAGCACGGCATCCGCATCTTCGACCTGAACAGCGTCAACGAGCTGCCGGTGTACGTCGACGGCGCCGACGAGGTGACCGAGCACCTGCACATGATCAAGGGCGGCGGCGGGGCGCTCACGCGCGAGAAGATCACCGCCGCGGTGGCGAAGAAGTTCGTCTGCATCTGCGATGCCTCGAAGCTGGTGCCGGTGCTCGGAAAGTTCCCGCTGCCGCTCGAGGTGATCCCGATGGCGCGCAGCTACGTCGGGCGCGAGATGCTCAGGCGCGGCGCGCACCCCGAGCTGCGGCAGAACTTCAAGACCGACAACGGCAACCTGGTGCTCGACTGCCGCGGGCTGACGCTGCTCGACCCGCCGGCGATGGAGGCCGAGCTGAACAATATCGCCGGGGTGGTGACCAACGGCATCTTCGCGCGCCGGCCGGCGGACGTGCTGCTTCTCGCCGAGGCCGCGGGCGTGCGTGCCCTCGGCGCGCGCCTGGCGTAGTTGCGGCGCGACGTCCTGCTCTTGTCGCTCGCGGCATTCGCCAGCGCCGCCAGCCTGCGCGCCACCGACCCGCTGCTGCCGCTGATCGCGGCGGAGTACGGCGCGAGCACCGGCGCGGCGTCGGCGGCGATCACGGCGTTCGCCCTCTCCTACGGCCTGCTGCAGGTCGTCTACGGTCCGCTCGGCGACCGCTTCGGACGCTACCGCACCATCGCGCTCGCCTCGCTCGTGTCGGCCTTCGGCTCCGCGGCCTGCGCCGCCGCGCCGGGCCTCGACGCGCTGGTCGCGGCGCGCCTCGTCTCGGGCGCGACCATCGGCGCGCTGATCCCGCTTTCGCTCGCCTGGATCGGCGACAGCTTCCCCTACGAGGGCCGCCAGGCGGTGCTGGCGCGCTTCATGATCGGCCAGATGCTGGGCATCGCGTTCGGCACGGCGATCGCGGGATGGCTCGCCGAGAGCTTCGGCTGGCGCGCCATCTTCGTCGTGTTCGCCGCCCTGTTCATCGTCATTTCTGCGCTGCTCGCCCTCGAGCTCGGGCGCAATCCCCTGGCCGGGCGCCACGCGGCGGCGCTTTCCCTCGCGCAGAGCGTCAGGCGCATGCCGCGCGCGCTCCGCTCCAGCCGCCTGCTGCTCGCGACCGTGTTCGCGGAGGGATTTCTGATCTTCGGGCCGTTCGCTTTCGTCGCGCTCAGCTTCCAGCAGCGCTACGCCTTCGGCCCGGGGCTCGCCGGGACGCTGCTGGCGGCGTATGCGGCCGGCGGCCTGCTTTATGCCGGCATGGCGCGGCGCGCCATCGCGCGCTTCGGGGAGCCCGGGCTCGTGGCCGCCGGCGGCGCGGCGCTTGCGCTGGGCTACGCCGGCCTCGCCGTCTCGCCGTGGCCGGTCCTCGCGACGCTGTGCGTCGCGGCCGTGGGAAGCGGGTACTACATGCTGCACACGACGCTGCAGACCAAGGCGACCGAGGTCGCGCCCGAGGACCGGGGCTCGGCGATCGCGCTGTTCGCGAGCGCGCTCTTCCTCGGGCAGGCGAGCGGCGTATGGGTCGCCGCGGGCATCCTCGATGCGGCTGGCGTGACCCCGGTTTTCCTGAGCGCGGCGCTCGGCCTCGCGGCGCTGAGCCTCGCGTTCCGGATGCGGCTCGTCAGCGCCGCGCGTGCGCCGCGATGACCTCGGCGACGCAGGCAGTCAGGCGCTGCGCGTAGTCGAGGTGCAGGAACTCGTTCGGGCCGTGGGCGTTCGAGTGCGGCCCGAGCACGCCGGTGATGAGGAACTGCGCCTCGGGGAATTTCGCTCCGAGCATCGCCATGAACGGAATGGTGCCTCCTTCGCCCAGCCACATTACAGGTTTTCCAAAAGAAGCCATGGAAGCGTTCTGTAATGCTTGCTCCAGCCATGGCGCGGTCTGCGGCGCGTGCCAGCCGGTGGCGGCCTGCCCGGCCTCGAAGCGCACGCGTGCCCCGTAGGGCGGATCGGCTTCGAGGATCTGCTTCAGGCGGCGCGCCGCCGCCTCCGCGCTCACGGTGGGCGGCAGCCTGAGCGAAAGCGTGAGCGCGGTCTTCGGCCGCAGCACGTTGCCGGCATTGGCCGGGGGCGGCAGGCCTTCGGCCCCGGTCACGGCGAGCATCGGCCGCCAGCTGCGGTTGAGCGCGAGCTCGGCCAGCTCGCCGTGCATCGGCCGCATCCCGGGCACGAAGGGAAATTTGCGCCAGATCTGCTCGCCGAGCACCCCGGCGGCGAGCTTGGCCTGCGCGATGCGCTCGGGCGGGACAGGGACGTGGAATGCCCTGTCTTTGATGGTTCCCGTGCTTGAGTCCTCCAGACGCTCGAGCAGCGAGCGCGCGATGCGGAAGCTCGAGGCCGCCACGCCGCTCGCGTCGCCCGAGTGCACCCCCTCGGAGAGCACTTCGACGCTCAGCACGCCGTTCACCAGCCCGCGCAGCGAGGCGGTGCCCCAGAGCTGCTCGTAGTTCCCGCAGCCCGAATCCAGGCCGATCACGAGGTCGGGCTTTCCGATTCTCGAAGAAAGAGCCTCGAGGTACGCCGGCAGGTCGTAGCTCCCGCTTTCCTCGCAGCACTCGATGAGCATGACGCAGCGCGCGTGCGGCCGGCCTTGCTCCTGCAACGCCTTCAAGGCGCACAAGGCCGAGAAGACCGCGTAGCCGTCGTCGGCGCCGCCGCGGCCGTAGAGCCGGCCCTGCTCGATGACCGGGGTCCAGGGCCCGAGCCCCTCGCGCCAGCCGCTCATCTCCGGCTGCTTGTCCAGGTGGCCATACAGCACAACGGTGCCGCCCGACTCCTTCCCTGTCGGCTCTACTTGTATGGCGAGAAGCGGCGTCCTGCCTGCGAGGCGCACCACCTCGAGGCTCATGCCGCGCACTGCATGCGCCTCGCACCAGCGCGCCGCGAGCTGCACCGCGGCTTCGATGTGGCCGCTCTCCTGCCAGCCGCGATCGAAGTGCGGCGACTTCGCCGGGATGCGGATGTACTCGATGAGCGCAGGGACGATGGCCTCGTCCCAGAACTGCCGGATGGAAAAAATGGCTATTGTTTCTCGGGAGGGACGTAGCCCGAGGCGCTATCGGCGCCGCCGCCGAAGAAGTGGCGCTCGGTCTGCTCCATGAGGTACTTGCGCGCTTTCGGATCGGCGAGATTCAGGCGGTTCTCGTTGACCAGCATGGTCTGCTGCTTGAGCCACTGCGCCCAGGCTTCCTTGGAGACGTTCTCCCACAGCCGCTTGCCCAGCTCGCCGGGGTAGGGCGGGTAATCGAGGCCCTCGGCCTCGCGTCCCAGCTTCACGCATTTCACCGTCCGCGCCATGGCGAAATTATAGACGCTTGAGGAACACCTTCGAGCCGCGGCGCCAGTTGTACAGCGCCTGCCGGCGCGAGGGCAGCGCGGCGACGTCGGCGGCGCGGAACCCCTGCTCGAGGAACCAGTGATGCGCATGCGTCGTGAGCGCGAAGAGGCGGCGCAGCCGCAGCGCCTTTGCGCGCTCCTCGCAGGCCTTGAGCAGCCGCTCGCCGTAGCCCGCGTCCCGGTAGCCCTCGGCGACCGCCAGGCAGGCGAACTCGCCGCTCTTGTCGTCGGGAAAGGGATAAAGCGCCGCGCAGCCGACGATCGTTCCGTCGTGGTCGACCACCAGGAAGTTGCCGATCTCCGCCTCGAGCAGCTCGCGGCTGCGCTTCACGAGCGTGCCGTCTGCCTCGAGCGGCTCGATCAGCGCGAGGATCCCGCGCACGTCCTCGATGCGCGCCGCACGCAGCTTCTCCACCGCGTCCGCGGTGATCATCGTGCCCACGCCGCTGTGGGTGAAGAGCTCGAGCAGCAGCGCGCCCGGCGTGCGGCGCGTGACGAGGTGGGCGCGTCCCACGCCGGCGGCAAGGGCGCGTACCGCGTGCTCGATCGCAGCCGCGGTCTGCGAGGTCAGGCCGGCCTTCTTCACCAGCGCCTCGGCTTCGCGCGCGGTGAGCTCCGCCAGCACCTCGCCCTTGCGGTCGGCGGGCAGCCGGTCGGTGTACATGAGCAGCTTGTCGGCCTTGAGGGCGACGGCGACGTTCTCGGCCACGTCCTCCCAGGCGACATTGAACACCTCGCCGGTCGGCGAATAGCCGATGTGCGGCACCAGCACCACCTCGCCGGCGTCGAGCTCGCGCATCATCGCCGCGGCGTCGACCTTGCGCACCGCGCCCGTGAACTGGAAGTCGGTGCCCCTGCGCACGCCGATCGGGCGCGCGGTGATGAAATTGCCCGACGCGACGCGGATCTGCGCGCCGGCCATCGGCGAGCTCGGCAGCCCCTGCGACAGCAGCGCCTCGAGCTCGACCCGCAGCACCCCGGCGGCGTGCTTTACCGCCATCAGCGCCGCCTCGTCGGTGATGCGCAGGCCCTGCGAGTAGCGCGAGCGCACGCCCTTCGCTTTCAGCTCGGCCTCGATCTGCGGGCGCGCGCCGTGCACCAGCGCGAGGCGGATGCCGAGCGCCGCCAGCAGGTTCACGTCGTGGACGAAGCTCGTGAAGCGCGAGCGCTCCGCGAACATCTCGCCGCCGAAGGCGACGACGAAGGTGCGGCCGCGGAAGGCGTGCACGTAAGGCGCCACCTGGCGGAACCAGCGGACGAAGGCTTCGGGGTGCTGGGGCTTGGCCATACTGTAATTTTTTCAAATTCTATAGGGTAAACGCAGGCGGCTCGCGCTGCGCTATGCTTTCGCCACGGAGGCCCCGTCCATGAGAATCGCCCGCTCGCTCGCTTTTGCCTCGCTGCTCGTTCCCGCGCTCCCGGCCGCGGCCGCGCCGGAGGATGGAGAGCGCGCCCTCGGCCACATGCTCGCCCTGGTGCACAGCGTGGTGCGCATCGCCGCGCACTCCGAGGGCCCGCAGGAGAGCCTGCGCGCCTTCGACGAGGTGCTCGCGGGGCGCAACGCCGAAGTCAACCGCGCGGTGACGGGCCTCTTCGACGAGATGACCGCCGACATGTCCTCGCGCCAGCGCGAGAAGATCGCCGCGATCGGGCGCGACCTGGTCACGATCGGCCGCAAGGACGCCCGCAGGGCGCCGGCTGCCTCCTTGCAGGCGAGGAAGGACCTGAACGCGATGGGCCTGCGCTATTACGACCAGGCGCAGTACCTCGACGCGGTGAAGCGCAACGACGAGCTCGCCGTGGAGCTCTACATCGCCGGCCGCGGCGTCGACCTCGCGGGCCGTGACGCCGACGGGCGCAGCGCGCTCGAGATCGCGCGCGACAACGGCAACGCGCCGCTCGCCGAGCTGCTCGCTAGAAATCTCCCCGCAGCGCGTTGAGCGCGGCGAGCGCGGCGAGCGCCGCGGTCTCGGTGCGCAGCACCCGCGGCCCCAGGCTCGCCGGGACGAAGCCGCAATCGAGCAGCGCCGCCTCCTCGGCGGCGCTGAACCCGGCTTCCGGCCCCGCGGCGAGCGTGAGGCTCTCGCCGAGCGTCCTGCAGGCCTCGGAAAAGCGCAATTCGGCGCGCGGCGAGAGCAGGATCTTTTGAGAGCTGTTTTCCTTCAGCACATATTGCTCGACCGGCACCAGCGCATGGACCTGCGGGATGCGGTTGCGGCCGCATTGCTCGCAGGCGGCGATCGCGACCTTTTGCCAGTGCTCGCGCCGCGCCGCGGCGCGCTCGCCCTTCGGCCGCGCGAGCGAGGCGGCGGCGAGCACCGGGCGCACTTCCGCCACGCCGAG
>MERP01000012.1:0-13969 GCA_001772055.1 Betaproteobacteria bacterium RIFCSPLOWO2_12_FULL_68_19
TGATCGAGGAGGGCGCCGACATCCGCAAGGAGCTGTACGTCGGCATGGTGGTGGATCGCGGCACGCAGAAAGTGGTGCTGATGGCCTCCTCCGAGGGCGGCATGGACATCGAGGAAGTGGCGGCCAAGACTCCTGAAAAGATCCACAAGGTGTTCATCGATCCGGCGACCGGACTGAGCGCCGAGGACGCAGCGAACGTCGCCGGGAAGATCGGCATCACGATAGCGGCGATCCCCGAGGCGGCGAGGCTCCTGCAGGCGCTGTACCGGTGTTTCGACGAGAGCGACGCCTCGCTGGTGGAGGTCAATCCGCTGATCCTGACCAACGACAGCCGCGTCATCGCGCTCGACGCCAAGCTCAACTTCGACGACAACGCGCTCTTCAGGCACCCCGAAGTGGTCGCCATGCGCGACCTCGACGAGGAGGATCCGCTCGAGATCGAGGCCTCCAAGCACGATCTCAATTACATTTCGCTCGACGGCAAGATCGGCTGCATGGTCAACGGCGCGGGGCTCGCCATGGCCACCATGGACACCATCAAGCTGTTCGGCGGCTCGCCGGCCAACTTCCTCGACGTCGGCGGCGGCGCCACCGCGGAGAAGGTCACCGCCGCGTTCAAGATCATGCTCTCCAATCCGAAGGTGAAGGCGATCCTGGTCAACATCTTCGGCGGCATCATGAAGTGCGACACCATCGCGAGCGGCGTGGTGGCGGCGGCGCGCGAGGTGAAGCTCGCGGTGCCGCTGGTGGTGCGCATGAAGGGCACCAACGAGGACCTGGGAAAGAAGATCCTGGAAGACTCGGGCCTGCCGATCATCTCCGCCGACAACATGGCGGACGCGGCGCGGAAAGTCGTCGCCGCGGTGAAGAAGGCGAAGGCAAGAGCAAAACCAAACAGGAAGAAGGCGGGGAAGAAGAAAGCGAAGAAGAAATGAGTATCCTCATCGACAGGAACACGCGGGTGATGACGCAGGGCATCACCGGCAAGACCGGCCAGTTCCACACCCAGACGAGCCGCGCCTACGCGAACGGCCGCGCCTGCTTCGTCGCCGGGGTGAACCCGAAGAAGGCCGGAGAGGACTTCGAGGGCATTCCGATTTTCGGCACCGTGAAGGACGCAAAAGCGCAAACGGGGGCGACGGTCTCGGTGATCTACGTGCCGCCGCCTTTCGCCGCGGCGGCGATCGAGGAAGCGGTCGACGCGGACCTCGACCTCGTGATCTGCATCACCGAAGGCATCCCGGTGCGCGACATGATCCGCACCAAGCACCGCATGAAGGGCCGGCGCACGCTGCTGGTGGGCCCGAACTGCCCGGGCGTGATCACCCCCGAGGAGATCAAGATCGGCATCATGCCGGGCCACATCCACAGGAAAGGCCCGGTGGGCGTGGTGTCGCGCTCGGGGACGCTCACCTACGAGGCGGTCGGGCAGCTCACCGAGCTCGGCCTGGGACAGTCCTCCTGCGTCGGCATCGGCGGGGACCCGGTCAACGGCCTGAAGCACCTCGAGGTCCTGAAGTTGTTCAACGACGACCCGCGCACCGAAGCGGTGATCATGGTGGGCGAGATCGGCGGCTCGGACGAGGAGACTGCGGCGCGCTGGGTGAAGGAGCACATGAGAAAGCCGGTGGTGGGGTTCATCGCCGGGGTCACCGCCCCGCCGGGCAAGCGCATGGGCCACGCGGGCGCGATCATCTCCGGCGGCAAGGGCACGGCGCAGGAGAAGCTCGCCGTGATGGAGGAGTGCGGGATCAAGGTGACGCGCAACCCCGCAGAGATGGGCAGGACGCTCAGATCCGTACTGAAGAAATGAAATTCAAGCAGGTCGACGTGTTCACCAACCGGCCGTTCCTGGGCAACCCGGTGGCGGTGGTGATCGGCGCCGAGGGGCTCGATACCGCCGCCATGCAGCGCATCGCGCGCTGGACCAACCTCTCCGAGACCACGTTCCTGCTGCCTTCGAGCAAGGCGGACTATCGCCTGCGCATCTTCACGCCGCTGCAGGAGCTGCCCTTCGCCGGCCACCCGACCATCGGCTCCGCGCACGCGGCGCTGGAATCGGGGTTCGTAGGGAAGAAAGCGGCCCTGCGCCAGGAGTGCGGCGCCGGGATCCTGGAGCTGAGCGTCGAGGACCACTGGATCTACGTGCGGGCGCCGCAGCCCAAGATCGCCGCGCTCGACAAGCCGATCGGCTTCGGCAAGCGCGCGCTGCGCGTCGACGTCGGGCCGGTGTGGATCGTCGCCGAGCTCGACGACGCGCAGGAGCTCGCCGCGCTCGAGCCCGACATGGCGGCGCTCGCCGCGCTCTCCGAGTCGCTCGAGGCGACGGGCGTGACGCTGTTCGCGGCCTCCGAGGACGGCGTCTCGACTATCCACGTGCGCTCCTTCGCTCCGGCGCAGGGCGTGCCGGAGGACCCGGTGTGCGGCAGCGGCAACGTGAGCGTCGCGGCCTACCTCAGGTACACCGGCGAGCTCGAGCGCTTCGAGAGAAGCTACGTCGCGCGCCAGGGGATGCAGCTCGGCCGCGACGGCCGCGTCTCGGTGCGCGTGACCGACAGCGACATCGAGATCGGCGGCCACTGCGTGACCTGCGTCGAAGGGACCATCCGGACTTCGTAATCGCCGGAGATTGGGGTCAGACCCCGATCTACGATCTAGCCGCCGTCGCCGAGGTCGGGCTCGCCGCAGTGGCGCAGGATCTCGGCGCGCACCCGGTCGCGCAGCCGCACCGCCGCCGCCCAGTCCTCGCCGTCGGGCGCGACCGGCGCGCCGAAGGTCACCGCCACGGGCGCGCGGCGCGGATACCACCTGCCGTCGCGCAGCACCGAGCGCACGCCGCGCAGCGCCGCCGGCACCACCGGAATGCCCGACTGCGCCGCCACCTGGAAGGCGCCGGTGCGAAACGGCATCAGCCCGGTCTGGCGCGAGAGCGTGCCCTCCGGGAAGACGATGAGCGACACGCCGCGCTTCGCCGCGCCGACCAGCTCGTCGGCATGCTCGGCGCTCTTCGCCACGTCGAAGCGCTCGACGAACTCGGCGCCGATGCCCTTGAGGAAGATGCGTGTGAGCGGGTTCGCGGCGAGCTCGCGCTTGGCGACGAAGGCGTAGTCGCGCCAGTCGAGCGCCGCGAGCAGCAGCGCGCCGTCGAGGTAGCTGGTGTGGTTCGAGGCGATGACGAAGGGCCCGGACGCGGGGATGTTCTCCAGCCCGCGCGCCGCGACCGGGATGGCGAGGGCGCGGAAGAAAAGCCGCGCGCAGGCGCCGGTGAAGTTCCACGCCGCGCGCCCCGGCGAAACAGCGGAAACAACAAGTATAAAAAGGAAAAGAAGAGCGAAGAGCAGCCAGGCCCATCCCGCGTAGACGATGCCGCGCGCGACGCGCAGGCCGCGGCGCAGCTGCGGCGCGACGCTCGTGAGGGCGAGGCGCGCGAGCTGCCACCAGACCGCCTGCGTGCGCACCGCCGAGGGGCCGCGCTCGTAGTACTCGCGCGCCGCGACGCGCCGGATCTTGCCGCTCGAGGTCTTGGGCACGGTGTGCGGCGGCGCGAGCACGATGTCGTCCACCGGCGCGCCGATCAGCCCGAGCGCGAGCTCGTTGATTTTCCTTCTCAGCGAGTCGTGAATCGACGCATCCCTTTCGCGCGTCTCGGCGAGCACCACCACGCGCTCGGTGCCGCTCGCGCGGTCGAGCGAGCCGAACGCGGCCACGCAGCCGCGCCGGATGCCGGGGAGGTCGCCCACCGCCTCCTCGAGCTCGTAGGGGCTGATGTTGCGCCCGCCGCGGATGATCACGTCCTTCTCCCGGCCGGTGAGGTAGAGCATGCCCTCGGACAGGTAGGCGCGGTCGCCGGTGTTCAGCCACTCGCCGTCGAAGAGCGTCCTGGTCGCCTCCGGGTTGCGGTAGTAGCCCGAGGTGGCCGAAGGCCCCTTGAACTGCAGGTGGCCCTCGGCGCGGTCGGGAAGCTCCAGGCCCGCCGCGTCGACCACGCGCATGTCGTGCTCGGGGATGACGCGCCCGCAGCCGACGATCTTGAGCGGCGCAGGATCGTCGGGGCGCGCCGGCCGCGCTTCGCCCGAGGTCGAGAAAATCTCGCGGTCGAGCAGGTCGACCTGCCAGGGCTCCCCGGGGGGCGTGAACGCGAGGCCGACCGAGCACTCGGCCAGGCCGTAGACGGGCGAGATCACGTTCTTGCGAAAATTCCACTTCGAAAATCTTTCCTCGAAGGCGCTCAGCGTGTCCGGGCTCACCGGCTCGGCGCCGTTGAAGGCGAAGCGCCACGAGGACAGATCGAGCCCCTCGAGCTCGTGCTCCGGGATGCGCCGCATGCACAGCTCGTAGGCGAAGTTCGGGCCGCCGGAGATGGTGCCGCGGTGGCGGTGGATGGCGCGCAGCCACTGGCTGGGGCGCGACAGGAACGCGAGCGGCGACATCAGCACCACCGGGAAGCCGAGGACCATGGTGGCGAAGCAGCCGCCGATCAGCCCCATGTCGTGGTAGAGCGGCAGCCAGCTCACGAACACGTCGGCGCTGGTGGCGCGCGCCGCTTTTCCCATGGCGCGCACGTTGGCGAGCAGGTTGGCGTGGGTGAGCACCACGCCCTTCGGCTGGCCGGTGCTGCCCGAGGTGTACTGCAGGAAGCCGATCTGGCCGCCGGAGGCGCGCACCGGCGTAAAGGAATCTCCTTGCGCGGAAAAGTCCTCCGGGACCAGGACGGCGCGCAGCGACTCGACCTGCGCGCGCAGCAGCCAGGCGAGCGGCTTCGCCTCGGGGATGGTGACCATGATCGCCGCCTCGGCGCTCTTCAGCACGCCGACGTGCCGCGTCATGTGGTCCTCGATGGTCGCCAGGCGCGCCGGCGGATACAGCGGCACCGGGATGCCGCCGGCGAGCAGCGTGCCGTAGAAGCAGTACAGGTACTCGAGCGAGGTGGGCAGCATGATCGCCACCGGGCGCCCGGGCGCCACGCCCGCTGCGGCGAGCCGCGCGGCGTAGGCGAGCGAGCCCTGCCACAGGCCGCGGTACGAGAGCGGCGTGTCCTTCTGGTCCTCGTGCAGGAACACGCACAGCCGCTCGGGCTGGCGCTCGACGTGGTACTCGAGCGCCTCGGTGAGCGTGCGCGCCTGCTCGGGCGGGCGCACGCCCTCGGACTGGGCGAGGCTCGCCACCGTGCGATCGGCCGCCTGCGGCGCGGCGCCGGCCGCGGCGAGCAGGAAGCGCAGCAGGTCGCGCGGCGTCTCGCTCGAGGCGAGCGCCTGCTCGGGCAGGCTCGCGCCGAACTCGCGCTCCAGGCGCAGCACCACCTCGACTCGCGCCAGGCTGTCCAGGCCCAGGTCGCGCTCGAGCGAGCTGTCGAGCGAGACGTAGGCGTCGAAGTGCGGCCGCGCCTCGCGCGCCACTTCGGACACCACTGCGAGGAGCTTGCTCGGATCGACGGAAGAGGCGGTCGTCACAGCGGGGCGAGTGTACACTCGCGTTTCACGGGGAGAGTCGAAATGAGAATGGGTTTCTTTGCCCCCATGCTGCTCGCGCTGCCGCTCGCCGCCGCGGCGCAGACGAACGGCGAGCTGTGGGAGATCACTTCGCAGATGAACATCCCCGGCATGCCCGCCGGCATGGGCGCGCAGACCCAGCGCGTCTGCCAGGGCGCCGACCCGGCGCAGAACGCCACGCGCGACAAGGAGCGCCAGGACTGCAAGGTCACCGACGTGAAGCAGACGGCGACCCGCACCACCGTCACCATGACCTGCCCGCAGGGCCGCGCGGTGATCGACCAGACCTACAACGCCGCGCGCACCGAGTTCAAGGGCGCCATGCGCTTCAGCGGCAAAGACGGCGAGATGACCATGAACATGAGCGGGCGCAAGCTCGGCGCCTGCAACCTGCAGGAGGCGAGCCGCGAGCGCGAAGAGAAGATGGCGGCGATGAAAAAGCAGATCGACGCCAGGATGGCCGCGGGCGCCGCGGCGCAGAAGCGGGAGGCCGACCGGCAGATCAAGGAATGCGCCGCCGCGGTCGAGCGCATGGAATTCAGCCGTCTCGGCGTGTACGGCGAGTGCTACAAGAAGAAGAGCGACGCGCAGTGCAAGTCGACGCTGGACGTGATGCACCGGATGAGCCCCGCGATAGGCAAGGCCTGCAACGCCCGCGTCGCGGAGTTCTGCAAGCGCTACCAGACGCAGGAGGGCTTCCTCAAGACGAAGGGCGACGAGACCGTGGCGCAGAGCTGCGGCGTGAGCACCGCGTCGATCAAGGCGGCGCAATGCCCGCGCGCCGCGCAGAGCGGCTCGCTCGCCTTCCTCGGCGCCTTCTGCCCCGAGGAGTCGAAGCCGATCGCGCAGGAGCACTGCGCCGGGCGCGACTACACCTCCAAGCTGGGCGGCAAGTACGCCCAGTTCTGCCAGAGCTACCTCGCCAACGCCGACTTCGAGCGGGCCGGCGGATCGCAGCCGCAGGCCGCGCCGGCGCGGCAGGGCAGCGCTGCCGACCAGGTCAAGCAGGGGATCGGCCAGGGCCTGAACAAGCTGAAAGGCCTCTTCGGCAGGTAGATGGCGCGGCTCGCCCTCGTCCTCGCGGCCCTGCTGGCCGCGGGCGCGGCGCGCGCCGCCGGCGACCCTTATCCCTGGATCGCTGCCGCCTACGTAGTGAAGCGCGACGGCGCGCTGCTGTGGGCGGGGCAGCCCGAGGCGCGGCTCGCGCCGGCGAGCCTCGCGAAGCTGATGACCGCGCTGCTTGCGCTCGAGCGCGGCGGGCTGGACGATCCGGTCACGGTGGGGCGCGGCGTGCTGCAGGCCACCGGCACGCGCCTCGGCCTCAAGCCCGGCGAGCGGCTGCGCGCCGGCGACCTGCTCGCGGCGACCGTGGTGCGCTCGGCGAACGACGCCTGCCGCGCGCTCGCCGAGCACCTGGGCCGGACTACGAATAATTTCGTTCTGAAGATGAACGGCCGGGCCGCAGCGCTCGGCCTTGCCAACACGCATTTCGCCGATCCCTGCGGCCACGACCGCGAAGGACAGTACTCGAGCGCCGCTGACCTGGCGCGCCTCGCCGAGCAGGTGATGCGCCACGAAGAGTACCTGCGCCTCGCGCGCATGGAGCGCCTCACGATCCGCGCCCTCGACGGCGGCCGCCGCTTCGCGCTGCGCAACACCAATGCGCTGATCGGGCGCTACCCGGGCGCCATCGGCCTGAAGACCGGCTATACCGAGGCCGCCGGCAACTGCCTGGTGGCGCTCGCCGAGCGCGACGGCGTGCGCGTGCTGGCGGTGCTGCTGAACGCGCCCAACCGCTGGTGGAACGCGGTCGGGCTGCTCGACCGCGCGTTCGCGGCGCCGCGATGAGGCCGGCGCTCGCCGTCGCGGCCGCGGCGGCGGCGGCCTACCTGCCGTCGCTCGCCGGCGTGTTCCAGTTCGACGACTACAACGTCATCGTCCACTACCCGACGGTGCATTCCTGGCAGGCGCTGCTCGAGCGCGCCGGCGGCGGGGTGCGGCCGCTGCTCAAGGCGAGCTACACCCTCAACTGGACGCTCGGCGGGGGCTTCCACGCCTTCAACATCGCGGCGCACGCGCTGAACGCGGCGCTGCTTTTCCTGGTGGGCAGAGCGCTCTTCAGGAACGACGCCGCCTCGCTCGTCGCGGCGCTCGCGTTCGCGCTGCACCCGGCGCAGGCCGAGGCGGTGACCTACGTCAGCGGCCGCTCCTCCTCGCTCATGGCGAGCTTCTACCTCGGCGCGCTGCTCGCCTATCTGCGCGGCGCGCACTGGAGCGTCTCTTCGGCGCTCTTCGTCCTCGCGGTGGCGACGCGCGAGACCGCGGTGACGCTGCCCGCGGCGCTGCTGCTGTGCGAGCTGTGCCGCCCCGAGCGCGCCGGCTGGCGCGAGATCCTGCGCCGCCAGCGGGCGCACTGGGCGCTGCTCGCCGCCGGCGCGCTCCTCCTGCTCGCGAACGAGCGCTATTTCGAGCTCATCGCTTACGGCTTCGGCGAGCGCGGCCTGGCCGAGAACCTCCTCACCCAGGTGGGCGGGGTCTCCTACCTGGTGCTGCGCCTCGCTTCGCTGCACGGCTACAACATCGACCCGGCGCTTCCCACGCTCACGCAATGGACCCCGGCGCTGGCGCTCCAGGCGGGGCTGCTTGCGGCGCTTTTCGCCGTCGGCGTGGCGAACCTGCGGCGGCGCCCGTGGATCGCCTTCGGCGTGCTGTGGTTCTTCCTGCAGCTCGCGCCCACCAACTCGATCGTGCCGCGCCTCGACGTGGCGAACGACCGCCAGCTGTACCTCGCCTGCTGGGGCTTGTTCATCGCCTTGTGCGTGCAGCTCGGGAGCTTGCCGAGGGTTGCGACGGCGATACTGCTCGCGCTGCTCGCGATCACCAGCATCTCCCGCCAGCTCGACTATCGAAGCGAGATCGCGCTGTGGGAGTCGAGCGTGAGGCTCGCGCCGTGGAACGCGCGCGGGCACAACAACCTGGGCTATGCCTACCAGCTCGCCGGGCGCACCGAAGCGGCGCGGCGCGAGTACCGGGCGGCGCTCGTCTTCGATCCGCGCCATGCGAAGGCGCGGCTCAACCTGATGTTCCTCGGCGGGTGAACGCCGCCGTATACTCGGCGGCGCTTGGCTGCCTTCAACCAGAAGCTGCTCTCCATCGCCCGCGCGGTGCGCTTCGAGCCCGGGGCGCGGCTGGTGCGCCAGGGCGAGGTTTCGCGCGGCGCCTTCCTCATCGCGCGCGGCGGGGCGCAGGCGCAGGTGGCGCTGCCCGGCGGCGGCATGCTGACGGTGGCCGAGCTCGGCGAGGGCGACATGTTCGGCGAGATGGCGCTCATCGAGCGCGGCGTGTGCTCGGCGAGCGTGCTGGCGCGCACGCCGGTCGAGGGCTGGTTCGTCGAGCGCGACGACTTCCGCGCCATGGTGGCGAGCCGCGACCCGCAGGCGCTCGAGGTGCAGCGCGCCATCACGCGCGTGCTGGCCGGGAAGCTGCGCGCGCTGAACGCGCGCGTGCGCGAGCACCCCGCGGCGGAAGACCGGCCGGCACGGCAGATGCCGTCGAAGGCGGAAGTCTCTTTCGAGCGTAAACCCGCTTTCGACTGGCGCGCCTTCCTGCCGCTGCTGCGCTTCTTCGAGGGCTTCGACGCCTACGAGATCGACGAGCTGCTCGCCTGCGGCCGCGCCTTCGAGCTCGAGCGCGGCGCGTGGCTGTTCGCCCCCGGGCAGAGCGCCGACGCCTGCTTTCTCGTGGTACGGGGCGCCGTCGAGATCCTTTCGCGGGCCGGAAACCTCGAGCGGCGCATCGCGCTCGCCGGGCCGGGCGAGCTGGTGGGCTACCTGGCGGTGCTCGAGGGCGCGGCGCACGCGGCGGGGGCGCGGGTGCGGGAGAGCGCCTGCCTCGTTGCTTTCCCCGCCGCCGCGTTCCTCGCGCTCTACGGCGGCGACTCGGGCACCGCGGTGAGCCTGCAGCACGCCATCCACGTGAGCCTGCTGCGCTCGCTCGCCCGCACCAACAACCAGCTCACGCGCCTCATCAGCGCCGCGCGCCTGCGCGGCGCGCACGAGGAAGGCAAGGCCCTCGAGGCCGCGCGCGGCAGCCAGATCGTCGACGTCCTCCAGCAGCCGGCATGAAAGGTCCGAAATGACTGAAGACATCGGAAAGCTCGTGCTTCGCCTGACCCTGGGGATCCTGATCCTGCTGCACGGCCTGGCGAAGATCGCCGGCGGCGTGGGCGGCATCCCGGGCATGCTGCAAGGCGCCGGGCTGCCGGGCGCGCTCGCCTACGGCGTCTACCTCGGCGAGGTGGCTGCGCCGCTGCTCGTGATCATCGGCTTCTACGCGCGCATCGGCGCGCTCGTGATCGCGGTCAACATGCTGTTCGCGATCGGGCTCGCGCATTCCGGCGAGCTGTTCTCGCTCGGCAGGGGCGGCGGCTGGGCGATCGAGCTGCAAGGCATGTTCCTCCTCACCGCGCTCGCCGCGGCGCTCGTCGGCCCGGGCAAGTACGCGGTCAATCGCCGCTGAGAAAACGTGGTCTGTCCCTGATTTCGCTCTAGTCGAGCAGGCGCACCGAGGCGCGCGGGCGGCCGTTCTTCAGCTCGGCGAACAGCGCGCCGTACTCGGGCAGCTCGACCCAGGAGGAGGTGTCGCGCGTGAGCGGCTCGGAGGCGACCAGGATCGAGTCGGCGCGCTCCGCGCCGCCGGTCATCTTCCACTCCTCCTCGTGCAGGCCGTAGTCGCGCCCGAGCGTGTACCAGAGGGACAGGAAGCTCAGGTTCGCCTCGTGCACGCGCGAGGGGTCCTCGGTGCGGTAGCGGCCGAAGTCGAAGCAGTAGCGCAGCGCCGCGAGCTGCGATCCGTTGGCGATGAACAGGTTCACCGACGAGGAGACCGCGATGCCGAGCTGCTCGCGCGCCCTGCGGATGACGCCCAGCGTCTTCTCGATCGCCGCGAACACGTCTTGCTCGCCGGCGGCGCCGCAGGGGTCCTCGAGCTGCGAGACGAACAGCGCGTAGATCCACTCGCTGTCGGTGGTGCCGCGGATGCGCGGCAGGAACTCGGGCCTGACTTCCCTTCTCAGGAGCGGCTTCATCTCCTCGATGCGCGCCAGGTCGCCGTTGTGCGCGAGCGCCCAGGGCAGGCCCTCGAACTGGAAGGGGTGCACGTTCTGCAGCGAGATGTCGACCCCGGTGGAGTAGGCGACGCCGCGCACGTGCGCGAGCACGCAGCCGGCGCGCACCTTCTCGGCCAGGTTCTTGAGGTTGCGGTCGAACACCGGCAGCGAAGGCGAGCCGTAGAAGTGCGGCTGGCGCGGCGCGTGCGAGGCGGGGTCCCAGGCGCGCAGGCCGAAGCCCGCGAGGTTGAGCAGGTTGAGCATCTTCGGCATGTAGCTCTGGCGCACCAGCGCCGAGTCGGGCTGGTAGAGCAGGTTGTCGAGCAGCACCGGCTGGCCGAGGTAGAGCAGCGCGCGGCACATCTGTCGAAGACTCCTGGCCTACGCGGGCGTCAGCAAGTGTTCGGCGGGCTTGAGATCCAGGCGCTTCATCAAGGCCCGGATGAGCGCGGCGAGATTCGTCGCCGTCGGGTTGCCTCGCTCCGAAAGCATCTTGTGCAGCGCCTTTGGATGTACTTCAATCTCTTCCGCGAGCTCCGGAAAGCTTCCTACGGCGGCAATGATGTCTCTTAGAAGAATCAGAGACGCTTGTTCGTCCCCGTACAGAAGCTCTCGAATCGCATCTTCGAGAAGACCCCTTGCAAGCTCGGGGTCTTTTCGAAGTTCCTGAACCTGCCGCTCGTGATGATCGACAAGTTGTGCTGCGCGAGATCGCTTCGATAGTTGTTTCATTCAAGTATTAGAAGTGGTTAGCTCTTTCCTTTTCCTTTGAGCACTGACATAAAAGATTTCGCGAGTCTGATGTCTCGTTCCTGGGAACTCTTGTCGCCGCCAGCCAGCAGCACAAGTTCGTCGGATCCTTGTCTCGTGACGTAGACCCGATAGCCCGGACCGATATCAATCTTGATTTCACCTAGGCCACCGCCTAGCCACTTTAGTGCAGAAAGATTTCCTGCCTCCACGCGCGCCAGCAAAACCCTTATGCGTCGCCCGGCCGTAGTATCTAGCTTGTTGAGCCAATCAGAAAATGGTTCTGACCCTTTGGGGTCAACGTAGCGGCGCAGCCGCCACTTCGAAGAGCTGGTCATTCATACTCCTCAATTGCTGTATATGGCACATGTCTTCGTCCTTTCGAAAAATGTAGTAGTGGTCGTTAACAGTAAGTAGTGGCCTTAGCGGCACGACTAGCATGGTAGCCTAAAAGCTACCCCAGCCGCAAGTTGCGGCCGTATTTCTGCGCTACCCAAGCTTTGGGTTACTTCGTGGCTTCTTCCAGCCGATCAGTGGCAGGAGGAGGTGTGCGCGAGAGCGCCGCGATCTCGGCGCGCAGTTCCGGGGCCATGTCGATGCTTACCGAGTCGAGCGAGGCCTGCAGCTGCTCGAGGCTGCGCGCGCCGATGATCGGCGCGGTCACCGCCGGGTGCGCCGCCACCCAGGCCACCGCCACGCTCATCGGGTGCCAGCCGCGCTGCCGGCAGAACGCGGCGAAGCTCGCCGCCGCCTCGTGCATCCAGGGCTCGCCGTAGCGCTCCGTGTACATCTTGCTGGTCGCGATGCGGCCCTGGGCGCCTTTCTCGGCATACTTGCCCGACAGCAGCCCGCCGCCGGCGGGCGAGTACGGGATCACGCCGACGCCGTTCGCCGCCGCCATCGGCAGGATCTCGACCTCGGCCTGGCGCTTGACCAGGTTGTACATCGGCTGGATGAGCTGCAGCCGCGCCCAGCCGCGCGCCTCCTGCAGGTCGAGCGCGCGCTGCGTGAGCCACGCCGGGTGGTTGGACAGGCCCGGGTAGAGCACCTTGCCGGCGCGCACCAGGTCCTCCATCGCGCGCATCGACTCCTCGATCGGCGTGAGGGGATCGGCCTGGTGCAGGAACAGCACCTCGACGCGGTCGGTGGCGAGGCGCTTGAGGCTCGCCTCGAGCGCGCACGCGATGTGCCGGCGCGAGGCGCCGCGCGCGTTGATGTCCGGGCCGGACGGGTTGAAGCACTTGGTGGTGACGACCAGCTCGTCGCGATGCCCGCGCATCAGCTTGCCGAGGACCTCCTCCGAGCGCCCCTTGTTGTACTGGTCGGCGCAATCGAGGAAGTTGATGCCGAGCTCGCGGCAGGCGCGGTACATCCTCGCCGACTCGCCTTCGTCGGCGTCGCCGCCGAAGGACATGGTGCCCAGGCAAAGCTGCGACACCTGCACGCCGGTACGCCCCAGGATCCGGTACTTCATGCGCGCAGTCTACTGCCTGCACGCTTGACCGTAGTCAATAGGCGGCCGACGGCGGCTGGCCGATAATAGCCGCTCCCATGAAAGCCAAAGCGCGCCCGATCCCCAAGGGCAGGGCCGTCGATCCGAGGGCGCTGGAGGAAGTGCGCTCGCTGCTGGGCGAGGCGCCGAGGCGCGCCGACCTTCTGATCGAGCACCTGCATTCCATCAACGACCGGTTCGGCCACCTGCCGGCCGCGCACCTCGCCGCGCTGGCACAGGAAATGCGGCTCGCGCTCACCGAGGTGTACGAGGTGGCGAGCTTCTACCATCACTTCGAGGTCGTGAAAGAAGGGCAGGCGGCGCCGCCCGCGCTCACCGTCAGGGTCTGTGACTCGATTGCCTGCGAGCTGGCGGGCTCCGAAGCGCTCCTGAAGAAACTGCCTTCCATCCTGGGAAAGGGCGTGCGGGTCGTGCACGCCCCGTGCGTCGGGCGCTGCGAGGTCGCGCCCTGCGTGATCGTGGGCCAGAACCCAATCGGCAACGCCACGTTGGATTCCGTCAAGCAGGCCGTTTCCCGGAAAAAGACTGCTCCTGAGAAAACCAAGTACATCGACTTCGACCGGTACAAGAAGGCGGGCGGCTACAAGCTGATGCGCGAGTGCCTCGAGGGCAAGCGCAGCCGCGAGGACATCACCAGGATCATGGAGGACTCCGGGCTGCGCGGCCTGGGCGGGGCCGGCTTCCCGGCGGGGCGCAAGTGGCGCATCGTGGCCGCCGAGCCCGCGCCGCGCCTGATGGCGGTCAACATCGACGAGGGCGAGCCCGGCACCTTCAAGGACCGCTGGTACCTCGAGCGCGACCCGCACCGCTTCCTCGAAGGCATGCTGGTCGCAGCCTGGGCGGCGGGCGTGGGCGAGATCTGGATCTACCTGCGCGACGAATACGCCGCCTGCAGAAAGATTCTGGAAACGGAATTGAGAAAGCTAAAAGACCAGCAACCTTGCCCCCTTCCCCCCATCCACTTGCGCCGCGGCGCGGGCGCGTACATCTGCGGCGAGGAGTCGGCGATGATCGAGTCGATCGAGGGCAAGCGCGGCATGCCGCGCCTGCGCCCGCCGTACGTCGCGCAGGTGGGCCTATTTGGCCGCCCGACCCTCGAGCACAACATGG
>MERP01000012.1:14055-23006 GCA_001772055.1 Betaproteobacteria bacterium RIFCSPLOWO2_12_FULL_68_19
TCCTTCTCGGTCTCGGGCCGCGTGAAGAAGCCGGGAGTGCACCTGGCCCCCGCGGGCATTACTGTTGTTGAACTTATCAGGGAGTATTGCGGCGGGATGCTCGATGGGCACGAGTTCTACGCCTACCTCCCGGGAGGGGCGTCGGGCGGCATCCTGCCGGCGTCGAAGGGCGACATTCCGCTCGATTTCGACACCCTGCAGCCGCACGGGTGCTTCATTGGCTCGGCGGCAGTCGTGATATTGAGTGACAGAGATAAAGCGTCGAAAGCAGCGGTCAACCTGATGAAGTTCTTCCACGACGAGTCCTGCGGCAAGTGCACGCCCTGCCGCGTCGGCACCGGCAAGGCGCTGTCGCTGATGGAAGAAGCGAAGTGGAACCAGCCGCTGCTCAACGAGCTCTCACAGGTGATGATGGACGCCTCGATCTGCGGCCTGGGGCAGGCGGCGCCCAATCCCGCGTTGACGGTAATGAAATATTTTCCGCACGAGGTGAGCTGATGGAACGGGTGACCAACCAGCAGCTGGCGATGCTGCCCATCGAGTTCAAGCTCAACGGCCAGACCGTGGTCGGCCGGCCCGACGAGCCGATCATCGAGACGGCGAAGAAGCATGGCGTGGAAATCCCGCACCTGTGCCACGGCGGCAACCAGCGCTCGGACGGCAACTGCCGCTCCTGCGTGGTCGAGATCAAGGGCGAGCGCACGCTCGCGCCCTCCTGCTGCCGCTACCCGAGCGCCGGCATGGAGGTCACCACCGACTCCCCGCGCGCCCTCGCGTCGCAGAAGATGGTGCTCGAGCTGCTGCTCTCCGACATGCCGGAGCAGGACTACACGCTCGACAACAAGCTGAAGAACTGGGCGAAGCGCATCGGGGTTGGAAAGCCGAGATTCAAGAAACGGGCTCAGGTAAAGCCCGATCTGTCGCATCCCGCCATCGCCGTGAATCTCGACGCCTGCATCCAGTGCACGCGCTGCGTGCGCGCCTGCCGCGAGGTGCAGGTGAACGACGTGATCGGCTACGCCTACCGCGGCGAGCGCTCGGTGCCGGTGTTCGACTTCGACGACGCGATGGGCGAGTCCACCTGCGTGGCCTGCGGCGAGTGCGTGCAGGCCTGCCCGACCGGGGCGCTGATGCCGGCGCGCGGCGTGGGCCTGCAGAAGGCCGACAAGACGGTCGACTCGGTGTGCCCGTTCTGCGGCGTGGGGTGCCTGCTCACCTACCACGTCAAGGACAACAAGATCCTGTTCGTGAACGGCAAGGACGGCCCGTCGAACCAGGGACGCCTTTGCGTGAAGGGCCGCTACGGCTTCGACTACGCGCACCACCCCCACCGGCTGACCAGGCCGCTGATCAGAAAACCGGGTTTCCCGAAAACGGCAGACTTCACCGTCGATCCCGGCAACTGGACTTCGGTCTTCCGGGAAGCCACATGGGAGGAAGCTCTTCAAAAGGCGGCTGAAGGACTGAAGCGCATAAGAGACGAGGACAAATTCGCGCTGGCGGGCTTCGGCTCGGCCAAGGGCTCGAACGAGGAGGCCTATCTCTTCCAGAAGCTGGTGCGCACCGGCTTCGGCACCAACAACGTCGACCATTGCACGCGCCTTTGCCACGCCTCGTCGGTCGCGGCGCTGCTCGAAGGCGTGGGCTCGGGCGCGGTGTCGAACCAGGTGAACGACGTGCTGCGCGCCGAAGTGGTGTTCCTGATCGGCGCCAACCCGACCTCCAACCACCCGGTGGCCGCGACCTGGATGAAGAACGCCGTCGAGCACGGCGTGAAGCTGATCGTCGCCGACCCGCGGCGCACCGACCTCGCGCGCCACGCCACGCACTTCCTGCAGTTCAAGCCCGACACCGACGTGGCGCTCCTGAACGCGATGATCCATACGATCATCGATGAGAACCTTGTAAATACTGAATTTGTAAAAGACCGGACAAGCGGTTATGAAGCATTAAAAGAGAACTCGAAAGGCTTCTCGCCTGAGGCGATGGCGCCGGTGTGCGGCATCCCGGCGCGGACCATCCGCGAAGTCGCGCGCCTGTACGCCACCTCGAAGGGCTCGATGATCCTGTGGGGCATGGGCATCAGCCAGCACGTGCACGGCACCGACAACGCGCGCTGCCTGATCGCGCTCGCCCTGATGACGGGGCAGATCGGCCGTCCCGGCACCGGCCTGCACCCGCTGCGCGGCCAGAACAACGTGCAGGGGGCCTCCGACTCGGGCCTCATCCCGATGATGTACCCGGACTACCAGCGCGTGAACACCGACGAGGCGAACCGGCGCTTCGAGAAGTTCTGGGGCACCGCGCTCGACAAGAAGCCGGGCCTCACGGTGGTCGAGATCATGAACGCCGCCGCCCAGGGAAAGATCCGCGGCATGTACATCATGGGCGAGAACCCGGCGATGTCGGACCCGGACCTCGCGCACGCGCGCGCCGCGATGGCGAAGCTCGAGCACCTGGTGGTGCAGGACATCTTCCTCACCGAGACGGCCTACCTCGCCGACGTGGTGCTGCCCGCCACCGCCTGGCCGGAGAAGGACGGCACGGTGACCAACACCGACCGCATGGTGCAGCTCGGCCGCAGGGCGCTCAAGGCGCCGGGCGAGGCGCGCGAGGACCTCTGGATCATCGTCGAGCTCGCGAAGAGATTGGGTTTGCCTTGGGCGTATTCCCATCCCAAGGATGTTTTCGATGAGATGCGCGGCTGCATGGACTCGATCAAGGGCATCACCTGGGAGCGACTGGAGCGCGACTCCTCGGTCACCTACCCGTGCGAGAACGAGGGCGATCCCGGCCAGCCGGTGGTGTTCCAGACGCACTTCCCGACCGCCACCGGGCGCGGCAAGTTCGTGCCGGCCGACCTCATCCCCGCCGCCGAGCGTCCCGACGCCCGCTACCCGATGGTGCTCATCACCGGGCGGCAGCTCGAGCACTGGCACACCGGCGCCATCACGCGCCGCTCGGGGGTGCTCGATGCGATCGAGCCCGAGCCGATGGCCTCGCTTCACCCCCTTGATATGGAGGAAATCGGGTTGAAGCCCGGAGGCACCGTCACGGTCGAATCCCGCCGCGGCAAGATCTCGCTGTACGCGCGGGCGGACGCCGGCACGCCGCGCGGGGCGGTGTTCATCCCGTTCTGCTACTACGAGGCGGCGGCCAACCTGCTCACCAACCCGGCGCTCGATCCCTTCGGCAAGATCCCGGAGTTCAAGTACTGCGCGGTGCGGGTGAGCCGCGGCGGAGCGCGCCCGGGCGACCCCGGCTACGGCAAAGGGCGTACACTGGCCGAGTTGCACGGCTAGCTTTTCTTCCCGGGAGGAGGGAGTATGCCGGTCATCGCCATCACGCGCGAGATGGGCTCGCTCGGCAAGGACGTCGCCCGCGGCCTGGGAGAGGAACTCGGGCTGCCGGTCATCTACCACGAGCTCATCGACCACCTCGCCGACCGCATGCGCGTGAGGAAGAGCCACGTCATCCGCCTGCTCGACGGCAGCGCGGGGCTGCTCGAGCGGCTCACCGCCGACAAGACCAGCCTGTCGATCTTCACCGCCGACGAGGTCTTCGGCGTCGCCGCCCGGGGCGCGGTGATCCGCGGCTGGGGCGCGACGCACCTGCTGCGCGAGGTGCCGCACGCGGTGTGCGTGCGCGTGTGCGCGCCCTTCGAGCTGCGCAAGCGCCGCATGATGGAGCGCGTGGGCTCGGACGACGGCGAGCGCGTCGCCGAGGAGATCCGCGTCAACGACGAGGCGCACGGCGCCATCATGCGGCGCCATTTCGACCTGCACTGGACCGAGCCCGAGCACTACGACCTGGTGCTCAACACCAAGCGCGTGAGCGTGGCGGAATGCGTCTCCGAGGTGCTGGCGCTGGTGCGCTCGCCGCAGTTCGTCGAGACCGAGCGCGCGCGCGAGCAGCTGGCGGACCTGGCCCTCGCCGCGTGCGTGCGCGCGGCGCTGCGGCGCGCGCCCGAGACGCGCGAGGCGGCCGTGCAGGTCGAGGCGCAATCGGGCCGCGTGACGCTGTCGGGGGCCGGCAGCACCGACGAGATGCTCGCCTTCGTCGAGGTCGCCTCGGCGGTGCCCGGCGTGCGCGACGTCGCGTACCGCACGCACCCGGGAGCGGAGATTCGCCCGCGCTTCCACTGAAGTTGATTTCAGTCAAGGCCCTCCGGCCGGGCCCGCTTGCAGAATCGCGGCTTCCATCACGGGGAGCCCATCCATGCCGTCGGACATCGAGATTGCCCAGGCCGCGAGACTGCAGCGCATCAGCGCGGTGGCGAGGGAGAAGCTGGGCATCGCCGAGGAGCACCTCGAGCCCTACGGGCACTACAAGGCCAAGGTGTCGCTCGAGTACCTCGAGACCCTGAAGGGCAGGCAAGACGGCAAGCTGGTGCTGGTGACGGCGATGACGCCCACGCCGGCGGGCGAGGGCAAGACCACCACCACGGTGGGCCTGGGCGACGCGCTCAACCACATCGGCAAGAAAGCCATGATCTGCCTGCGCGAGCCCTCGCTCGGGCCGGTGTTCGGGATCAAGGGCGGCGCGGCGGGCGGGGGCTACGCGCAGGTGGTGCCGATGGAGGACATCAACCTGCACTTCACCGGCGACTTCTCGGCGATCGGGCTCGCCAACAACCTGCTCGCGGCGATGATCGACAACCACATCCACCACGGCAACGAGCTCGCCATCGACCCGCGGCGCATCCAGTGGCGCCGCGCCGTGGACATGAACGACCGGGCGCTGCGCGACATCGTGGTCGCGCTCGGGGGCACGGCGAACGGCTACCCGCGCCAGGACGGCTTCGACATCGTGGTGGCATCCGAAGTGATGGCGATCTTCTGCCTCGCCACCTCGCACGAGGACCTGAAGAAGCGCCTCGGCAACATCGTCGTGGGGTATTCAAGGGAACTCAAACCCATTACGGCCCGCGAGCTGCAGGTGCACGGCGCGATGACGGTGCTGCTCAAGGACGCGCTCGCGCCGAATCTCGTGCAGACCCTGGAAAACAATCCCGCCTTCATACACGGCGGGCCGTTCGCCAACATCGCGCACGGCTGCAACTCGGTGATGGCCACGCAGAGCGCGCTCAAGCTGGTCGACTACTGCGTCACCGAGGCCGGCTTCGGCGCCGACCTCGGCGCCGAGAAATTCCTCGACATCAAGTGCCGCAAGACCGGCATGCGGCCCAACGCCACGGTGATCGTGGCGACGATCCGGGCGCTCAAGTACCACGGCGGCGTCGACGTGAAGGAGGTCAACAAGGAGAACCTCGCCGCGCTCGAGAAGGGCCTGGTCAACCTCGAGCAGCACGTCGAGAACGTCACCAAGGTCTACAACATTCCGTGCGTCGTATCGGTCAACCGCTTCACCTTCGATACGGCGGCGGAAATCGAGCTCCTCAGGAAGAGGATGAAGAGCCTCGGCGTGCCGGTGGTGCTCGCGACTCACTGGGGCGACGGCGGCAAGGGCGCGGCCGAGCTCGCGCGCGTGGTGGTCGAGCTGTGCGAGCAGCCCTCCAAGCCGAGCTTCGTCTACGAGGACTCCGATCCGCTGTGGGAGAAGATGGAGAAGATCGCGAAGAAGGTGTACCGCGCCTCCGCGCTCACCGCCGACGCGAAAGTGCGAGCCCAGATCAAGCAGCTCCAGGACTCGGGCTACGGCCACTACCCGATCTGCATGGCGAAGACGCAGTACTCCTTTTCCGCCGACGCGAGACTGCGTGCGGCGCCCTCCAACTACACCGTGAACGTGCGCGAGGTGCGCCTCGCCGCGGGCGCCGAGTTCGTGGTGCCGGTTCTCGGCGACATCATGACCATGCCCGGGCTGTCCAAGGTGCCGGCCGCCACCAAGATCGATCTCATCGAGGGCAAAGTGGTGGGGCTGTTCTAGAATAGCTCGATGCTCGAGGAGCTGTACGCGCAGGCCTTCTGGGTCGGCCTGCTGAAGATCATCGGCGTCAACATCGTCCTGTCGGGGGACAACGCGGTGGTAATCGCGCTCGCGGCGCGCTCGCTGCCGCCCAGGCAGCAGAAGGCCGCGATTTTCTGGGGCGCGGGCGCGGCGGTGGTGCTGCGCATCATCCTCACCATCTTCGCGGTGGCGCTGCTCACGCTGCCCTGGCTCAAGCTCGCCGGCAGCCTGCTGCTGTTCTGGATCGGGATCAAGCTGCTCATCCCCGAGGAGGACGGCGAAAACATCGACGCGAGCGAGAACCTGATCGCCGCCATCAAGACCATCCTGATCGCCGACCTGGTGATGAGCATCGACAACGTGATCGCCGTCGCCGCGGCGGCGCAGGGCAGCTACACCCTGCTGATCCTGGGCCTCGCGATCTCCATCCCGCTGGTGATCTTCGGCTCTACGCTGCTCTTGCACCTGATGGAGCGCTGGCCGGTGATCATCACCGTCGGCGGCGGCCTGCTCGGCTTCGTGGCGGGCGAGATGCTGGTGGCCGACCCGGCCCTGAAAGACTGGCTGGCCGGACTTGGCGTAGACTTCGACGGCGAGGGCAGGCCGCGGGTGGCGGGTCTGAGCCTGGAGCTGGCCGCGGGAGCGCTCGGCGCGGCGATCGTGGTCCTGGCCGGCAAGTGGCTCGCGAAGCGCAAGCTGGCCTCGGCTGCTGCATCGCAACCCGCAGCCGCGGAGCGATCGAAGACTTGACCGCAGTCAAGGCAGGGCGGGCGTGGTAGTCACGACAATCAGAGGGCCTTACTGGAGGAGGATCGAATGAGGATGAAAAAGCACATTGCAGCCGCACTGGGGGCCGCAGCAGCCCTCGCCATGCCGTTTGGCGCGCAGGCCTGGGAACCCACCCGCAACATCGAGTTCATCATCCCGGCGGGCACGGGGGGAGGCGCCGACCAGATGGCGCGGGCGATGCAGGCGATCGTCGCCAAGCACAACCTCGCCAAGGTCGCGCTGCTGCCGATCAACAAGTCGGGCGGCGCCGGCGCCGAGGGCTTCCTCGACGTCAAGAACTCCGCGGGCGAGCCGCACAAGATCATCATCACGCTCTCGAACCTGTTCACCACGCCGCTCGCCACCAACACGCCCTTCAACTGGCGCGACCTGACCCCGGTGCAGATGCTGGCGCTCGACAACTTCGTGCTCTGGGTGCAGGCCGACAAGCCCTACAGGACGGCGAAGGACTACGTCGAGGCGGCGAAGCAGGCCGGCCCGGGCAAGTTCAGGATGGCGGGCACCGGCGCGAAGCAGGAGGACCAGATCATCACCGTCGCGATCGAGCAGGCGACCGGCGCCAAGTTCACCTACGTCCCGTTCAAGGGCGGCGGCGCGGTGGCGACGCAGCTCGTCGGCGGCCACGTCAACTCGACGGTGAACAACCCGATCGAGGCCGTGGCGCACTGGCGGGGCGGCAAGCTCAAGCCGCTGTGCGTGTTCGAGCTCAAGCGCCTGCCGTACAAGGCGAAGGTCACCCAGACCATGTCCTGGGCCGACATCCCCACCTGCAAGGAGTCGGGGCTCGACATCGACTACCTGATGCTGCGCGGCATCTTCATGCCCCCCGGCGTGAGCAGGGAGCACGTCGACTATTACCTCGGCCTGTTCGCGAGGATCTTCGAGACGCGCGAGTGGAAGGACTTGATGGAGCGCGGCGCCTTCAATCTCTCCCGCCTGAAGGGCGGCGAGTACGCGGCGTGGGTGGCCAAGGAAGAGGCGCGCCATCTTTCGCTCATGAAGGCCGCCGGCTTCATCGCCGGGCGCTAGAGCGGCAGCAGGCTGAACGCGGCCCGGCCAGTCCGGGCCGCTTTTTTTGGGGAGAGGCGAGGCATGTCGCAGGACTCGGACACGCGCCCGGCGCTGCGCCATAAGGGCGCGGAAATCGCCGTCGCGCTGATCCTCATGGCGTTCGGCGCCTTGATCGCGTTCGACAGCGTGCGCATCGGCGCGCGCTGGATCGCCGACGGCCCCCAGACCGGCTACTTCCCGCTGTACATCTCGCTGCTGCTGTGCGCCGTCTCGGCGGTCAACCTCGCGCTCGCGCTGCGCATGAAGCCCGAGGCGAACCGGACTTTCGTGCAGCGCGGGCAGCTCAAGCTGGTGCTCTCGGTGCTGGTGCCCGCCGCGGTGTTCGTCGGCGTCATTTCCTGGACCGGGCTGTACCTCGCCGCAAGCCTGTTCGTCGCTTTCTTCATGTACCGCCTGGGCGGCTACCCGTGGTGGAAGGCGGCGAGCGGCGGCGTGGGCACCGGCGTGGTGCTGTTCCTGCTGTTCGAGATCTGGTTCCTGGTGCCGCTGCCCAAGGGGCCGCTCGAGCGGGCGCTGGGCGTGGGCTGAGGCGATGGACGAGATCCAGTCGCTGATGCAGGGCTTCGCGGTCGCGCTGACCTGGAAGAACCTGGCGTTCATGTTCGTCGGCGTGGTGCTCGGCGTGGTGATCGGCGTGCTGCCGGGGCTGGGCGGGGCGAACGGCGTCGCGATCCTGCTGCCGCTCACCTTCACGCTCGCGCAGACCCCGGGCGGCACCACCACCGCCATCATCCTGCTCTCGTGCATCTACTGGGGGGCCCTGTTCGGCGGCGCGATCACCTCGATCCTGTTCAACATCCCGGGCGAGCCCTGGTCGGTGGCGACCACCTTCGACGGCTACCCCATGGCGCAGCAGGGGCGCGCCGGCGAGGCGCTCACCGCCTCGTTCACCGCCTCGTTCTTCGGCGCGCTGGTGGCGGTGATCATGATCACCTTCGTGTCGCCGATCATCGCCGAGTTCGCGCTCGCCTTCGGCCCGCCCGAGTTCTTCACGGTGTACCTGCTGACCTTCTGCACCTTCGTCGGCATGAGCAAGGAGCCGGCGTTCAAGACGCTCGCGGCGATGATGCTCGGCTTCGCGCTCGCCTCGGTCGGCACCGACACCGTCACCGGCACGCTGCGCTTCAACTTCGGCTCGATGCTGCTGCTCAACGGCTTCAACTTCCTGGTGGCGGTGATCG
>MERP01000013.1 GCA_001772055.1 Betaproteobacteria bacterium RIFCSPLOWO2_12_FULL_68_19
CGAGCTCGAAGGCCTTGTGCAGCACGCGCACCGCGAGCTCGGTGTACTTCTCCTCGATCACCACGGTGATCTTGATCTCGGAGGTCGAGATCATCTGGATGTTGATGCCCTCTTCGGCCAGGGTGCGGAACATCTGCGCCGCGATGCCGGCGTGCGAGCGCATGCCCATGCCGACGATCGACACCTTGGCGATGCGCTCGTCGCCGCTCACCTCCCGGCACTTGATGTGCGGCTGCACCTGGCCCTTGAGGATCTTCATCGCGCGCGGGTAGTCGGTGCGGCTGACGGTGAAGGAGAGGTCGGTCATGCCGTCGTGGCCGACGTTCTGCACGATCACGTCGACGTCGATGCTGGCGTCGGCGATCGGGCCGAGGATCGCGTAGGCGACTCCCGGGCGGTCGGGGACGTCGTGCACCGTGATCTTCGCCTCGTCGCGGTTGAAGGCGACGCCCGATATCACTGCCTTTTCCATCACCATGTGCGGGTTTTCCTCGAAAGTAACCAGCGTGCCCGAGCGCGCCTCCTCGGCCACCGGCAGCAGCGGGTCGGTGAGGCTGGAGAGCACGCGCGTGGGCACTTTGTACTTGCCGGCGAACTCGACCGAGCGGATCTGCAGCACCTTGGAGCCGGCGCCGGCCATCTCCAGCATCTCCTCGAAGGTGACGCGCTGCAGGCGGCGCGCCTCCGGCACGAGGCGCGGGTCGGTAGTGTAGACGCCGTCGACGTCGGTGTAGATGTGGCACTCGTCGGCCTTGAGCGCCGCGGCGAGCGCCACCGCGGAAGTGTCCGAGCCGCCGCGGCCGAGCGTGGTGATGTTGCCCTGCTCGTCGACGCCCTGGAACCCGGCCACGATGGCGACCGCGCCGTCCTCCAGGATGGCCTTGATGCCGCTCGTTTCGATCCTGCGGATGCGCGCCTTGTTGAAGGCGGAGTCGGTCAGCACCTTGACCTGCCAGCCGGTACAGCTCCTCGCCTTGACGCCGAGCTCGATGAGCGCCATCGCGAGCAGCCCGATGCTCACCTGCTCGCCGGTCGAGGCGACCACCTCGAGCTCGCGCGGGTCGGGATGCGCCTGCACTTCGCCGGCGAGCGCGATCAGGCGGTTGGTCTCGCCGGCCATCGCCGAGGTCACGACGACCAGGCGGTGCCCGGCGGCGTGCCACTTGGCGACGCGGCGCGCGACGTTGCGGATGCGCTCCACCGAGCCGACCGAGGTGCCGCCGAATTTCTGGACGATCAACGCCATTGCCGTACCGCGCCAGGGAAAAGCGCTGGATTCTACAGGATGCGGTTGAACCAGAGCAGCGACAGGGCCGCGGAAGCGAGGGCGAGGAGCGCCGCGGCCACGGCGAAAAGCGCGGTGATCTCGGTCTCCTTCTTCTCCATCACCAGCCGCGCGTTGAGCGAGGCGTAGACCTTCTTCAGGTCCAGCGCGCTGCCGGCGTGGAAGTACTCCCCGCGCGTCATGTCGGCGATCTGCTTGAGCGCCTGCTCGTCCAGGCGCACGCGGATCGACCAGCCCTCGCCGGTGAGGATCTCGCCTTGGGGCGTGCCGACGCCGACGGTGAACACGCGCACGCCGCGCCCGGCGGCGACGCGCGCCGCCTCCACCGGGTCCGGCCCGGTGGTGGTCTGCCCGTCGGTGAGCAGGATGATGGCCGCCGAGCGGTACGAGCCCGGCCGCGCCGGCGGGGCGCTTCCCCCGGCGGCGGCGCTCCTCGGCCTGAAGTTGAACGGATCGAAGTCCAGGTCGGGGAAGATCGCCTTCAGGGACGCGAGGATGCCGCTGCCCACCGCGGTCGCGTGCTGCAGCTGGAACTGCTCGAGGGCAGCGACGATGTCCGCCCGGTTGTGCGTCGGCGGCTGCACCAGCGAGGCGCTGCCGGCGAACGCCACGACGCCGATGCGCGTGCTGCGCGGCGTCCCGGCGACGAAGGCCTTGGCCGCCGCCTGCGAGGCCGCGAGCCGGCTGGGCTTCACGTCCTCGGCGCGCATGCTGCCCGAGACGTCCATCGCCAGGATCACGGTCTCGTGCTGCGAGGGCAGCGTGACGAGCGCGGCCGGCCGCGCGCCGGCGAGCAGCATGCCCGCGAGCGCGGCGAGGAACAGCGCCGGGGGCACATGCCGCCGCGCGCTCTGGCCCGCTCCGACGGAGTCCCGGATGAGGCTCAAGCCGGCGTAGCGAAGCGCGAGCTTCTTCTTCCGGCGCAGGACGAAGACATAGAGCGCGACGAGCAGCGGCAGCGCCGCGAGCAGCCACAGCGCTTCGGGCCACAGGAACGTCATCAGAACGGCGGCAGGCCGGCGGCGGCGGCTGCGGTCTGGATGGGAACGGCGAAGGCGATGCCGGCGAACGAGCCTTGCTCGCCCGGGCTGAGGATCGCGGTGACGATGCCGACCACTTCGCCGGCGGCGTTCACCAGCGGCCCGCCCGAGCTGCCGGGGTTGGCCGCGGCATCGAACTGGATCAGGTCGGTCAGCATCTGCTCGCCCTCCGGCGAGCGGTATTCGCGCCGCAGGCCCGAGACCACGCCGGCCGACACGGAGGGCCCGATGCCGAACGGGAAGCCGACCGCGATCACCAGGTCGCCCTCGGCGAGGTCCTTCGCCGAGCCGAGCGTCGCCGGGACGAGATCGTCGGGCAGCTCGCTCGCCTGGATGACGGCGAGGTCGCTTTCGGGCCGGGCGCTGACCAGCCTCGCGTCGGACTCGTGCCCGTCGGCGAACACCACGCGGATGCGGCTCGCGCCGCTGACCACGTGCAAATTGGTGAGGATCAGCCCGCTGCCGACGACGACCACGCCGGAGCCGACCGCGCGCTGCGCGTAGTCGTCCTGCTCGAGGCCGTCGCCGATCGCTCGCACGCGCACCACCGAGGCGCGCACCGCTTCGTAGGCCCTGGTCGCCGGCGAAGGCAGCGGCTTCGCCTGCAGCACGCGCAGCACCGCGGCGTCGAGGTCCTGCTGCGTGAGCTCGCGCGGCGCCGGCGCCATGCCGGGCGCGAACAGCATCGCCGCCACGACTGCCGCCGCGCCGCCCGCGAGCAGCGGCTTGCGACGACGCTTGTAGAGATCGCGCCACGAGGAGGCGGGGGAAGCGGCTTTTCCCATCAGTTGCAGACTCGCAGGCGCAGGGTCGGTTCCGCCCGGGTCGGAGCAAGATATGGTCCGGCCTACCTCCAGTCGCCGCGCAGCTCGAGCACTGCGGAGCGCAGGGCTTCCGGCGAGACCGCTTCGGCGCGCAGCGCCTCCCCGACCGCGAGGCGGATGCGCGGAAAAAGCTTGTGCGCGGCCCGGTTGCGCGCGAACACGCTCTGCCACAGCCCCGAGAGCGCCATCGGCACGACCGGCACCGGCATTTCCTTCAGCACGCGCATGATGCCGCCGCGGAACTCGGAGAGCTCCCCGTCCGGGGTGAGCCTGCCTTCGGGGAACACGCCGACCAGCTCGCCCGCCTCGAGCTCCTGCGCGATGCGCGCATACGCGCGCTCGAGCAGCTGCGGGTTCTCCTTCGCCGGCGCGATCGGGATGGCGCGCGCGGTGCGGAAGAAGAAGCTGAGCAGCGGCGCGGCGAAGATGCGGTGGTCCATGACCCAGCGGATCGGCCGCCGGCAGGCCGCCGAGATCACCAGCGCGTCGACGTACGAGACGTGGTTGCAGATCAGGAGCGCCGCGCCCTGCTCGGGAATTCGCTCCAGCCCGAGCTTCTTCAGCCGGTACACGGAATGGATGAGCATCCAGACCATGAAGCGCATCAGGAACTCCGGCACCAGCGTGTAGATGTAGATCGCGACCGCGGCGTTCATGAGCGCCGCCACCAGGAAAAGCTGAGGGATGGTGAGTCCCGCGCCGAGCAGCGCGATCGCCACCCCGGCCGCCGCGACGATGAACACGGCGTTGAGCACGTTGTTGCCCGCGATCACGCGCGAGCGGTGCCGCGCGTCGCTGCGGCTTTGCACCAGCGCGTACAGCGGCACGATGTAGAAGCCGCCGAACACGCCCAGCGCGGCGAGATCGAAGAGCAGCCGCCAGTGCGGCGCCTGGCTCGCGGCGGAGGCGGCGAGGCCCAGGTCGATGCCGAACACGGTCAGGCCGATCGAGCCGAAGGGCACCAGGCCGAGCTCGACCTTGTGGCCGGAAAGCCGCTCGCAGGCGAGCGAGCCCAGGCCCACCCCGATCGAGAACACCACCAGCAGCACGGTGACGGTGCCCTCGGCCGCCGCGAGCACGTTCTTCGCCAGGTTGGGGAACTGCGTGACCAGCAGCGCGCCGTAGAACCAGAACCAGGAGATGCCGAGCACCGAGAGGAACACGGTGCGGTTGCGGCTCGTGAAGCGCAGGATGCGCCAGGTCTCGGTGAGCGGGTTCCAGTTGACGGCGAGCCCGGGATCGGCCGCAGGCGCCTTCGGGATGAAGCGCGAAAGCGCGAGCCCGGCGGCCGAGAGGGCGCAGGTGGCGGCCGCGACGCCGGCAACGCCCCAGCCCGGCTGCGCGATCATCCAGCCGCCGACGATCATGCCGGCGAGGATCGCGATCGAGGTGCCGGTCTCGACCAGGCCGTTGCCGCCCACCAGCTCCGATTCGGAGAGGCTCTGCGGCAGGATCGCGTACTTCACCGGGCCGAACAGCGCCGATTGCAGCCCGCCGAGGAACAGCGCCGCCAGCAGCAGCGCCAGGTTGCGCATGAACAGCCCGAGCGCGCCCAGCGCCATCACCGCCAGCTCGATCGCCACCGTGATCGTGATGAGCCGCGACTTCTCGTACTTGTCGGCGAGCTGCCCGGCGGTGGCGGAGAACAGGAAGAAAGGCAGGATGAACAGCGCCTGGGCGAGGTTCTGCAGCGTGTCCGAGGACATCGCGGTGAAGCTCGCGCTCTGGTAGGCGAGCAGGATCACGAGCGCCTGCTTGAACACGTTGTCGTTCATGGCGCCGAGGAACTGCACGCCGAAGAACGGGCCGAAGCGCCGCTCGCCCAGCAGCCTGAATTGACTTCGCTCTTTCAGAGGATGCGGTTGAACCAGGCGAGCGAGAGGGCCGCCGACACCAGCACCAGCGCCGCCGCCGCGGCGCAGAACAGCGCCGTGACCTCGGTGCGCCTTCGCTCCAGCACGAAGCGCGAGCGCAGCGACTCGTAGATGTCCTTCAGGTCGGGCGCGCTGCCGGCGTAGAAGTACTCGCCGCGGGTCAGGTCGGCGATCGCCTTGAGCGTCTCCTCGTCCAGGCCGACGCGCATCGACCAGCCTTCGATGCCGACGATCTTGCCCTCCGGGGTGCCGACGCCGACCGTGTAGATGCGCACGCCGCGCTCGGCCGCCATGCGCGCCGCCGCGAGCGAGTCCGGGCCGGTGGTGCGCTGGCCGTCGGTGAGCAGCACGATCACCGCCGAGGCGTACGAGCCCGGCGGCACCGGCTTCACCTGCGCCGGCGGCTTGGCGGCTTTTGCTGCATTTTCACTGCCATAAGTAAGGGCGGCGAGATCGATGCCGGCGTCGGGAAAGATGGTGGCGAGCGAGACCACGATCGCGCTGCCGATGGCGGTGGCGCGCTGCAGCTGGAAGCGCTCGATCGCCGCGATCACGTCCTCGCGGTTGCGCGTCGGCGCCTGCGCGACCGTGGCGGTGCCGGCGAACGCCACCACGCCGATGCGCACGTTCTCGGGCTGCTCGGCGACGAAGGCCTTCGCCGCCGCCTGCGCCGCGGCGAGCCGGGTGGGCTGCACGTCGGTGGCGCGCATGCTGCCCGAGACGTCCATGGTCAGGATCACGGTCTCGTGCTGCGAGGGCAGCGTCAGCACCGCGCTCGGGCGCGCGGTGGCGGCGATCATCAGCGCGAGCGCGGCGAGCAGCAGCAGCGGCGGGACATGGCGTCGCAGCCGCGCGGCTCCCATGGAATCGCGCACCAGGGTCAGGCTCGCGTAGCGCAGCGCGAGCTTCTTCTTCCGCCGCAGCACGACGACGTACGCCGCCACCAGCGCCGGCAGCGCCGCCAGCAGCCACAGCAGCTCAGGCCACTGGAAAGTCATGCGCGGGCCTGAGCCGGCTGCGGCGCTTGCGCAGTCCGGCGAAGCGCAGCAGCGCGTCGGCGAGGTCGTCCTCGGTGGAGAGCTCGAGCGCGTCGACGCCGGAATCGCGGAACGCGGCGCGCAGCGCCGTCTCGCGCCGCTGCGCCGCCTCGGCGAAGCGCGCGCGGAAGCCGCGGTCGTGCGTGTCGACGAGCAGCTGCTCGCCGGTCTCGGCATCCTGGAACACGAGCAGCCCGAGGTCGGGCAGCTCGCTCTCGAGCGGGTCGTAGAGCCGCACCGCCACCACCTCGTGGCGCAGCGCGAGCTCGCCGAGGCGCTCGGCCCAGCCCGGCGCGCTGATGAAGTCCGACACCGCGAACACGAGCGAGCGGCGCCTGATGAATCTTGCCGAATGGGAAAACAGCTCGCTCAGGTCGGTGGCGCTGCCCTCGCCTTTGGTGCCGGCATGGCGCTGCATGCCCTGCAGCAGGGCGAGCACCTGGCGCCGGCCGCTCCTCGCCGGGATCATGCCGCTCACCCGCTCGCCGTAGTAGAGCGCGCCGACCCGGTTGCCATGCCGGGTCAGCAGGCGCGCCAGCACCGCCACGAAGTCCTCGGAGACCGACCGCTTCCTTTTCTCGCGCGAGCCGAAGGCCACCGACTGGCTGAGGTCGAGCAGGAACCAGGCGCTCACCTCGCGGTCCTCGTGGTACTCGCGCACGTAAGGCGACTGCAGCCGCGCGGTCACGTTCCAGTCGATGTGGCGCACGTCGTCGCCGTACTGGTATTCCCTGATGTCGGCGAGGTCCAGGCCGAAGCCGCGGAACAGCGTGCGGTAGTCGCCCTGCAGCAACCCGTCCAGCCGCCGGATCACCGTCCATTCCAGCCGGCGCAGCAGCGCCTCAGGATTGCGCTGCTGCATTCGCCCCCGCCTGCATCGGTTTCTCCGGCGCGCGCACCTGCTGCATGATGCGCTGGATCAGCTGGTCGGGCGAGAGCCCCTCGGCGAGCGCCTCGTAGGAGAGCACCAGGCGGTGGCGCAGCACGTCGGGCACCAGAGCGGTCACGTCCTCGGGCAGCGCATAGTCGCGACCGCGCAGGAACGCGAGCGCCCGCGCGGCTTCGATCAGGTGGATCGAGGCGCGCGGGCTCGCGCCGTAGGTGAGGTACTTTTCCAGCCCCTTCAGGCCGAAGCGCTGCGGCTCGCGCGTCGCGTTCGCGAGCCGCACCGCGTACTGGATCAGGGCGGGCTCGACGTAGACCTTGCGGCAGTCCCGCTGCAGCCTCAGCAGATCCTCGGTCGTGGCCACCGGGGAAGATTCATAGGTCGGGCCCGTTACCCGCTCGACGATCACGAACTCCTCCTCCTCGCTCGGGTAGCCCACCAGCACCTTCATCATGAAGCGGTCCACCTGCGCCTCCGGCAGCGCATAGGTCCCCTCGGTCTCGATCGGGTTCTGCGTCGCCATCACCAGGAAGGGCTCGGGCACCCGGTGCGTCTCCCCCGCGATGGTCACCTGCCGCTCCTGCATCACCTCCAGCAGCGCGCTTTGCACCTTGGCCGGCGCGCGGTTGATCTCGTCGGCCAGCAGCAGGTTCGCGAACACCGGCCCCAGCGAGGTCGCGAACTCCCCGCTCTTCTGGTTGTAGATGCGCGTGCCGACCAGGTCCGCGGGCACCAGATCCGGCGTGAACTGGATGCGCCGGAACGAGCCGCGCATCGTCGCGGCGAGGGTCTTCACCGTGAGCGTCTTCGCCAGCCCCGGCACCCCTTCCACCAGCAGGTGCCCCTGCGCCAGCACCGCCACCAGCACCCGCTCCAGAAAATGATCCTGCCCCACCACGGTCTTCTTGACCTCGTACAGGATGCGTTCCATCAGCGCCGCGTTCTCCATGTCGCTCCTAGAATGGTGAAAGGCCGGCGGCGCCGGCCGCGTTCTCGATCGGCACCGCGAAGCCGATGCCGATGAACACGCGGCTCTCGGTCGGGTTGAGCAGGCCCGTGACGATGCCCACCACCTCGCCGTCGGTGGTGACGAGCGGGCCGCCCGAGTTACCCGGGTTGACCGCCGCGTCGAACTGGATCAGGTTGGTGAGCTTCCCGCCCGAGGGCGAGACGTACTCGCGGCGCAGGCCGGAGATCACGCCGGCGCTCGCCGAGGGCCCGACGCCGAACGGGAAGCCGACCGCCACCACCTCGTCGCCGGGCTGCAGGTCGGCGGTCGAGCGCATGGTGGCCGGGACCAGGTCGTCGGGCAGCGTCCTCGCCTGCAGCACCGCCAGGTCGTGCTCCGGGCGCGCGCCGATCAGCGCGGCATCGGACTCGGTGCCGTCGGAGAAGGTCACGCGCAGGCGGCTCGCGCCCTGCACCACGTGCAGGTTGGTGAGGATCACGCCGCTGTCGACGATCACCACCCCGGTGCCGACGTTTGCCTCGACCACGATCCCCTCGAGCTCGCCCTCGCCGGCGTCGGGCAGCCCGTGCACCAGGACGACCGAGGGGCTGATGACCTCGTAGGCGTCGGCCGCCGAAGGCCGCTCGCGCTCCTCGAGCGCGCGCTCGATCGCCGCGTCGACGTCCTGCAGGCTGAGCCCGCCCGGCGCCGGCGCGAGCGCCCAGCCGGCGAGCAGCAGCGCGAGCCCGGCAAGCACGAACGCCGCCAGCCGCCGCGGCCGCCTGAGACGCCGCTTGCGCGGCGCTTGCGCGTCGGCGGCCGGCACTGCGTCCGCCGCAGGCGCCGCCCGCCGACCCGAGCTGCTGTAGACCGCCGCCCGCCTTCTCATGGGGCGATTGTGGCAGGAGCCGCGCCCTGCCGCTATCCCGGGCGAGGCGCCGCCCAGCTCAGGGTAGCGCCGGCGCTACGGCCAGGTCCTTCAAAATACGATCACCCGCTCCGCCCAGAGCGCGCCGAG
>MERP01000014.1 GCA_001772055.1 Betaproteobacteria bacterium RIFCSPLOWO2_12_FULL_68_19
AGGTCGAGATCACGCGTGGCGCGGTAGGGCTGGTCGGACCAGAGCCTGAGTAGCATCGCCCCCTTGAGCACGAACCGGTCCTTCACCGCAGACCCGCCGACCCGGTGAAGGAAGCGCTCGAAGCAAAAGCTGGTGAGGAGCGTCTGGAAGTCGTCGCCGGTCTCTTTGGCCCGGTTCAAGAGCCGCGCGGCCACAGAGGCGGCGAGATTACGTTTGGCCTCCGTCATGCGATCGAGTCGAGGTAGGGCTGCATCACGCGAGTCACACGGCAGATCCGGGCAAAGCGGGCCAGATCAGTCGCTCCGCCGCGATGGCGCCGGCCGAAGTCGCGCAGGGCCTCGATGGCAACGTCGATGCCGATTTTGTTGCGGTATTTGAAGCAGTCCGCCACGGTCTTGGCCGCGGAGTACACGCGGACATCGACGCCTTCTATCCGGTGCGTCTCGACCCCTTCCGTGAGGGCCGCGCCGGAGAAGCGTGTGACCCGGAGCCGCGGGTATTCGAGGCGCGGCTTGCGCGCCTTCTCCGGCAGCGCGATCCACACCTCGGCCGGAGCTTGCGTCGTCAGCTCATGGAAGCGAAGCGCCGTGAGGAGACAGAGGACCCCATTGGGGACTCGCTTCGCGACCTGGGCGAGAGCATGGTGCTCCGTATAGGGGTGGCTGCTCACGACATAAATGCCCCGGGCCTGGCGCGCGACCAGCCCCTTTCGCACCAAGCGGTAGAGCTGCGCCCGGGGAATCCCCTGCGCCTCGAGCTCAGCCGGGCGGGCGACTCCGAGCCGGCGGACCGCCTTGAGAGCTGAGTCTTTTCTCACCGCAACCATGTAAAGCGGATATTACATAATGTCGGGGGTTATGCACAAGTCCCGACACTTCGTATTACCGCAAACGCGCTATTACGCGCCTTCGCGCGCAGTAGTGGGGTTGAACCCCCTCACGCAGCAATCGATCTGCCGAATATGCAGCCGTGGCAGCATGCGGTCTCTCTGGATGTTTCAGGTAACCGGGCCCGGCCCTGGCAAGCAGCCCCGCGGCCAGCTCGGCCATAGCGGCCCCCGCGCAGCAGCTCGGGCCAGCGTTCCGGCGCGGCGGCGCCGGCCGAGCCGGCTGAGAGCGCCTGAACCGCGCACAGGATCGGACTACTGGACATCGCCTTTGGGCTTTCGCACTGTCGGGTAGTGGGGCTTGGTAAGGATCTCCGGTTTCAGCACTTCTTCCAACTGCTGTTTCGTCATCAACCCCTTCGCGAGCACCAGGTCGTAGACCCGCTCGCCGCTCGCGAGCGCCTCCTGGGCGATTGCGGTCGACTGGGCGTAGCCGAGGTAGGGCGTGAGCGCGGTGACGAGCGCGGTGGATTCATCGAGCAGCCGGCGCGCTCGGTCGCGGTTGGCGGTGATGCCCTTGACGCAGCGCTCGGCGAGGATGCGGCAGCCGGCGGCAAGGTGGCGCAGGCTCTCGAACAGGCTGTGGGCGATGATCGGCTCGAAGGCGTTCAACTGCAGCTGCCCGGCCTCGGCCGCCATGGTGACCGTCATGTCGTTGCCGATCACCTCGAAGGCGATCTGGTTCACCACCTCCGGGATCACCGGGTTGACCTTGCCCGGCATGATCGAGCTGCCGGCCTGCACCGCCGGGAGCGAGATCTCGCCGATGCCGGCGCGCGGGCCGCTCGAGAGAAGCCGCAGGTCGTTGCAGGTCTTGGAGAGCTTGACCGCGATGCGCTTGAGCACGCCGGAGAGCTGCACGAACGCGCCCGCGTCCTGGGTCGCCTCGACCAGGTTGGGCGAGACGATGAAGGAGATGCCGGAGATCTCCGAGAGCCGCTTCGTGACCAGCGGCGCGTAGTCGGGATGCGCGTTGATGCCGGTGCCGATGGCGGTGGCGCCGAGGTTGATCTCGCGGATCAGCTCGCCCGCCTCCGCAAGGCGCTGCTCGTCCTCGCCCAGCATCACGGCGTAGGTGGAGAACTCCTGGCCGAGGGTCATCGGCACGGCGTCCTGCAGCTGGGTGCGGCCGACTTTCAGGACGTCGTCGAATTCCGCAGCCTTTTGTTGAAAAGAGAGTTTTAGATGATTCATCTCTACGAGCAATCGCCGGATCGCGAAGTGCAGCGCGAGCTTGACCGCGCTCGGGTACACGTCGTTGGTGCTCTGCGAGAGGTTGACGTGGTCGAGGGGGTGCAGGTGCTGGTACTCGCCCTTCGCGTGCCCGAGGATCTCCAGCGCCCGGTTGCAGATCACCTCGTTGGCGTTCATGTTGGAGGAGGTGCCCGCGCCGCCCTGGATCACGTCCACCACGAACTCGGCGGCGAGCTTGCCCTCGCGCAGCTCCTCGCAGGCGAGCCGGATCGCCACCGCGCGCTGCTCGTCGATCAGGCCCAGCTCGCTGTTGGCGATCGCCGCGGCCTGCTTGACGCAGGCGAGCGCGCTCACCAGGTCCGGGTAGATCGAGATCGGCATGCCCGTGACCGGGAAGTTCTCCAGCGCGCGCAGCGTGTGGATGCCGTAGTAGGCGTCGGCCGGCACCGAGCGGCTGCCCAGCAGGTCGTGCTCGATGCGCACCGGGCGCGTCATGGCCCAATTCTGGCACTATCATGTCGCGCATGGACGAGCTGGATTTCAGCAAGCCGGCGGGCAAGCCCGCCGCGCCGGCGCAGCCCCCCGTCAACCTCGCCGCGGCGCTGGAGTTCTTCCGCACTTCCGGCGTGGCCGAGAACGTGGACACCGGCACCAACATCTTCGTCGAGGACGAAAGAGCGGGCCTGTTCTCCTTCAAGAGCCGCAAGATGTACCTGCTGCTCGAGGGCGAAGTGAACCTGATCGCGGCCAACAAGCTGATCGGGGTGGTGCGCGCGGGCGAGATCTTCGGCGAGATGGCGGCGATCAGCGAGTCGCCGCGCGCCGCCACCGCGGTCGCCAAGGTGCCCTGCCGCCTGATCTCGATGGACGAAAAGGGCTTCCACGCCGCGTTGAAAGCCAAACCCGATTTCGCGCTCACGCTGCTCGGCATGATGATCAACCGCCTGCGCGGCATGCTGGCGCGGCTGCCGAGCGCAGCCGCGCTCGGCGAGGCGAAGAAGGAGGCGAAGGTCTTCGACAAGGGCCTGCTCGCCGCCCTCGCCAAGGGCCTCGGGCCCACCAACTCGGCGCGCTACGAGAAGGGCAAGACCATCATGACCGAGGGCCAGGCCGGCGCCATGATGTACGTGGTGCTGGAGGGCCGGGTCGCGGTCTCGATCCAGGGGAAGGTGGTCGAGCGCGTCGGCCCGGGCGGGGTGCTGGGCGAGATGGCGCTCATCGACCAGTCGCCGCGCGCCGCGACCGCCCTGGCCGAGACCGACAGCGTGCTGCTCACTCTGAACCGCGGCGTGTTCCTGCAGCTGGTCAAGACCCAGCCCGAGTTCGGCGTGGCGCTGCTCGCCGCCACCGCCGAGCGCGTGCGCTTCATGGCTTCGCGCTAGAATTCCCGCACTCAAACTCCCGGGAGTCACGATGAGAACTACCCTCGCCCTGCTAAGCGCGCTCGCCGGCCTGGCGCTCGCCGTCCCGGCCGCCGCGCAGGAAGGCACCCTGAAGAAGATCAAGGACTCGGGCTCGATCACCATCGGGCACCGCGACGCCTCGATCCCGTTCTCGTACTACGACGACCAGCAGAAGCCGATCGGCTACGCGATGGACCTGTGCCACCGCATCGTCGACGCGGTGAAGAAAGAGCTGAAGATGAAGAAGGTCGACATCAAGTACCAGCTGGTCACCTCGGCCAACCGCATCCCGCTGATGGCGAACGGCACCATCGACCTCGAGTGCGGCTCGACCACCAACAACCTCGAGCGCCAGAAGCAGGTGTGGTTCACCATCACCCACTTCGTCACCGCCAACCGCTTCGTGGCGAAGAAGTCGGCCAAGCTGAGCAAGCTCGAGGACCTCAAGGGCAAGACCGTGGTCTCGACCGCGGGCACCACCAACATCAAGCAGATCACGCAGCTCAATTCCGAGAAGAACCTCGGCGCCAACATCATCTCGGCGAACGGCCACCCGGAAGCCTTCCTGATGGTCGAGACCGGGCGCGCCGCGGCCTTCGTCATGGACGACATCCTGCTCTACAGCCTGGTCGCGACCTCCAAGTCGCCCAAGGCCTATTCCATCTCCCGGGATGCGCTGTCGGTCGAGCCCTACGGCATCATGCTGCGCAAGGACGACGCCGCCTTCAAGAAGGTGGTCGACGCGGCGATGACCAGCATCTACAAGAGCGGGCAGATCAACGGCATCTACCAGAAATGGTTCCAGAAGCCGATCCCGCCGAAGAAAGTGAACCTCAACCTGCCGATAAGCGCGCAGTTCAAGAAGGTGATCGCGAACCCGACCTCGTCGGGCGACCCCAACGACTACAAGTAGAAGCTGAAGTACAACTGGAACTGGGGGATCTTCTTTGACCTGGAGCCGGGGGCTTCCGGGTCATACCTCCAGTACCTGATCGCGGGGCTGGGCTGGACCCTCGCCACCGCGCTCGCCGCCTGGGCGATCGCCCTCGCGCTGGGCGTCCTGGTCGGGACGCTGCGCACCGCGCCGCACGCGTGGGTGGTGCGCATCTGCACCGCCTACGTCGAGGTGTTCCGCAATATCCCCCTGCTGGTGCAGATGTTCCTGTGGTTCTTCGTGCTGCCGGAGCTGCTGCCGGAGGCGGCCGGCGACTGGATGAAGCAGCTGCCGCCGCCGTGGGGCTCCTATCTCCCCGCGGTGCTGTGCCTGGGGATCTACACCTCGGTGCGCGTCGCCGAGCAGGTACGCGCCGGCATCCAGTCGCTGCCGCGCGGCCAGATGATGGCCGGCACCGCGCTCGGGCTCACGCTGGCGCAGGCCTACCGGCAGGTGATCCTGCCGCAGAGCTTCCGCATCATCCTGCCGCCGCTCACCTCGGAGTTCCTCAACTGCATCAAGAACTCCTCCGTCGCCCTGACCATCGGCGTGATGGAGCTCACGGCGCGCGCCCGCGCCATGCAGGAGTTCAGCTTCCAGGTGTTCGAGGCCTTCGCCGCGGCCACCGTTATTTATCTGCTGGCCAACCTGGTGGTGGTGCTCGGCATGCGCTGGCTCGAGGCGCGCGTGCGCGTGCCGGGACTGATCGGCGCGGCGCAGGCGCCGCAGGCAGGGCATTGAATGTTCGAGGGCTTCGACTGGGACGTCATCGAGCGCTCGCTCCCGTACCTCTTCCGGGACGGGATGGTATTCACGCTCACCCTCACCGGCGTGGCGATGACCGGCGGCGTGATCTTCGGCACCCTCCTCGCGATGATGCGGCTTTCCGCGCTGCGGCCGGTCGCCATGGTCGCCGGCGCCTACGTCAACCTGATGCGCTCGCTGCCGCTCGTGCTGGTGATCTTCTGGTTCTACTTCCTCGTGCCCTGGATCGGCGGCTGGATCTCGGGCGAAGGCCGGCCGATGAGCGTCGGCGCCTGGTACAGCGCCGTGATCACGTTCACCATGTTCGAGGCCGCCTATTACTGCGAGATCATGCGCGCCGGCATCCAGTCGATCGCGCGCGGCCAGGTCTCCGCGGGCTACGCCATCGGCCTCGACTACTGGCAGATGATGGGCTACATCGTGCTGCCTCAGGCCTTCCGCAACATGCTGCCGGTGCTGCTCACGCAGACCATCATCCTGTTCCAGGATACTTCGCTCGTGTACGTGATCTCGGCCACCGACTTCTTCGGCGCCGCGGCGAAGGTCGCCAACCGCGACGGGCGCCTCGTCGAGATGTACCTTTTCGCCGCGGTGATCTACTTCATCTTGAGCTTCGCGGCCTCGCAGTACGTGAAGCGCCTGCAAACCCGACTGGCCGTCATCCGTTAGGAAGCCGATGATCTCACTCCGCAACGTCTCGAAGTGGTACGGCACGTTCCAGGTGCTGGCCGAGTGCTCGACCGAGGTGGCGAAGGGTGAAGTCGTGGTGGTGTGCGGCCCCTCGGGCAGCGGCAAGTCGACGCTCATCAAGTGCGTGAACGGCCTGGAGCCCTTCCAGAAGGGCGAGATCCTGGTCGACAACATCTCGGTCGGCGAGCCGAAGACCAACCTGCCGAAGCTGCGCTCGCGCGTGGGCATGGTGTTCCAGCACTTCGAGCTCTTCCCGCACATGAGCGTGACCGAGAACCTGACGCTCGGCCAGATCAAGGTGCTAGGCCGCACGAAGGAAGCCGCCACCGACAAGGCGCACAAGCTCCTGGATCGTGTCGGCCTCATCGACCACAAGGACAAGTACCCCGGCCAGCTCTCCGGCGGCCAGCAGCAGCGCGTGGCGATCGCGCGCGCGCTGTCGATGGACCCGATCGCGATGCTCTTCGACGAGCCCACCTCCGCCCTCGACCCCGAGATGATCAACGAGGTGCTCGACGTAATGGTCGAGCTCGCGCAGGAGGGAATGACCATGATGGTGGTGACGCACGAGATGGGCTTCGCGCGCAAGGTCGCCCACCGCGTCATCTTCATGGACCAGGGCCGCATCGTCGAGGACGCAAGCAAGGAAGACTTCTTCGGCAAGCCGCGCTCCGACCGCGCGCAGCTCTTCCTCTCGAAGATCCTGCACCACTAGAGATCGGGGTCTGACCCCGATCTACTTCCCGAGAGCGGCCTCGGGAACCTTGTAGCCAGGATAGCGCTTGCGGAACTCCTCGAGCGCCTTGTCGGCTTCCTCGTGCTTGCCCTCGCGCCGCAGCTCGGCGATGCGCTCCAGCCACTTCTCCGGCGGCTCGATCGTCTGCTCGCTGAGCTTGCCGAACACGCGATCGGCCCGCGCCGCCTCCGGCGCGCGCGCTCCGGCGACCGGCGGTGGAGCGGCTTGCGGCGCTGCTCTTGCCGGGGCATCGCGCATTGCCTGCTCTCGCGACTCCTGCGTTGGATCCGGAGTGAAGGCCTTGGCCGCCGGTTTCTGTTCCTCCTTGGCCTTCATCTCCTTCGGCGCCTCCACGGCGGGCGCGGAGGCGACGTAGCCGTCGGGATCCGGACGCTCGACCTGCATGTGCCAGGTGACCGCAACCGAGAGCATGATCACAGCGGCAGCGGCAAGCGGGAAATACCAGCGGCGCCGTCCGGTCGGCGGCACGAGCGGCGCAGGGCGCACTCTTACCGCGCGGCGCGAGGCGGCGAGGATGGCCTCCTCGACGTGGCGCGGCGGCTCTTCCGAACCGAGCTCGCGGTAGCGCTGCGAAACCTTCGGATCGCGCTCGTCAGCCATCGTCCACCGCCGTTCGGAGCTTCGCGATCGCATAGCGCAGGCGGCTCTTGGCCGCCTCCTCGCCCGCGCCGGTCGCCTGGGCGATCTCCGGCACGCTCATGCCGGCCTCCTCGTGCAGCAGGAACGCCTCGCGCTGCGCCGGCGGCAGCGCCTCGAGCGCGCGTGCGAAGCGCAGCAGGTTCTGCCTTGCTTCGGCATGCCGTGCCGGATCGGGGTTGTTGCCTTCCACTTCCACGTTTTCCAGGTCTACCAATGCAAGCCCCTTGCGCCGCCAGTGATCGACCAGGCGGTTGTGCGCGATCGAGTACAGCCAGGTGGTGAAGCGCGCCCTCGGCGCATAGCGGTTGCGCGCCTCGATGACGCGCAGCCAGACGTCCTGGAACAGCTCCTCCGCCGCGCCGCGCTCCTCCACGCTGCGCAGCACGAAGCGGTAGAGGCGCGTGCGGTGCCGCCCGTAGAGGGTCTGGAAGGCGCCGGCGTTGCCGTCGCGGTAGGCGAGCATGAGCTCTTCGTCGGCGCCCTCCACGCCGCGCAGTCTACCCCCGCGGATCGGGCACGAAGCCGGGGAAGGGGCGCGGCAGCGGCGCGACCGGCACCCGCTCGCGGATGATGCCGCGCGCGACCAGGTTGGCATGGCTGTCGTAGTACAGGGTCAGCACCTGGGCGGGGGCGTGCGAGGCGCGCTCGAACTCGACGAACTGCGCCGGCGAATGCTCCTGCCTGCCGTGCCCGGTCCCGAGCCGGGGCGCCTCCGCGGCCGCACGCTCGGCGGCACGGGGGCCGCGTGCAGCGTCGGCGTGGGGTTCACTTCTGGCGATTGGAGCTTCGACAATCCTTTTCCGGAAAACCGCGACCCCAATGACGCCGACATCCTGCGCCCGCCCGGTGCGGGCGGCGTAGGAGTCGGACAGCGAGGTAAAGTAGAAGGCCGCGGTGCGCGACAGATCCTTGCGCCAGCCCTGGATGGCGACCGAGCCGCGCGGCCCGAGCACGTAGCCGCTTTGCGAAGGATCGGCGGTCTCACCGGTAATGACGTTGACGCCGTCGACCGAGACCACCGCCAGTAGCTCCTCGCCCGTCTTGTTTCGCACCACCACCTGGTACTCGTTGCCGGGCTTGCCCACGACGTAGGCACGGCCCTGGTGCCAATACACCTGCAGGCGCCTCGCTTCGGTGCGGTCGTAGACCGAAAGCTCGGCCATGCCGCCATGCGCGAGCGCCTGGAGCGACAACCCAAGAGCAAGAATCCCTCCCATCAGCCGTTTCATGACTTCCTCCTTTCAAAGGAGTGAAACGCAGGTGCGATGCGAACGGGTTAAGGTGATTCATTTAATCCCGGGCGCGTACAATGCGCGGCTTTTCCCTCCCGCTGCAGGCAATGAAAAACGGCAAAGCGTTCCCGATTCCGGTCAAGGCCAAGTACTCCTGCGAGAAGTGCCCTGCCTACTGCTGCAGCTATCCCGACATCGAGGTCACGCCGCGCGACATCG
>MERP01000015.1:0-21317 GCA_001772055.1 Betaproteobacteria bacterium RIFCSPLOWO2_12_FULL_68_19
TCGAGATGCATTACCGCAGCTTCCCGGACGCGAAGCTGTTCCAGATCTTCCTCAAGGACCCCGACGACGTGACGATCGAGCTCAACTTCCTCGGCGAGGTGATCGACGAGAAAAGCTGGAAGGGCAAAGGCGCAGCTTCTTCGGTATCTCTCGATAGAACAGCCTGATGCGCGGCGCGGTCTTCCTCGGCAACCGCAAGGTCGAGCTGCGCAGCTTCCCCGACCCCACGCCCGGCGAGGGCGAGGTGGTGATCCAGATGAAGGCCTCGGGGATGTGCGGCTCGGACCTCAAGTTCTACCGCTCGCCGCCGGGCGAGGCGCAAGCCGCGCTTGGCTTGGGAAATCTCAGTGAACCTTTCATCGCGGGGCACGAGCCCTGCGGCGTGGTGGTGGCGCGCGGGCCCGGCGTGTCGGAGCGCGAGGCGCCGATCGGCAGCCGCGTCATGGACCACCACTACGCCGGCTGCGGCGTGTGCAAGCACTGCCGCGTGGGCTGGTCGCAGCTCTGCCGCGCGGGCATCACCGTCTATGGCGTGACCGCGCACGGCGGTCATGCGGAATACCTGAAGGTTCCTGCCCGCACTCTCGTCCCTCTTCCGCAGGAGCTCTCCTTCGCCGAAGGCGCGGCGGTGTCCTGCGGCACCGGCACCGCCTACGGCGCGCTGCGGCGCATGCGCCTGGCAGGCGGCGACACGCTCGCGGTGTTCGGCCAGGGCCCGGTCGGGCTCTCGGCCACGCTGCTCGGCGCGGCGATGGGCGCGCGCGTGATCGCGGTCGAGACCGGGGCCGAGCGCCTCGCGCTCGCGAAGCAATTCGGTGCTGACGCGATCGTGGATGCCACGCAAAAAGACCCGGTAAAAAGCATTCTTGAATACACCAAGGGCGAAGGCGTGGCCCTCTCGCTCGACTGCAGCGGCGCCGCGGCGGCGCGGCTTGCCGCGGTGCGCGCGACCAGGACCTGGGGCACGGCCTGCTTCATCGGCGAGGGCGGCGAGGTCACGCTCGACGTGAGCCGCGACCTGCTGCGCAAGCAGCTCACCGTGATCGGCTCGTGGACCTTCAGCGCCATGGGGCAGGCGGAATGCGCGCGCTTCGTCGCCGACAACAGGATCGGCCTGGAGAGAATCTTCTCGCACCGCTGGAAGCTCGAGCAGGCCGACGAGGCCTACCGCAGCTTCGACACGCAGACCACCGGCAAAGGGGTGTTCCTCCTCTAGTCCGGCATGTCGACCCCATTGCTGTTCCAGGAAATCTCCCTGCGTGAAGTCAAGGCGAGAAACCGCATCGTCGTCTCGCCGATGTGCCAGTACTCGGCGAAGGACGGCCAGGTCGGCGACTGGCACCTGGCGCACCTGGGCAAGTTCGCCCTGGGCGGCGCCGGGATCGTGTTCGTCGAGGCCACCGCGGTCGAGAGGCGCGGCCGCATCACCCACGGCGACACCGGCATCTGGGACGATGCGCAAATTGCGGGGTTACGACGAGTTGCGGAATTCCTGAAGAGCCAGGGCGCGGTTCCGGCGATCCAGCTCGCGCACGCCGGGCGCAAGGCGAGCATGGCGCGGCCCTGGTACGGCAACGGCCCGCTCACGCAGGCCGACCTCGCGCGCGGCGACAAGCCCTGGAGCATCGTCGCGCCGACCGACAAGCCGGTCGGCGAGGGCTGGATCGCGCCTCGCCGGCTGCAGGCGGGCGACCTGCAGCACCTGAAGGAGTCGTACCGGCAGGCGGCGCGGCGCGCGCACGCCGCGGGCTTCGAGATCCTCGAGCTGCACGCCGCGCACGGCTACCTGCTGCACTCGTTCCTGTCGCCTCTCTCGAACGAAGGCTCGCTGGAAAGCAGGATGCAGTTCCCGCTCGAAGTAGTGCGGGAAGTGCGCAATGCGTGGCCCGCGCGCAAGCCGATGTTCGTGCGCGTCTCCTCGATCGACGACGTGGAGGGCGGATGGACGATTGAGGACAGCATTGCCTTTGCGAAAGAACTGAAAGCGATCGGCGTTGATGTGATCGATTGCTCCTCCGGCGGCATCCTCGGCTCGGCCACCGCCGCGACGCGCGTGCTGCTGCCGCGCGTGCCCGGCTTCCAGCTGCCTTTCGCGGAAAGGATCAGGAAGGAAGCCGGCGTGATGACCATGGCCGTGGGGCTGATCCTCACGGCGCAGCAGGCCGAGGAGGCGCTCGCCGCCGGGCGCGCCGACCTGATCGCGGTCGGGCGCGAGGCGCTCTGGGACCCGAACTGGCCGCTGCACGCCGCCGCCGCGCTCGGCGCCGACCCCGGGTTCGAGCGCTGGCCGGTGCAGTACGGCTGGTGGCTCGTCAGGCGCGAAGCGCTTCTGAAAAAAATCGGCTTCCAGCGATGAAACCAGGGACAGACCACGTTTTCTTGATACTTCCATGAGCCTGCGCCTCGAAGGCAAGGTGGCGATCGTCTCGGGCGCGGGAAGCGTCGGCCCGGGATGGGGAAACGGGCGCGCCATCGCGGTGCGCTTCGCGCAGGAAGGCACCGAGATCGTGGTCGACGGCGGGATGACGGTTCGGTGCGACTAGGGATGCCGACCCCCTGCGCCGGAAAAACGTGGTCTGTCCCTGATTTCGGTCAGCGCTTCCTGAAGGTCTCGCAGTACTCGTCGGGGCCGGTCCAGGTCTGCTCGGCGACGCGCCCCTCGCCGAGCACGAGCGTGCGCTCGCAGCGCATCAGCTCGCGGCCGAAGGGATAGCTGGTGCCGACGCCGACCCCGACGCCGACGTTGCCGCTGCCGCCGAAAATGCCCACCGACGGGTAGAACTCCCCGCGCGAGCGGTTGACCTCGTTCACCCAGGTGTGGGCCTTGCGCCCGTCGGAAAGCGTGGTGCTGCGCGCGGGAGCGCCCCACGCCAGCACCACGTCGTCGTAGGCCGCGCCCTGCCAGGACTGCTTCGCCTTGGCGACGTCCGGCGGCGAAGTGGCGCAGGCGGCGAGCGCCGCCGCGAGCGCGAGCGAGGCTGCGGAGCGTGTCAGCCGCGAACCGCGGCTCCTATATCCGCGCGCTCTGGCTATGCGGGCCACCGTGCTTCGACACGCCGCTCACCGCCTTGGCGGCGGCGCCCTTCTCGCTCGTCGCGACGTCGCCGAGCGAGACGATGCCGACCAGGCGCTTGTCGCGGTTCACCACCGGCAGGCGGCGCACCCGTTCCTCGCCCATGTTCTTCGCCACGTGGTTCAGGTCCTCGTCCTCATAGCAATACAGGACCTGCTCGGAGCTCATCACCTCGCCCACCGGCGTGTCCGGTCCCTTGCCCAGCGCCACCGCGCGGATCGCGATGTCGCGGTCGGTGATCATCCCGACCAGCCTGTCGTTCTCGCTCACCGGCATCGCGCCGGCGTCGATCTCGGCCATGATCTTCGCCACTTCGCGGATGCTCTGGCGGGGGTTCGCAAGGCGCACTTCGCGGCTCATCGCTTCGCTCACTCGCATGGATCTCTCCTCAGTTGTGGTTGCTGCCTGAGGATCCCAGCAAGAGATAGACCGCGCCGGTGAGCGCGGTGACCGTGAGCGCGATGCAGCAACCGAGGGCGATGGCCGCGGTCGGGATGATGAAGACCGGGCTTTGCGCCGCCATCGCCTCGGTGGGCACGATGCCCAGCAGCAGCGAGGCCGCGATCAGCGCCCAGCGCCGCAGGTAAGGCACCAGCATCCAGCGCATCGAGCGGTTGTAGCGCAGCGCGCGCTCGCGCGAGTGGCGCGGGCCGCGCGAGGCGTCCATGAACAGCGCGAAAGGGTCGAGGTAGAGCAGCACCTGGCGCGCGAGCGGCAGGCGCGCGCGCTCCTCGCCTTTCAGCAACGACTCGACGTCGTGGTCCTGTCCGCCCGTCACCCGTGCTCTCCAGCAAACATTGTGCCAAAAAAAAGGCGGAGAGCGCCCCCGCTCTCCGCCTGCGATCGAACCCGCCGTGCGGGCTAGTACTTGGACTTCTGGCCGGTGGAAGCGCCCGCCGAGCCCGAGGACTGGGCCTGGCCGGAGCTCGACGCGCCGGTCGCGGCCGAGCCGGTCGTCACTTCCGCGCTCACGCCGAGCGCCGCGAGGGTTTCCTTGTTCAGCTGTCCGCTCGGCTCGAGGCCCTTGGACTGCTGGAACTCCTTCAGGCCTTTCTGCGTCTGCGGCCCGAGGATCCCGTCGGGCTTGCCGACATCGTGCCCGGCAGCGGAAAGCTTCTGCTGCGCCTGCTTCACGATGTCGGAGCGCTGCGCCTGCTTCTGCGACTGCTGGCCCGAGGTCGAGCCGCTCGCCGCGCTGGAGGACGGCTGGGACTGCTGAGACTGGGACTGCTTGTCTTCGCCGCCGGCGATTGCGCCCAGCGAGAACAGCGCCGCGCTGGTCGCCGCAACAATGGTACGAAGTTTCATGCCTGTACTCCTTTCCGGAACGTTGAGGAAATTGGCGTTCTTGTTCCGGGGAAGGCAAGCAGCTTTCGGACCCGACCTTCCTTACAGCGTGGGATTGTCGCCGGGCAGTCCGAGCGCGACGCGGCCGTAGGTGGTGCCGGCGATGTCGGTGTTGAAGGAGAAATGCTGCCTGACCGCGTGCGCGTCGCGGAACGCGCGCGCGGCGTGGCCCGATTCGTACAGCCCCGACGCGCCGGCGAGGCCGAACATCAGGTCCACGGCGCGCACCGCCCACTCGACCGAGTAGGCGCCTTCGAGCCGGTAACGGACCTTGGTTTTCATGTCCGGGACTTCGTTTCTTTCGATCTTGCGCTGGGCGTCCCTGCAATTCTCGAGCTGCGCCAGGCGCGAGGCGCGCGCGTAGGCGGTGGCCTCGCCGAGCCGGATCTGGGTGCTCTGGATCTCGGCGATCCGGGCGCCGGTCATGCGCCCGACCGAAGAGACGCTTCTTTCCAGGAAGGCTTCGACGAGGCCTTCGGCAATGCCCAGCGCCACTCCCGAGAGCATGTAGGGGAAGAGCGCGAACACCGGCATCCGGTAGAGCGGCCCCGGGTTCAGCGCGCTGCCCGGGGTGGGGCCGCCCTTGGTGTCGGCGACCGAGAGCGTCAGGTGCTCGGGGACGAACTGCTCGGCCACCTCGACGTCCTTGCTGCCGGTGCCGCGCAGGCCGCCGGCGAACCAGGTGTCGATCACCTGGTACTGAGAGCGGTGCAGCAGGAACACGCGCTGCTCGGGCGGCGCGTTGTCGTCGAGCCGCGCCAGGCCGGCGAGCATGTTCCATTCGCTCGGGTCGACGCCGCTCGAGAACGGCCAGCGGCCCGAGATGACGTAGCCGTCGGCCACCTTGCGCGCCCTTCCCGCCGGGAACACGAACGACGAGGCGATCAGCACGTCGGGCGAGGCGCCCCAGATCTCGTCCTGCGCCTGCGGCGGGAACATGCCCAGCATCAGGTGGTGCGAGAGGAAATTGATGAAGTTCCACGCGCTCGAGGCGCAGGCGCGCGCGAGCAGCGCGCCGAACTCGACCACCGCGGCGAACTCGAGCTCGGCGCCGCCGACGCGGCGCGGCTGGTGGATGCGCAGCAGCTGCGCGTCGTGGAAGTCGCGCAGCGTCTCGTCGGGGATGCGGCGCAGCTCCTCGCAGCGCGCGGCCCTCTCCCTCAGGGCCGGCAGCAGCTCTTCAGCGCGGCCCCAGAGCTCTTTGTGCGTCGGTATACCAGTCAAGGATCTGCTCCCCTGTCCACATCAGCACGCCCGGGCGCTGCCCGATGTACTCGTAAAGCCGCTCCAGGTAGCCGATGCGGTGCGGCACGCCGGTGATGTACGGATGGATGCTGATCGCCATCACGCGCGCGCTGCTCTCCCCTTCCGCGTAGAGCCGGTCGAACTGGTCGATGCCGCGCCGCAGCCATTCCGACGAAGGGTGGCTCTGCAGCACCATCATCGCGATGTCGTTCATCTCCACCGTGTACGGCACCGACACCACCGGGCGGCTCGAGGTGCGGATCATGCAGGGCTGGTCGTCGAGCACCCAGTCGGCGACGTACTCGATGCCCGCCTCGGCGAGCCAGTCGATGGTGTCGTAGGTCTCGGTGAGCCCCGGGCTCTCCCAGCCGCGCGGGGCCCTGCCGGTGAGCTCGCGGATCGCCTTGATGGTTTCACTTATTTCTTTTTTCTGATCCTCGAGGTGGTGCATCGGGCGCTGCACGTAGCCGTGGCCCATGAACTCCCAGCCGGCCTCCAGCGCCGCCCTGGCGACTCGCGGGTAGCTCTTGCACACCGAGCCGTTGATGGCGAGCGTGCCCTTCACTCCATATTTATTGAGGACTTCAATGAAGCGCCAGAACCCGACCCTCATGCCGTACTCGTGCCAGGCCCAGTTGGGCAGGTCCGGAAGCAGCGGCTGACCCTGCGGCGGAGGGAGCACGGTGCGCGGCATCGGCCGCTCGATCGACCACTCCTCGACGTTGACGATGGTCCACACCGCGAGCCGTGCGCCGCCCGGCAGCTCGAGCCGCGGCCGGTCCACGATCGCGGAATAGGGGACTCGCTCGCGCGGCAGTTTCACAGGCCGAATATAGCAATGTCGGGCTCAGGCCACATTGCGGACGCGCGGCGCTTTCACTAAATTGCCATAAACGTGCTGCACCATCGAGGCCATGACCATCCGCGAGCCGAACTACCAGGGTCCTTTCGGAAACACGCTGCTCCACAGCGCGGTCCTCAGCGGCGACGTGCGCGAGGTGAAGCGCCTGCTTGCCGCGGGCGCCGACCCCCGCATCCGTAACCGCGACGGCAGGGACGCCGTGCAGGTCGCGGTGATCCTCGAGAAGCCCGAGGTCCTCGCGCTGCTCGTGCGCCGCAGCGACAGCCATGTCGAGGAGCTGCTCGACCAGGCGCTCGAGGCGACCTTCCCCGCGAGCGACCCGGTCGCGCTCGCGCAGCCCGGAGGCTAGGCGGCGGCCCTGCGCTTCCTGCCGAGCACCCCGGACTGCTCGATGGTGGCCGGGATCTCGGCGAAGTTCATCGGCGCCATGACGTGCGCGCCGGCGATGCCGGGAATCTCCGCCAGTCCCTGCAGCACCTCGACGCAGATCTTCCTGCCTTCTCGCCTCGGGTCCGTCGCTTTCTCGAGACGCAGCACGTACTCGTCGGGAATGCGCGTGCCGTAGAGCTTGTCGCGCATCCAGCGCGCCGAGCGCGCGGAGGGAATCGGCGCCACGCCGATCAGGATCGGCAGCTTGATCGCGCGCTCGAGCAGCCTGGCGGCATAGCGCCGCACCACCTCGAGGTCCATGCAGAACTGCGTCTGCACGAAGTCCGCGCCCGCGGCGATCTTCGCCGCGAGCCCCTTGGGCTCCCAGCCCGGCTGCGGATCCACCGGCAGCTCGGCCGCGCCGATGACGAGGTTGAATTTCCCCTGGATCTCGGTCCCGGAGGGGAGCTTTCCCCGGGTTCTCATCTCGTGCGCCATCGCGATCAGGCCGCGGCTGTCGAGGTCGTAGACCGGCTTCGCCTGCGGCTGGTCGCCGAGCTTGGGATCGTCGCCCGCGAGCACCAGGATGTTGTGGATGCCGAGCGAGGCCGCGCCGAGCAGATCGGCCTGCAGCGCGAGGCGGTTGCGGTCGCGGCAGGTGATCTGGAAGATCGGCTCGATGCCGCTCTGCACGAGAAAGTGCGCCGCGGCGAGGCCCGAGAGGTGCACCTTCGCGCCCGCGCCGTCGGTGACGTTCACCGCGGTGGCGAGGCCCTTGAGCGGCAGCGCGCGGCGCAGGAACTCCGCGGGATCGGTCGAGACCGGCGGCGTGATCTCGGCGGTGACGACGAACTCGCCGCTGCGCAGCTTCGCCTGCAGTTCGCTCGCCGCGCGGCGCTCGGACGTCATGGGAGCGCGCATCTTATCATCGCGCCCCGCAGCCCTTTGATCTGGGTCAAACGCCGGGCGCCGCTCGCCGGCAAGCTTGCATCCATGGGAAAGCTGCAATGAAGCGATTCCTGGCGCTGCTGCTGATCGCCGCCGTGCCGCTGCAGGGCCTTGCGACGCTGGTCACGCATACCCTCGACGACGGGCATGGTGCGCCGGCGACGCTCGTGCACGCGCACAGCGGTCAGCAAGGCGATGCCGCCGGGGAGCACACCGCAGCTTTCCCCTCTGACGACACGGCGAGTTGCTGCCTCTTTGCCGGCTCCTGCTACGGCACGCCCGCCTTGATCGCGCGCTTCTGGTTTGCGCACGGCGCGGGGCTTGCCGCCGAGCGCGCGCCCTTTGCTCTGTCCTGCTTCACCAGCTTCGCTCCAGAATCCCCTGAACGCCCTCCTTTAGCCGTTGCCTGAGCTTCGGCCGCTGCGGCCGGCGCTCGTCCCTCTACCCGATCGATGATGGTGAGTGCGCATTGCGCACCTGTGAACGCTGGTTCTCGCGCCGGCTGAGGCGCGGGCGACATAGTTAGTTACGCGAGGCTTCATGAAATCGCACTCTTACCTGCTGGCGGCTGTTGTCATTGCCTTCTCGGTATTGCTGATCATTCCGATGTGGGCGGCTTACGGGGTGATGTTTCCCAAGGAAGGCGGCGGCCATTCCCACGGCGGCGGAGAAATGGTGACGGCCGCCGAATTCGAAGAGAAGACGGCGCGCTTCATGAAGGAGCGCCAGCTGCCGGACGGCTCCGTGCGCGCCGCGCACGGCGAACCGATCTATGTCATGGCGACGCAGTACACCTTCACGCCCAGCACCATACGCCTGGCGGCCGGGAAACAGTACGAGCTGCAGATGTTATCCACGGATGTGGTTCACGCTTTTTCCGTTCAGATGGGCAATACGAGCTACAACGCCGTGGTCATGCCGAAAATGGTGACCGCCCTGAAGCTCAAGCCGGCGAAGCCCGGCAAGTACCTCGTGGTCTGCAATGAATACTGCGGCATCGGACATGACTACATGTACTTCGCCGTCATCGTCGAGGAGGCTGAAGACAAAGAGCATCACGAGAAAAGCAGCGTCGAAACGAAGGGTCACGAACATGGTGAACAACATGGCAAATAACAGAGCGCAGCGCCCGTCTCTCGCGCAGCAGATAGCGGCAAGCCATCCCGCCGACCAGAAGCTCATGGCCGCCTACGGCATCGCCGGGTTGCTGTCCCTGGCAGGCGCCTTTGCCCTGGCCGCCGTGCTGGTGGTGATCAAGACACCGGCTTTGGGCCTTGCCAACGGGGAGCTGTATTACCGGATGCTGACCGCGCACTCGATCCTTGGCTTCGTCTACTGGTTCGCTTTCATTCAGGCGGCCCTGCTGATCGCCGGGGCTATCGCGTTGCGCCACGGAGGACGGTTGTGGAGCCTCAAGCTGGGCTGGCTGGCTTTCGCCTTTACCGCCGCCGGGCTGGTCGTCAACATGGTCGGGGTCTTTGCCGGCGCCGACGTGCTGTATACCGCCTTCCCGCCCCTGGCTGAATCCTTTCCGGCGACTCCGCTGATCTACCTGGGCTACCTGTTCGTGGCTGCCGGTGCCTTCCTGATCAGTTTCGATTTCCTGGCGACGGTGTTCACCTGGGTGGAGAGAAAGAGCTCGCTCCAGGCGTGGAAGACGATGCTCGGCGAGATGCACATCAGCACTTTCGCCGCCGTCTGCGCGGTGCCGCTGATATTTTCCATCGTGCTCACCGCCTTTTTCCTCTATATCCCCGCCTTCCTGTGGTCCATGGGCCGGATAAGCACCGATGCCAGGGAGTTCGCGCTGAACTTCAGGCTGACCTACCACGTGATGTTCCACATCATCCACTACATCCCGGCGATGGCGATGATCGCCGCCGCCTACGTGCTGGTGGAGCTCACCACCGGTGCCGGCTCGATCTATCGCGAGACGGTGGCGAAAGGCCTGTTCCTGATGTACCCGGCGGTGGTGCCGCCGACCTTCGTGTATCACCTGATGGCCGATCCTTCCATCACGGAGGGCACCAAGATCATCGGCTCGGCGCTTTCCCTGCTGGTATGGATACCGTCCCTGCTTCACATGTTCATCATCACCGGCATGATGGAGGCCGGCATGAGGTCGGCCGGGCACGGGCTGTTCGGCTGGATAAGGCATCTGCCCTGGAAGAATCCGGCCTTCGCCTCCCTGATCATGGGCATGACGACTTTCGGCATCGCCGGCGGCCTGACTGCCGTGCTTCTTCAGGAGCAGACGGCCTCCGTGCTGCACGGGACCTTCGCCGTGCCGGCCTACATCCATCCGATGGTCGTAGGCGCCGCCAGCCTGATCTACATGGGGATCATCTATTACGCAGTGACGATCTGCATGAAGCGGGATCTCTGGGGCCCGAGACTTGCCCGCATACAGCCTTACCTGCTCAGCGTTGCATTGCTGGTCTTCGCATGGGCGGGCACCCTGGCCGGCTATGCCGGTGTTCCGCGGCGCACCGCGGACATCGGCTTTGGCGGCGCGGCTCCCGAGTCCTGGCAGGCGCTGATGAACGTGACCATGGGGATCGGGGGTACGCTCAGCTTGCTCGCCGGCGCTCTGTTCTTCGCGGTCATCGGGATGACCATGTTCGCCGGCAGGAAGCCGGCGTCCGAATCGGGCAGCGGCCTGGCGACGCTCGCGCTGCCCCGGACCCGGGAGTTCGTCTACACGCCGACGGCCCTGATACCCGGAATCATCTTCGTTCTGGTGGTGCTGCTTTTTACAGCCGGTGCTTTTGGAATAATGGGCAACCGGCCGATCCAGTTTGGCTAAGGACCGCATATGGCAAAAATGACTGCAGAAATCGACGACGACAGCGGGACGGGTTTTCTTCTGTGGGGATGGATAGTGGTGGCGGCGTTGAATCTGGGCATGGTCACCGTATCCCTGGCCATGTTCGCTCCTTAGACCGCGCGTCCACCGTCTACGCCGTGGGGTGATGACCACCGCCCGCTTCCGCTTCCACGAGCCGCTCTCGGCCTTCCTGAAGCGCGAATACCGCGGCCAGGCCTTCTCCTACCAGTGCGCGCGCGCCGCCAGCCTGAAGAACGCCATCGAGGCGCTCGGAGTGCCGCATACCGAGGCCGGGCGCCTGACGGTGAACGGCGCGCCGGCGACGCTGCAGCGCACCGTGCGGGAAGGAGACGTAGTAGAGATCTATCCGGTGGAAATCGAATCGGGGTCTGACCCCGATCTGCTCTTCCTTGCGGATGCGCATCTCGGCGGGCTGGCGCGCTTCCTGCGCATGCTCGGCTTCGACACGCTGCACGACCAGGCGCTGCACGACGACGGGATCCGGCGCCTCGCCGCGGAAGAAGGCCGCATCGTGCTGTCGCGCGACCGGGAGCTGCTGAAATGCCGCGACATCGCGCGCGGCTGCTACGTGCGCGCGCTCAAGCCGCAGGCGCAGCTGCGCGAGGTGGCGGCGCGCTTCGGGCTCGCGCGCCGCGCGCGTCCGTTCACGCTCTGCCTGCGCTGCAATCTGCCGCTCGCGCCGGTCGACAAGGCGGCCGTTGCCGCGCGCGTGCCGGAGAAGGTCCTGGCGATGAACGAAGCCTTCTCCCGCTGCGCGGGCTGCGGCCGGGTGTACTGGCCCGGGTCGCACTACGAGCGCATGCGCGCCGCGCTGGGGGTCGCGCTCTCGGCCTGAATCGCGCCGCCCCGCTGGTTCCTCCGGCTCATATCGGCCGCGAACTGCGCGGGCGCAAGATCGGTTCCAATGCGGTGATGGAGAACGTCGTCCGGCTGGCGGCTTACCGCAGGCGCCGCAAAGGCGCCGGCCCCGCGCCCGCGCTGCCCGCGGACGGGCCGCGCTACTACTGCACGCGCTGCGATGCGGACGAGTTCAGGCTGGCCGAGTGCGGCGCCGTCCACTGCGCGCACTGCGGCGCGCTGATGCGCAACCTGTCGGTCAGCCCGAGGACTTGATCCGGCCCGCGGCCTCGAGGATCGGGCCGATGATGTCCAGCGGCACCGGGAAGACGATGGTCGTGCTCTTGTCGCCGGCGATCTGCGTGAGCGTCTGCAGGTAGCGCAGCTGCATCGCCTCTGCCTTCTGCGCGAGCATCTGCGCCGCCTGCAGCAGCTTCTCGGAGGCCTGCAGCTCGCCCTCGGCGTGGATCACCTTGGCGCGGCGCTCGCGCTCGGCCTCGGCCTGGCGCGCGATGGCGCGCACCATGGTCTCGTTGAGATCCACGTGCTTGATCTCGACATTCGATACCTTGATGCCCCAGGCATCGGTCTGCGCGTCGAGCACGGTCTGGATGTCGACGTTGAGCTTCTCGCGCTCGGCGAGCAGCTGGTCGAGCTCGTGCTTGCCCAGGATCGCGCGCAGGGTCGTCTGCGACAGCTGGCTGGTCGCCTCGACGAAGTTGGCCACCTGGATGATCGCGAGCTGCGGGTCGACGACCCGCAGGTACACCACCGCATTCACCTTGACCGACACGTTGTCGCGCGTGATCACGTCCTGCGGGGGCACGTCGAATACCCGGGTGCGAAGGTCGACGCGCACCATCTGCTGGATGCCGGGGATGATGACGATCAGGCCGGGGCCGAACACGCGCTGGAAGCGGCCGAGGAAGAACACCACCGCGCGCTCGTACTCGCGCAGGATCTTGATGGAAAGCGCGATCAGGATCACGACGATCACGATCGCGCCCAGGACGAAGTTCATCATCGGTCGACCTCCACGGTAAGGGTGAGCCCCTGTATTGCGGTGACGCGCAGCGCCTGGCCCTGGCGCACCGGCTGCGGGCTGCGCACGCGCCAGGTCTCGCCCTGCACGCGCGCCCAGCCTTCGCGCTCGAAATCCTCGAGCGCCACGGCCGAGGCGCCGATCAGGTATTCGCGGCCGCTCACCACCGGGCGCACGCGGTTGCGCACCGCCATGCCGACCACGAAGAAGAGGAACGCGGCGCTCGCCGCGGCGACGCCGCCGATCAGCGTGTAGGGGATCTCGAAGCCCGGCAGGTCGGTGTCGGGGATCAGGATGATCGAGCCGATCACGAAGGCGATCAGGCCGCCGGCGCCGAGCGCGCCGAAGGACGGCAGGAACGCTTCCGCGACCATGAAGGCGATGCCCAGCCCGATCAGCGCGAGGCCGGCGTAGTTCACCGGCAGCAGGTGGAAGGCGTACAGCGCGATCAGCAGGCAGATCGCGCCCACCACCCCGGGCAGGATCAGCCCCGGGTTCATGAACTCGAAGATCAGCGCGTAGATGCCGACCAGGATCAGGATGTAGGCGATGCTCGGGTTGGTGATCGCGGCGAGGATCCTGGTGCGCCAGTCGACCTCGACCTGGGTGACCGGTGCGCCTGACGTGTGGAGCTGGAGGTTTTCCCCGGCCGCCTTGAGCTTGCGGCCCTCGAGCTTCCTGAGCAGCTCCGGCACGTCGGCCGCCACGACGTCGATCACCTTCAGCTTGAGCGCCTGCTCCGACGACAGGCTCACCGCTTCGCGTACCGCCCTCTCGGCCCAGTCGGCGTTCCTGCCCCGCATCTCCGCCAGGCCGCGGATGTAGGCGACCGCGTCGTTCGTCACCTTGCGCGTCATCGTATCGCCGGCGTCGGCACCCCTGCCCTTCTTGTCGTCCTTCTGCTGGGGCGTGCTCGGCGCGCCGATGGACACCGGCGAGGCCGCACCCAGATTCGTTGCGGGCGCCATCGCCGCGACATGGCTCGCGTACAGGATGAACGTGCCCGCGCTCGCCGCGCGCGAGCCGCCCGGGGCGACGAAGCTCGCCACCGGCACCGGCGAGGCGAGGATGGTCTTGATCAGCTCGCGCATCGAGGTGTCGAGGCCGCCGGGCGTGTCCATGCGCACTACCACGAGCTGCGCCTTCTCGCGCGCCGCGCGCTTGATCGCCCGTCCCACGAAATCCGCGCTTGCCGGGCCGATCGCGCCTTCGAGGGGCACCACGACGACCGGCGCGGGCTGCGCTTGCGCGATCCCGAGCCATAGCGAAGCAAGAGCAAGATAAAATCTTGTGCAGTGAAGCATGAGCAACTCCCAGGCGATGCCATTGTCATCCGTGGCGCCCGCCAGAACAACCTAAAAAACCTCAGCCTAGCGATCCCGACCGGCGAGCTGGTCGTGGTGAGCGGCGTTTCGGGCTCAGGCAAGTCCTCGCTCGTCTTCGACACCCTGTACGCCGAGGGGCAGCGGCGCTACGTCGAGACGTTCAGCCCTTACGCCCGGCAGTTCCTGGAGCGCATGGACAAGCCCCAGGTCGACGCGGTCGAGGGCATCCCGCCGGCCATCGCCATCGACCAGACCAACCCGGTGCGCACCTCGCGCTCCACGGTCGGCACCATGACCGAGCTCAACGACCACCTCAAGCTGATCTTCGCGCGCGGCGCGAAGCTCTTCTGCCGCGGCTGCGGCAAGCCGGTGGTCAGGGACACGCCGCAAAGCATTTACGCCTTTCTCGAGAAGAATTCTCCGGAGCGGATCAGTATTACCTTCCCCGTCCCGATCCCGAAGAACTTCAGCGAGAAGGAGATCGAGGAGCTGCTGCAGCGCCAGGGCTACACGCGCCTGCACTCGCGCTCGAAGACCCTGCTCGAGGTGGTGCAGGACCGCATCCGCATGCCGGCCGAGCGTGCGCGCGTCACCGAGGCCCTGGAGTCGGCGCTGAGGTTCGGGCAAGGACGCGTGAACATCTACCCCGAAAATCAGGGACAGACCACGTTTTCCGTGGCGGAAGATTCCGCCGCCCCCCTGACAAGGGGGGAAGCGAGCTCGCGAGCGGGGGGTTCCGGGAAAACGTGGTCTGTCCCTGTTTTCAGGTTTTCCGCCGACCTGCACTGCCCCGACTGCGACATCCACTATTCCGAGCCCACCCCGGCGATGTTCTCGTTCAACTCGCCGCTCGGCGCTTGCGATACCTGCCGCGGCTTCGGGCGGGTGATCGGCGTCGACTTCGGCCTGGTGGTGCCCGACGAGTCGAAGACGCTGCGCGAAGGCGCGGTGCGTCCCTGGCAGACCGCGAGCTTCAAGGAATGCCAGGACGACCTGGCGAAGTACGCGAAGAAAAGAGGCATTCCTCTGGATACCCCCTTCAGGGACCTCGACGCCGCTCAGAGGAACTGGGTCCTGGAGGGCGAGCCGCAGTGGCAGAGCTGGCGCAAGTCCTGGCCCGGCACCTGGTACGGCGTGCGCCGCTTCTTCAAGTGGCTCGAGACCAAGGCCTACAAGATGCACATCCGGGTCCTGCTCTCCAAGTACCGCGCCTACACCGAGTGCGCCGCCTGCGGCGGGACGCGGCTCAAACCCGACGCGCTCGCCTGGAAGCTCGACGGGCGCACGATCCACGACCTGGTGCTGCTGCCGATCGAGCGGACGAAGATGTTCTTTACAGAACTGAAATCTGAGAATGAGGCCATTCAGCTCGTCCTCAGCGAGATCCGGACCCGGCTCACGTACCTGTGCGAAGTCGGCCTGGGCTACCTGACGCTCGACCGCCAGTCGCGCACGCTCTCGGGCGGCGAGGTGCAGCGCATCAACCTCACCACCGCGCTCGGCACCTCGCTCGTCAACACGCTGTTCGTGCTCGACGAGCCCTCGATCGGCCTGCACCCGCGCGACATGGGGCGGGTGATCGAGGTGATGAAGCGCCTGCGCGACGCCGGCAACACGCTGGTGGTGGTCGAGCACGACCCGCAGATCATGTTCGCCGCCGACCGCATCCTCGACATGGGGCCCGGGCCCGGCGAGCGCGGCGGCGAGATCGTGTTCTTCGGCGCGCCCGAGAAGCTGAAGAAGGAAGGCACGCTGACCGGCGAGTACCTGTCGGGCAGGAAACGCGCAGGCATCACCGAGGCAAGGCCCGTTTCGGAAAAGCATCTGTTTCTCGGCGGCGCGGCCGAGCACAACCTGAAGAGCCTCGACGTGCGCATCCCGCTCGAGCGCCTGGTGTGCGTCACCGGCGTCTCGGGCTCGGGCAAGTCCACGCTGGTGCAGGACGTGCTGCACGCGGCGCTGCTCAAGGCGAAGGGCAGGCCGACCGAGGCGCCCGGCGCGCACCGCGAGCTGCGCGGCGCCGAGCAGGTGAGCGCGGTGGTGATGGTCGACCAGAAGCCGATCGGCCGCACCACGCGCTCGAACCCGGCCAGCTACGTCGGCGCCTTCGACTGCATCCGCGACATCTTCTCGAAGCTTCCTGCTGCAAGAGAGCGGGCTTATACCGCGGGCACTTTCAGCTTCAACTCCGGCAACGGCCGCTGCCCGGGCTGCGGCGGCAACGGCTTCGAGCACGTCGAGATGCAGTTCCTCTCCGACGTGTACCTGCGCTGTCCCGAGTGCGACGGCCGGCGCTTCAGAGAGGAAGTCCTGGAGATTGTTTTTCACAATCGATCCATCGCCGACGTCCTGGACATGACCGTCGCCGAAGCCGCCGCGTTCTTCTCCCAGCACGAGGAAGCGCGCCGGCGCCTGAAGCCGCTGGTCGACGTCGGGCTCGAGTACCTGAAGCTCGGCCAGCCGGTGCCGACGCTCTCCGGCGGCGAGGCGCAGCGCCTGAAGCTCGCCGGCTACCTCGCCGAAGCCAAGGCGGGGTCCGACCCCATCCTGTTCCTGTTCGACGAGCCCACTACCGGGCTGCACTTCGACGACGTCGGCAAGCTGCTCGGGGCGTTCCGCCAGCTCCTCGCCGCGGGCCACTCGCTGGTGGTGATCGAGCACAACCTCGACGTGATCCGCTCCTCGGACTGGGTGCTCGACCTCGGCCCCGAGGGCGGCGAGGCCGGCGGCGAGCTGGTGTGCGAGGGAACGCCGCAGCAGGTCATGGCGCACGCCACGTCGCATACCGGCAAGGCGCTGCGGGAATACGAACAGGCTTTCAAGACAAAACACGAAGAAAAGACGGCACCTGTTCCCGCTTTTTCGAATGCGATACGAATCCACAACGCGCGCGAGCACAACCTCAAGAACATCGACGTCGAGATCCCGCGCGGGCGCTTCACGGTGGTCACCGGCGTCTCGGGCTCGGGCAAGTCGACGCTCGCCTTCGACATCCTGTTCGCCGAGGGCCAGCGCAGGTATCTGGAATCGCTCAACGCCTACGCGAGGCAGTTCGTGCAGGCCGCGGCGCGGCCCGACGTCGACGCGATCTTCGGCATCCCGCCCACCGTGGCGATCGAGCAGCGCACCAGCCGCGGCGGGCGCAAGTCCACCGTCGGCACGCTCACCGAGGTGCACCACTTCCTGCGCCTGCTGTTCGTCAAGCTCGGGCTCCAGCACTGCCCGGACTGCGAGCTGCCGATCGAGCCGCAGAGCGAGGACGCGATCGTCGCGCGGCTCGCGCGCGAGTACCGCGGCGAGACCGTCGTCATGCTCGCGCCGCTGGTGGTGAACCGCAAAGGCGTGTACACCGACCTCGCGAAGTGGGCGGCGTCGAAGGGCTACTCGCAGCTGCGGGTCGACGGCAAGCTCCTGCCGGTGCGCCCTTTCCCGCGCATCGACCGCTTCAAGGAGCACAGCATCGAGCTGCCGGTGGGATATGTTTCCGTCTCTCCAAAAGCAGAACCTTCTCTAAGGAAGACCCTGCGCACCGCGCTCGAGTTCGGCAAGGGCGTGGCGCACGTCCAGACCGGGAAAAAGATCCAGGTGTTCTCCACCAAGCGCGCCTGCCGCTCCTGCGGGCGCAGCTTCCCCGAGCTCGACCCGCGGCTCTTCTCCTACAACTCCAAGCACGGCTGGTGCCCGGCCTGCTACGGCACCGGCCTCGCAATCGACGAGGTGGAATGGACGGACGAGCGCGCGCGCACCGGCGCCGAGGACCACGTGCTCGACTCCTGGATCGAGTGGCTGGAAGTCGACCAGGCCTGCCCCGAGTGCGAAGGCCAGCGCCTCAACAAGGAGGCGCTCGCCGTGCGCTGGCGCCAGAAGAGCATTGCGGACTACGCCGCTTTACCGATACAAAGCCTGAAACGCCTATTCGCCGATGTTGCTTTAAAAGGCCGGGAGGCGGAGATCGCGCGCGACCTGCTTCCCGAGCTGCGCTCGCGCCTGGGCTTTCTCGAGGACGTGGGCCTGGGCTACCTGACGCTCGAGCGCTCGGCGCCGACGCTCTCCGGCGGCGAGGCGCAGCGCATCCGGCTCGCCGCCCAGCTCGGCTCGAACCTGCGCGGCGTGTGCTACATCCTGGACGAGCCGACCATCGGCCTGCACCACCGCGACAACCGCATCCTGCTCGACGTGCTGGAGAAGCTCGAGCGCAAGGGCAACTCGCTGGTGGTGGTGGAGCACGACGAGGACACCATCCGGCGCGCGCAGCACGTGATCGACCTCGGCCCCGGCGCCGGCAAGCTCGGCGGGCGCGTGATCGCCGAGGGCGACGCCGAGGAGCTGATGAAGCACCCGGACTCGCTTACCGGGCGCTTCCTCAGGGAGCCGCTCAGGCATCCGCTGCAGCCTCGCAGAACGATCAACCGGAAAACAAAAAAACTTGTGGTGAACAAAGCGAACCTGCACAACCTCAAGAAGCTGACCGCGCGCATCCCGCTCGGCAGGCTGGTCGCGGTCACCGGCGTCTCGGGATCGGGCAAGTCCACCCTCGCGCGCGACGTGCTCTACGAGAGCCTGAAGGAGGGACGGCCGGTCGGCTGCCGCTCGATCAAGGGAAAGGTCGAGCGCGTGCTGGAGGTCGACCAGACCCCGATCGGCAAGACGCCGCGCTCCTGCCCCGCGACTTACGTCGGCTTCTGGGACCAGATCCGCAAGCTCTTCGCCGACACCGCCGAGGCGCGCATGCGCGGCTGGGGCGCGGGCCGCTTCTCCTTCAACACCAAGGGCGGCCGGTGCGAGCAATGCGAGGGACAGGGCATCAAGAAGATCGAGATGTCGTTCCTGCCGGACGTGAAGGTGGCTTGCGAGGCCTGCGGCGGCGCGCGCTTCAATCCCGACACCCTGGCGGTGCGGCTGCGCGGCAAGACGATCGGCGAGGTGCTGGCGCTGAGCGTCGACGAGGCGCTCGGGTTCTTCAGCGCGCATCCCTCGATCCACCGCTGCCTGCGCCTGCTGCAGGACGTGGGGCTGGGCTACCTGACGCTCGGCCAGCAGAGCCCGACGCTGTCGGGAGGCGAAGCGCAGCGCATCAAGCTCGTTTACGAGCTTTCAAAATCAAATGCCGTTGAGACCCTTTACGTGCTCGACGAACCCACTGTGGGCCTGCACATGGCCGACGTGGAGAAGCTGATCCGCGTGCTGCACCGCCTGGTCGACGCCGGCAACACGGTGCTGGTGATCGAGCACAACCTCGACGTGATCGCCGAAGCCGACTGGATCCTCGACCTCGGGCCCGAGGGCGGCGGCGCCGGCGGCAGGATCGTGTTCCAGGGCCCGCCCGGGAAGACGCCGCGCGGCGGCAGCCACACCTGCAAGGCGCTTTCAGAATTTCTCGCCCAAAGGCAGTAATGCTGATGCTGGTCGCGCCGGTGCTGTGGAGCACCGCGGGCGTCGTCACGCGCCATATCGAGCGCGCCGCCGCCTTCGAGCAGGTGTTCTGGCGCAGCCTGTTCGCTTTTGTCTTCGTCGCCTTTTCGCTTCTCCTGATCGAGAAGAAATCTCCGCTGAAGGCAGCAAAGGCGGCGGGCTGGCCCGGGCTGCTCTCGGGCGCGATGTGGGCGGTGATGTTCACCGCCTTCGTGGTGGCGCTGTCCCTCACGACCACGGCCAATACGCTGGTGGTGATGAGCGTCAGCCCGCTGCTCACCGCGCTCCTTGCGCGCATGGTGCTCAGCGACCCGCTGCCGCTGCGCACCTGGCTGGCCGCGGGCGCGGCCGCGGCGGGCATCGCCTGGATGTTCGGCTTCTCGGTGGAAAAATCCCATGTGGCCGGGATGCTGGTGGCGCTCGTCATTCCCCTCGCCACGGCGGTCAACGTCGTGACGCTGCGCGCTGCGGCGGCGAAGCTCGACCTGGTTCCGGCGGTGATGCTGGGCGGGGCGCTCTCCTGCCTGGTTGCCGTGCCGCTCGCGCTGCCGCTCCAGGCTTCGGCGCGCGACCTCGCCCTGCTCGCCTTCCTCGGGTTCTTCCAGCTCGGGCTGCCGTGCATGCTGCTCGTGATCGCGAGCCGCACGCTGCTCGCGCCCGAGATCGCGCTGCTCGGGCTGCTCGAGGTGGTGCTCGGGCCGCTCTGGGCCTGGCTCGGCGCGGGCGAGGAGCCGGCGCGCGTCACGCTGCTCGGCGGGCTGGTGGTGCTCGCCGCCCTGGCCTTCAACGAGCTCAGCGGCTTGAGGCTCCGTCCAGCTCGGCGCGCGCCTCCCTGACCCGCTCCGCCCCGAGCGCGCCGCCGAGCTGCTCGAGCCACTTCCTCGCCTGGCGCCGGCTGCGGGTGGCGACCGAGAGGCTCTCCTGCTGGCCGTCGACATGCAGATCGATCGAGTACCAGCTCGGCTCGCTCTGGCCCAGGGCCCGGGCAAGGCCGACATCGACCGAACGCACCCGATCGAAGTCCGCCACCAGCGCCGCCTTGGGACTCGCGAAGGCGAGCTTGCGCCTGGAGCGGTCGAGGCCGAGCACCCCGCCGTAGATCTCGACCCTGCCCTTCTGGCGCATGCCGAGCTCCAGGCCGTGCTCGGCGGCGGCCTGCTCGAGGAGCCGCCTCGACTGCCGGCGCAGGCCGCGCACCTCGATCCAGGCGCGGGTGAAAAAGACGATCACCGTGACGGCCGCCACCGCCGCCGCCGCGAGGCCGAGCCTCGGAGAGACGGACGTCAGCCAGACGATGCCGGCGAGCCCGAGCGTGATCAGGATCGGCACCTCGATCATCCGGCCCTGCATGCGCTTCAACGGCGTGCTGGCCGGGTGATGCGCTTGGGTCACTCGCATGCGTACGCGACGATGTCCGAGGCGACGACGCAGGACTGACCGATGCCGATCGCGCCGCGGCCGCCAAGAAGGACGGTGGCGGTGCGCACTGCGGCTTCCGGCTGCTTCTCCGGCGCGATGAAGGTGCCGTTGGTGCTGTGGTCGGTGAGGAAGAACCGCGCATTGCGCCGCTCGATGGTGCAATGCCGGCGCGAGCTTGCCTGGCCGGCGATGACGATGTCGCAGCCGTCCTCGCGGCCGACGGTGATGACGTCGCCTTCCCGCCGCCGCACGATGACCGTGCTGCGGTATTGCAGCCGCAGCGCGCCGCGCGCCACCGGCGGCGCCGAGATGATGGACGGCGCCGGATCGTCCGGCCCCTTGCGCCAGACGAGCTCGCCCAGCAGCACCCGTTTCGCCTTGCCTTTCGGCTCGATATGCCCCAGCGGCCGCAGCCGCTCCTGCACCGCGGCGCTGAGGCTGGCGGCGGTGCTCTCCGAAGTGATGATCTGCCCGCTCTTCGCCCGGTCGACGAGCTGCAGCGCCAGGTTCACCGTGTCGCCGAAGATGTCGTCGCCGCGCTGCTTCACCGGGCCGCTGTGGAAGCCGATGCGCACGCCGAATCCGCCCTG
>MERP01000015.1:21405-23706 GCA_001772055.1 Betaproteobacteria bacterium RIFCSPLOWO2_12_FULL_68_19
CAGCTCGCCCTCGCGGCGGATGACGATGCGCCCGCCGGAGCGGTCCACCGCCTGCCCGAGCGTGTCGATGAGCAGGCGCTTCTCCCTGTCCGCGAACTCGACATCGGCCCGGCCGTCCAGGCCGGCGAACAGCACCGCCGTCTGCCGCCCGGCGTCGGCCTGGCCCTGCGCTACCGCCCCGCCTTCACGCACGCCCATCAGTGCACCCCTTTGATGTTCTTGAGTTCTTTTTGCATATGCTGGACAATATGCAAAATGCAAGGCGATGTCAAAGGGCAGGCCGGCGAGCTCGCCCAGGCGAAGCGCTCCCTCGCGGCGCTCGGCCGGCGCGCCTCTACCGTGGACATCGCGGCGCGCACCGGCATCCATCAAAGCCAGGTGTCTCGGCTGCTGCGCGGCCAGTTCCGCCGGGTCTCGCCGAATGTCAGGAAGCTGCTCGAGTACAAGCCGTACGTTAAGAAGAAAACGCCGGACATCGAGGCGAAGCAGGCGGTCATCCGGGCGGCGCTCAGGACCTGGGACGCCACGCCGGAGGGCGCCCGGGCCCTGGTCCGGCTGTTGCGCTCCGTGGAAGGGCTGCGTCGTGTATAATACGTCCCAGGTTTCTGTTGCGCGTACATCCGGTTAGCGTTTCAGTCGTTGTTCGTCAAACAAGCGGTCCATCCTGGACCCCGAATAACAAAGCCTAAGACAGCATCTGCCTGAACCGGTCGAAGGGTTCCCCTTCTCAGGCCGAGCTTAGGAGAAAGTCATTACTACGTCGTTCGCAACACTCGGCCTCTCGGCCGAGCTGCAGCGCGCCGTGCGCGAGCAGGGCTACACCGATCCCACCCCCATCCAGGCCCAGGCCATCCCCGTGGTGCTCGCAGGCCGCGACCTGCTCGGCGCCGCGCAGACCGGCACCGGCAAGACCGCGGGCTTCGCCCTGCCGATACTGCAGCTGCTTTCGGCCAAGGCCAACGCCAGCCACTCCCCGGCGCGCCACCCCGTGCGCGCGCTGATCATCACCCCGACGCGCGAGCTCGCGGCGCAGGTGGAGCAGGACGTCCGCACCTACGGGAAGTTCGTTCAGCTCAAGTCTTCCCTCGTCTACGGCGGCGTCGGTATCCAGCCGCAGATCGATGCGCTGCGCCGCGGGGTCGACATCCTCGTCGCCACGCCCGGGCGCCTCCTCGACCACGTGCAGCAGAAGACCGTCGACCTGCGCCAGGTGGAGATCCTGGTGCTCGACGAGGGCGACCGCATGCTCGACATGGGGTTCATCCACGACATCCGGCGCATTCTCGCGCTGCTGCCGGCGAAGCGGCAGAACCTGCTCTTCTCGGCCACCTTCCCCGAGGAGATCCGCAAGCTCGCGGCCTCCTTCATGAACGACCCGGTCACCGTCGAGGTGGCGCGGCGCAACACCCCCGCGGAGCTGGTGGCGCAGGTCGCCCACCCGGTCGACGCCGCTCGCAAGCGCGAGCTGCTCGCGCACCTGGTGAAGTCGAACGACTGGCGCCAGGTGCTGGTGTTCGTCAAGACCAAGCACGGCGCCAACCGCCTCGCGCAGCAGCTCCTGCGCGAAGGCGTCGAGGCCGACGCGATCCACGGCAACAAGAGCCAGAACGCGCGCACCCGCTCGCTGGAGCAGTTCAAGGCCGGCGAGATGCGCGTGCTGGTCGCCACCGACATCGCGGCGCGCGGCCTGGACATCGAGGCGCTGCCGCACGTCGTCAACTACGACATGCCGCACGTCGCCGAGGACTACGTGCACCGCATCGGCCGCACCGGCCGCGCCGGCGCCGAGGGCGAGGCGGTGTCGCTGGTGAGCGCCGAGGAGCGCACGCTGCTCGCGGCGATCGAGCGGCTCATGAACCGCAAGGTGGAGCAGAAGGTCATCGCCGGCTTCGAGCCGGGCAGCGCTTCCTCGCGCCCCCCGCAGCACGAGCCGCGCCGGGCGCAGCAGGAGCCGCGCAGAGGGCAGCAGCACCGGCAGCGCAGGCCGCAACAACAACAGCAGCAGCAGCAGAAGCGCCGGCCCGAGCGGCACAACGGCCAGCAAAGGCGCGCTCCCGCACCCTCCGCCGCCAGCTCGGAGCGCGAAGCGCAGATCCGCGAAGCGCGCGCTCTCATGCGCAAGGAGCCCCGCTACGTCGAGGAGCCGCGCCAGGCGCAGCCGGCCCCGGCGCCGCGCCCTGCGCCGGTGATCCAGCACCGCCAGCGCCGCAGCATCGGCGGCATCGTCGGCGCGCTGCTCGGCCGCAAGCCCGCCGGCGACTGATCCGGCTAGGCCTTCATCGCCCCGGCGAGCAGGCCGTA
>MERP01000016.1 GCA_001772055.1 Betaproteobacteria bacterium RIFCSPLOWO2_12_FULL_68_19
TGGAAGAAGAAGCAGGGCCCCAGGAACGCCTCGCTCGAGCAATGCGATCTCGGCAAGGGGCCCGGCGTGCTGAAAGGCGCGCATGCCGCGCTGCCGCGCTACTTCAAGGACGCCGGGCGCGTCATGGACACCGAGACGCGCATCCTGCACTGCATGATGACGCTGCAGGGGCGTAGCCGGGAGGAGGCCCTCAAGCGGCCCTTCGGCAACGCCAACCAGCCCTCGGAGATGGAGTACCTCTCGGCCTACGTCGCCGGGGAAAGCCGCGGCTTCAAGTTGAGCCCTGGGATGACCCACCCCAAGGAAAAGGAATCCTACGAGCTGGGCAAGAAGCTCTTCTACGTGCGCACCGGCCTGTGGGATTTCTCGTGCACTTCCTGCCACGGCACCGAAGGCAAGCGCATCCGCATGTCCGAGCTGCCGGTGCTGAGCGACCCGAAGGCGGCCCGCCCCCTGATGGCGACCTGGCCGGCCTACCGCGTGTCGAACAGCACTTTCAAGACGATGCAGTGGCGCATCAACAACTGCTACCGGCAGATGCGCACGCCCGAACCGGTCTTCGGCTCGGAAGTGGTGAACGCGATGAACATGTTCCTGACGGTCACGGCCAAAGGGGCGACCTACCGCGGCCCGGGCACCAAGCGCTGAGGGGGATGCAATGACGAGGAAATGGATCCTGGGTGGTCTCGCCGCGCTCCTCCTGTCGCCGCTCGCGCTCGCGGAGCCTTCCGACCGCGAGGTGCAGCAGGCCATGAAGCGCGATTTCCGCGCGAAAGGCCAGGCAGGCATGGAGCGGCTCGAGCAGGACGGCGTGCAGCGCATCTGCACCGCGACGAGCAACAAGCCGCCGGCGGAGCTCGCCAAGCAGCTCGAGGCCGACCAGATGAAGAGCATCGTCTATCCCTCCGGGAGCCTGATGGGCGACTGGAGGAACGGCGCCAAGATCGCCTGGGGCGGCCGCGGCATGCAGTGGCACGAGGACCCGAAGAAGCCGGCCGACGGCGGCTGCTACAACTGCCACGAGATCTCGCCGCAGCGCACCTCCGCCGGGACGATCGGGCCGAGCCTGCGCGCCTTCGGCAAGAAGCGCGGCAACGGCATGGAGATGCAGAGGTACGTCTACGGCAAGATCTACAACGCCAAGGCCTACAACCTGTGCTCGGACATGCCGCGCTTCGGCCCTACCGGCAGCCTGACCGAGCAGCAGATCAAGGACGTGACGGCCTACCTGCTCGACCCGACGTCGCCGGTCAACAAGTAGCGTAGTTGCAGCGCCGCGAGTTTCTCCGCCTCCTCGCCTTCGCCGCGGCCGCGGGGGCATCCCTGCGCTCCGGGCTCGCTCAGGCCCAGGCGGCGGCCGAGCTCTACGACGTCCCGCCGTTCGGCAACCTGAGCCTGCTGCACATCACCGACGTGCACGCGCAGCTGCTGCCGGCGTACTTCCGCGAGCCCAGCATCAACATCGGCAACGGCAAGCCGCCGCACGTGGTCGGGGAATCTTTGCTCAAGTACTTTTCGATCGAGAGAGAAACAGCTCGGGCTCACGCGTTCACCCATCTCGATTTTGCCGCCGCCGCGCGGCGCTACGGCAAAATCGGCGGCTACGCCCACCTCGCGACGCTGGTGAAGCGCCTGCGCGCCTCGCGCCCGCACGCCCTGCTGCTCGACGGCGGCGACAGCTGGCAGGGCTCGGCGACCTCGCTGTGGACGCGAGGCGCGGACATGATCGGCGCGCAGAAGCTTCTCGGCGTCGACCTGATGACCGGGCACTGGGAGTTCACCTACGGCGCCGAGCGCGTCCGCCAGGCAGTCGACAACGAATTAGGTTTTGAATTCATAGCACAGAACATCAAGACGAGCGACTTCGAGGACCCGGTGTTCAAGCCCTACGCGCTGCGCGCCGCGAACGGCGTGCCGCTCGCGGTGATCGGCCAGGCCTTCCCCTATACGCCGATCGCCAATCCGCGCCACATGGTGCCGGACTGGACTTTCGGCATCCAGGAGCCGCGCCTGCAGAAGCTGGTCGACGAGGTGCGCGCGAAGGGCGCAAGCCTGGTGGTGCTGCTCTCGCACAACGGCATGGACGTCGACCTCAAGCTCGCCTCGCGCGTGCGCGGCATCGACGTGATCCTCGGCGGCCACACCCACGACGGCGTGCCGGCGCCGGTCGTGGTGGGAAGCACGCTGGTCACCAACGCGGGCTCGAACGGCAAGTTCCTCGGCGTGCTCGATCTCAGGGTCACGGAGAGCGGCGTGGCGGGCTATCGCTACCGGCTGCTGCCGGTGTTTTCCAACCTGCTGCCTGCCGACGAGGGCATGGCGGACTATATCGAGAAGGCGCGTGCCCCGTTCCGCGCGAAACTTGAAGAGCGGCTCGCCATGACCGAGGGCCTGCTCTACCGGCGCGGCAATTTCAACGGCAGCTGGGACCAGGTGATACTCGAGGCGCTGCTCGAGGAGAAAGGCGCCGAGATCGCGTTCTCGCCCGGCTTCCGCTGGGGAACGACCCTGCTCCCGGGCGATGCCATAACCTTCGAGCACGTGATGGACCAGACGGCCATCACCTACCCCTACACGACGCTCACCGAGCTCACCGGCGCGCAGATCAAGGCCATCCTCGAGGACGTCGGCGACAACCTGTTCAACCCGGACCCCTACCTGCAGCAGGGGGGCGATATGGTGCGCGTAGCCGGCATGACGTACGCCTGCGCGCCGCGCGCGCGCATCGGCGAGCGCATTTCCGACCTGCGCATCGAGGGCCGGCCGCTCGACCCGGGCAGGCGCTACAAGGTGGCCGGCTGGGCGCCGGTCGCCGAGGGCGCGAGCGGCGAGCCGGTCTGGGAGGTGCTCGCGCGCCACCTGCGGGCGAGGAAGACCGTCGCCCCGCCCAAGCTGAACCTTCCGCGCCTGCGCGGCGTCCAAGGGAATCCGGGCATTTCGCAGTAAAGTGCCGTCCACGGCGCTGGCCGCGGAGCGTTAGAACAATCCATGAAGGTTTCGGCAACGAAGATCGTGCTCGTGCTTTGCCTGCTCGCCGCAGGCGCGGCGCTCTGGTTCTGGTATCAGGCGCGCAGCGGCAACGGCGAGGTCGGGTACCGCCTCGCCAAGGTGGAGCGCGGGCCGATCTCGGCCGTGGTGGCCGCGAGCGGCACGCTGAACGCGGTCACCACCGTGCAGGTCGGCTCCCAGATCTCGGGCCAGGTGAAGGAGATCCACGCCGACTTCAACACGCCGGTGAAGAGCGGCCAGGTGATCGCGCGCATCGACCCCGCGACCTTCGAGCTGCGCGTGAACCAGGCGCGCGCCGACCTGGACGCCGCCCACAGCGCGGTCGCGGTGGCGCGCTCGGGACTCGCCGCGCAGCAGGCCGAGATCGGGCGCGTCAAGGTGGCGCTCGCCGACGCCCAGCGCGACCTGGAGCGCAAGAAGTCGCTGGTCGACAAGAACTACATCTCCCCGGCCGAGCTCGACAAGGCGCGCACCGTGTTCGACAGCACGCGCGAGCAGCTGAAGGCGGTGCAGGCGCAGCAGCGGGTGAGCGAGGCGCAGGTGCGCAGCGCCCTCGCCACCGTCAAGCAGCGCGAGTCGCTGCTCAAGCAGGCCGAGGTCGACCTCGAGCGCACCATCATCCGCGCGCCGGTCGACGGCACCGTGATCCTGCGCAACGTCGACGCCGGCCAGACGGTCGCGGCGAGCCTGCAGGCGCCGGTGCTGTTCACCATCGCGCAGGACCTGCGCGACATGCAGGTCGAGGCGGCGATCGACGAGGCCGACGTCGGGCGGCTGCGCCTGGCAATGCCGGTGAGCTTCGCGGTGGACGCGTTTCCGCGCCGCGGCTTCTCGGGCGAGATCAGGCAGATCCGCAAGTCGCCGCAGAACGTGCAGAACGTGGTGAGCTACACGGTGGTGATCTCGGCCTCGAACCCGGACCTCGCCCTGCTGCCGGGCATGACCGCGAACGTGCGCATCCAGGTCGAGAGCCGCGCCAGCGCGCTCAAGCTGCCCAACGCCGCGCTGCGCTGGCGCCCCGCGGGCGCCGCCGAGCCCGGCCCGGACGCGCCCGCCCCCGGGGTGCAGGCGAAGGGCCAGGCCGCGGGCCAGGGGGCGCAGTTCCGCGCGCGCGTGCTGAAGGAGCTCAATCCGAGCGACGCGCAGAAGGCGCAGCTCGACGACATCTTCGCCGAATCGAGGCGCAAGTTCGCCGCGCTGCGCGAGCTCGGCTCGGAGACCGAGCGCCGGCGCGAGCTGGAGCGCATCCGCGCCGAGACCAGCGCGCGCATCGGCGAGATCGTCACCGCCGAGCAGCGCCCCGCCTGGGAGAAGCTGCTCGCCGAGTCGCGCGGGCGCGTTTCCGCCGCCGCGGGCCGCGTCTGGGTGCTCGAGGCGGGCCAGCCCAAACCGGTCGACGTGCGCCTGGGGCTGAGCGACGGCGGCAGCACCGAGCTGCTGGGCGGCGCGCTCGCCGAGGGCGCCGAGGTGATCGTCGGCCTCGCCCCCGCCGCGGGCGGGTCGGCGCAGACCGGGCTGCCGCGCTTCCGTCTTTTCTGATGCTCATCGAAGCGCGCGAGCTGGTGAAGATCTACGCCATGGGCGAGGCCGAGGTGCGCGCGCTCGCCGGGGTGAGCGCCGACATCGCCGCAGGCGAGTTCATCGCGGTGATGGGTCCGTCGGGCTCGGGCAAGTCGACCTTCATGAACCTGCTCGGCTGCCTCGACCGCCAGACCAGCGGCGAGTACCTGCTCGCCGGCGAGCGCGTCTCGCAGCTCGGCCCCGACCGGCTCGCCCGGGTGCGCAACCGCCAGATCGGCTTCGTCTTCCAGCACTTCAACCTGCTCGCGCGCACGCCGGCGGTGGAGAACGTCGAGCTGCCGCTGGTCTACGCGGGCGTTCCGGGAAAGCAGCGCCGTGACAGGGCAATGGCCATGCTGGCGCGCGTCGGTCTCGCCGAGCGCGCGCACCACCAGCCCGCGCAGCTCTCCGGCGGCCAGCAGCAGCGCGTGGCGATCGCGCGCGCGCTCGTCACCGAGCCGCTGCTGATCCTCGCCGACGAGCCGACCGGGGCGCTCGACTCGCGCACCAGCCTGGAGATCATGGCGCTGTTCCAGGAACTGAACCGCCAGGGCATGACGGTGGTCCTGGTGACGCACGAGAACGACGTGGCGCGCTTCGCGCGGCGCATCCTGCGCTTCCGCGACGGGCGCATCGTGCGCGACGAGCCGAACGCCGCCGCGGACGCGGCCCGGGCGCTGCGCGCGGAGGCGGTCCCGGCATGAACATCGGCGCCTTGCTGCGCATCGCCCTGCGCGCGCTCGCGATCAACAAGCTGCGCAGCGCGCTCACCATGCTGGGCATCGTCATCGGCGTGGGCGCGGTGATCGTGATGATCGGGGTCGGCGCGGGCGCGCAGAAGCGCGTCGAGGAGCAGATCCGCGCGCTCGGCTCGAACCTGCTGCTCATCATGTCCGGGGCGCGCACCCAGGGCGGCGTGCGCCTCGCGCTCGGCTCGGGCCAGACGCTCTCCGAGGACGATGCGCTCGCCATCAACCGCGAGATCCCCGAGGCGCTCGCCGCCCCTGCCCTGCGCGGCGGGGCCCAGGTGATCTGGGGCAACGCCAACTGGTCGACGCAGATCTACGGCACCACGCCGGAGTACCTGGTGGTGCGCGAGTGGCAGCTCGCCGCCGGGCGCGCCTTCGAGCCGGCCGAGATGTCGGGCGCGGGCAAGGTGTGCCTGATCGGGGCCACGGTGGCGCGGCAGCTGTTCGGCTCGGCCGATCCGGTCGACCAGGTGATCCGCATCAAGCGCGTGCCGTTCACGGTCATCGGGGTGCTCGAGACCAAGGGCCAGAGCCTGATGGGAACCGACCAGGACGACGTGATCATCGTGCCGATCTCCACGGCGCGCGCCCGGGTGCTCGGCTCCGCGACGCAGGCGAAGCAGCGCGCGGTCGCCACCATCTGGGTCAAGGCGGCCGAGGGCTACGACACCAAGGTGGTCGAGGAGCAGGTGCGCGCCCTGCTGCGGCAGCGCCACCGGCTGCAGCCGGGCAGCGACGACGACTTCTCGCTGCGCAACCTCCAGGAAGTGATGTCGGCGCAGGAGGCCTCCAGCCGGGTGCTCGCGCTGCTGCTCGCCGCCGTGGCCTCGGTGTCGCTGCTGGTCGGCGGCATCGGCATCATGAACATCATGCTGGTCTCGGTGACCGAGCGCACGCGCGAGATCGGCCTGCGCATGGCGCTCGGCGCGCGCACGCGCGACATTCTCGGCCAGTTCCTGGTCGAGGCGGTGACGCTGTCGCTGATCGGCGGGCTGATCGGGGTCGGCCTCGGCCTCGCGGCCTCGGTCGCGATCGGCAGCTTCCTCGGCTGGCGCGTGCTGCTCGCGCCCGAAGCGGTCGGCCTCGCCGTGAGCTTCGCCTTCGTGATCGGCGTGTTCTTCGGCTTCTATCCGGCGCGCAAGGCCGCGCGGCTCAACCCGGTGGAGGCGCTGCGCTTCGAATAGGGGGCAGCAGCCCGCTGCCGGGGTCGTCCATGCGCTTCAGGCGGTAGAGCGCGCCGGGGAAGCCGAGCTTCATCGCCGCGCGATAGTGCGCCTTCGCCTCCTCGGCGCGGCCCAGGGCCTCGAGGGCGACGCCCAGAAGATGTCGCGCCGAGCCCGACTCGGGGCGCAGCTCGGCGGCACGCGCGATGAAAGGCAGCGCGCTCGCGTACTCCTCGAGCTCGACGTGGATCGCGCCGCGCGCGAAAAAGCAGTCGTAGGTGCTCGGGTATTGCGCGATGCAGCGGTCTGCGGTCGCGATGGCCCTGGCGGCGTCGCCGCGGTAGAAATACTCCCTGCCGAGCTGGTAGAGCGTCCTCGAGCCGCCGGGAACCGGCCGCGCCGGCAGCTTGTCGACGGCATCCTGCCAGAGCGCCAGCCCGCTCGCGAAGCTCTGCAGCCGGTCGTGGGCTTGCACGCCCAGGAGCGGCAATGCAATCAAGAGAAACCCCACATTGGCGGGTAACGGCAGGCGGCTGAGCAGCGCGCCGGCCGCAATCGCCAGCCCGGGCGCCCAGAGGTAGCTGCGATAGAGCACGAACGGATCGGCGAAGCGCACCGTGCTGAATTCCACCAGGTACAGAACCCAGAAATAAAGCAGCCCGAGCCCCGCCACGCCGGCCCGCCCCCCGCGCAGGAGCAGACAGGCGCCGGCGGCCGCGTACGCGACGAAGCAGAAGAGCGCGAGCAGCGCCCCGCCGCCGGTCGCGAAATCCACGCGCAGGTCGATCGACATCGCGCCGGTGTCCGGCCACAGCCACAGCGCGAGATAGCGGAAGAACAGCTCGAGCTGGGTCATCGCGCTCGCCAGCCAGGGGCTGGCCGCCTCGCTCGCCATGGCATCGCCCATCTGGTTCGCGACCACGCTGAAGTCCGGCTCGTAGGTCGTGCCGATCTTGCCTTTCACCAGGAGCGCGGCGAGCAGCGCGGCAGGGGCGCAGGCCCCCAGATAGACGGCCGAGTAGCGCAAGGCGAAGCGCCGCTCTGCGGCAAGCAGCGGGAGCGTGAACAGCGCCGCCGCCGGGGCGAGCACCGAGGTTTCCTTGGACAGCACGGCGAGAGAGAACAGCCCCGCCGCGGCCAGGCCGTAGCCGTAGCTGCGCCGTTCCAGGCCGCGCGCGAACACCAGGATCGAGAGCAGCGCGCACAGCGTGGCCAGCAGGCCGGTGCGCTGGATCAGGTAGCCTGCGCCGTACACGGCGAGCGGATGCACGGCGAACGCCGCGGCGGCGCCGAACGCCGCCAGGTGATGCGCGCGGCCGGAGGGCACGGCGCGGCGCAGCAGCTCGAGGATCAGCTGGTAGAGCGCGAGCGCCACGCCGACATGCAGCGCGAGGCTCACCAGGCGCTGCGCCGCGATGCGGCCGGACACGACCTCGACGAAGGCGAGCGAGAAGTAGCCCGGCAGCCTCAGCTCGACGCCGAGCGGCGTGGTCGCATAACGCGCGAAATGGCGCCCGGAAAAGAAGAACCGGTCGTCGAAAATCAGCTCGTTGGCGAGAAACGGCAGGTACAGCGCCGCCGCGAGCGCGGCGATGAGCGTACCGAAGGCGACCGGCAACCAGGCTCTCATGGCAAAAAAAAAGGTACCCGCAAGGGTACCTTTTCGTGCAGCGAAGCTGCGCTTACGCGCGGCAGGAGCCCGGCAGGAATTTCTTCGGCATCGGGTTGGTGACCCCCGGTCCGCAACGCCATTCGTTGATGCCCGAACCCATGTCGGTCGCCGAGCTGGCGGCGGTGCCGCTGATGTACGGGACGAGCTGGATGGTCTTGTTGTTGACGTCGGTCGAGATGTTCGTCACGGTCACGACGATCACGCCGTCGACGGTTGTGGCGAGCGAGCTGACGTATTGCGAGGTCACGCCTTCGCAGCCCCAGGCGTTGGCGGCGGGCGCCGTGCCTCCGGACTGATATACCTCGGTAATGCTGGTGCGGCAGGCGCTCGCCGCGAGAATCGCTTCCGACATCTTGGCGCGCACCGTGTAGTCCTGGTACGCGGGCAGCGCTACGGCCGCCAGGATGCCGATGATCGCGACCACGATCATCAGTTCGATCAGCGTAAAGCCGCGTTGCAGTTGTCTCACTTGGAGTCCCCTTTCGTTGTTGGTGGATGACTCGGATGTCGGGCAGACCATCCGGGCAGGCTTATCAAGCAAACCACGTGCCTGGCA
>MERP01000017.1 GCA_001772055.1 Betaproteobacteria bacterium RIFCSPLOWO2_12_FULL_68_19
CGAGAAATTGCCCAGGCCGCAGAACAGATCCGCGACGCGCTCGCCCGGCTGCGGGTCGAGCAGGCGCACCGCCTGCGACACCAGCAGGCGGTTGACCGCATGGTTGACCTGCGTGAAGTCGGTCGGCCGGAAGTGCAGTCGCACGCCGAACTCGGGCAGGCCATACCAGAGATCGCTCTCTTGGGGATGGAAGGGATGCGCGCTGTCCGGGCCTTTGGGCTGCAGCCAGGCATGGATGCCGTGGGCGTCGGCGAAGCTTCTGAGAAGGGAAAGATCTTCATCGGTCAAAGGCTGCAGGTGCCGGAACACCAGTGTGGTGGCGTTGTCGCCCACCGCCACCTCGATCTGCGGCAGCCGCTCACGCACCGAGAGCTTTTCAACCAGGGCTTTCAGTTCCGGAATCAGCCTGGAGATCTTTTCCGGCAAGACATGGCATTCCCGCATGTCGGCGACATGCGTCGAGCGCCGCTCGCGGAAGCCGACCAGCACTCCGCCCTTCTTCTCGACGCGGCGCACCGAGAGCCGCGCGCGATGGCGGTAGCCCCATTGCTCGCCGCGCACCGCGGGCAGCAGGGCCTCGGGCTTCACGCCGCCGATGCGGGCCAGGTTCTCCAGCAGGCCGCGCTGCTTCTCGGCCACCTGCAGCGCGCCATCGGCGTGCTGCAGGACGCAGCCGCCGCACACGCCGAAATGCGGGCAGCGCGGCGTAACGCGGTGCGGCGACGGCTGCAGGATTCGAACCGCCTTTCCGACATCGAAAGAGCGCTTACTGGCGAATACCTCGACTTCGGCGCGCTCGCCAGGCAGTGCGCCCTCGACGAACACGACCTTGCCCGCGGCGTTGCGGGCGACGCCGCGGCCCTCCGCATCCAGGGAAACGACGCTTAGTTCTTCCAGAGCGAGAGGAACTTCCGCCAGTGCGGCTCGGGGCGCTTCTCGAGCAGGCCGCGCAACAGCGCGCATTCCGAGGCGTAGCGCTGCGGGCTGTAGGCGCAGCGCATCATCTGGAAGCGCAGGAAAAGCAGGTAGGTGTTGGCGCAGTCGGCCTCGCAGTAGTCGCGGATCGCCGCGATCTCGCCGCAGCAGTAGCTCTCCCAGACCGCCGCGCCGCCCACGCCGAGCTTGCCCGGCAGGCCCGAGAGCCGCGCCAGCTCGTCGAGCGGCGAGCCGCGCGCCCCGCCGTAGAGCGACAGCACGTCCATCAGGTCGAGGTGCCGGTCGTGGAAGCGGTTGATGTAGTTGCTCCAGCGGAAATCCTTGTTGTCGGCGCCGGTGTCCCAGAAGCAGGCGGCGGTGACGCCGTGCACCAGGCCCCGGCTCACCAGCACCGGGATGTCGAAGCCGCGGCCGTTCCACGACACGATCTGCGGCACGTACTTGTTGATGCCCTCGAAGAAGCGCTGGATCGCCGCGCCCTCGGCCGCGTCGGGCTCGCCGAGCGAGAACAGCTTCAGGCCTTCGTCGTCGCGCAGCACGCAGGAGATCACGATCACGCGCTGCAGGTGCGGCGGCAGGAAGTCCGAGCCGGTGAGCGTGCGGCGCTTCTGGAACGCGACCTCGGCCACCTCGCGGTCGTGGAGGTCGGCCGGCAGGTCATAAAGCTTGCGGATCCCGTCGCAGTCGGGGACCGTCTCGATGTCGAAGGCGAGGATCGGGGTCATTCCATCAGTCAGGGAAGACCCCGGTGGTGAGGTAGCGGTCGCCGCGGTCGCAGACGATGGTCACGATGAGCGCGTTCTTCAGCTGCCGGGAGATGCGCAATGCCACGTGCATCGCGCCGCCGGAGGAGATGCCGGCGAAGATGCCCTCCTCGCGCGCCATGCGCCGCGTCATCTCCTCGGCGTCGGCCTGGCTCACGTATTCCAGGCGGTCGACGCGCGCGCGCTCGTAGATCTTCGGCAGGTAGGCCTCGGGCCACTTGCGGATGCCCGGGATCTGCGAGCCTTCCTCGGGCTGGCAGCCGATCACCTCGATGGCCGGGTTCTTCTCCTTGAAGAAGCGCGAGCAGCCCATGATGGTGCCGGTGGTGCCCATGCTGGAGACGAAGTGCGTGATCCTGCCTGCGGTGTCGCGCCAGATCTCCGGCCCGGTGCTCTCGTAGTGCACGCGCGGGTTGTCGGGGTTGGCGAACTGGTCGAGCATCGTGCCGCGCCCCTCGCGCACCATCTTGTCGGCCAGGTCGCGCGCCGCCTCCATGCCGCCTTTCTGCGGCGTGAGGACGATCTCGGCGCCGAAGGCGCGCATGGTCTGGCGCCGCTCGGCCGATAGGTGCTCGGGCATGATCAGCACCATGCGGTAGCCGCGGATCGCCGCCGCCATGGCGAGCGCGATGCCGGTGTTGCCGGAAGTGGGCTCGATCAGCGTATCTCCAGGTCTTATTTTCCCGCGCGCCTCGGCGTGCCGGATCATCGAGATCGCGGGCCGGTCCTTGACCGAGCCGGCCGGGTTGTTCCCCTCGAGTTTTGCCAATATCAGATTATTTCTTTGGGAATTCTCCGCGCCGGGCAGCCGCTGCAGCCGCACCAGCGGTGTGTCGCCGATGAAGTCCTCGATGGTCCTGTTCACGGTCCTTGCAGCTCCGTCTTCTTCAGATCTTTTACGTACGCCGCCACGCCCTGCTCGACGTTCATGAACTCGCCGCCGTAGCCGGCGGCGCGCAGCTTCGCCAGGTCGGCCTGGGTGAAGCTCTGGTACTTCTGCACGAGCCCCGGCGGAAAAGGGACATACTCGATCAAACCCCTGGTGACGAGCTCCTGCACCGTCCAATGCGTGCCCTGCACCGAGTTGATGACCGCCGCGGCGAGCTGGTTGAAGCTCTGCGCTCGCCCGGTGCCGCAGTTGAACACGCCCGAGACGTCGCGATGCTCGAGCAACCACAGGTTGACGTCGACCGCGTCGTCGACGTGCACGAAGTCGCGCTGCTGCTCGCCGTTGCCGTAGCCGCCCGAGCCGACGAACAGCTTCACCTTGCCGCCGGCGACGAGCTGCTGGTAGGCGTGGAAGGCGACCGAGGCCATGCGGCCCTTGTGCGCCTCGTTCGGGCCGTAGACGTTGAAGTAGCGCAAGCCCGCGATCTGCGCGGCTCGCCCGGGCAGCTGCTTGCGCACGAGCTGGTCGAACAGGAACTTCGAGTAGCCGTAGATGTTGAGCGGCGCCTCGCACGAGCGCTCTTCGCGGAACTCGCGCCCCGCGCCGTACACCGAGGCCGAGGAGGCGTAGAGCAGCGGCACCTCCTCCTCCTGGCACCACTCGAGCAGCTGCCTCGAGTAGGCGTAGTTGTTCTGCATCATGTAGCGCCCGTCGCTCTCCATCGTGTCCGAGCAGGCGCCCTGGTGCAGCACCGCCTCGACCGCGCCCTCGAAGCGCTCCAGGCGCGCGATGAAATCCGCCTGGTCGAGGTAGTCGGCGATCTCGCAGCCGGCGAGGTTGCGGCACTTCTCGCCCTGCGCGAGGTTGTCGACGGCGATGATGTCGCTCACGCCGTGGCGGTTGAGCGCCGCGACGAGCCTGGAGCCGATGAAGCCGGCGGCGCCGGTGACGACGTAGTGCATCACTTGGTCCCGAAAAGCTCCTGTGGCGTGGCGACCGCCGTGCCCAGCTTGCCTACCACGATGCCCGCGGCGCGGTTGGCGATGCGCACCGCGCTCTCCAGCCCCGCGCCGGCGGCGAGCATGACGCCGAGCGCGGCGATCACGGTGTCGCCGGCGCCGGTGACGTCGGCGACCTCGCGCCTCAGCGCCTTTACATATAGCGTTTTCCTGCCTTTGAAAAGAGTCATCCCCTCGTCGCCGCGGGTCAGCAGCAGCGCCTCGAGCTTCAGGCGGGTGCACAGCGCCTGCGCGCGGCGCACCAGGTCGCGCTCGTCCTTCCAGCTGCCGACCACCTCGCGCAGCTCGGCCAGGTTCGGCGTGATGATGCTCGCCCCCCTGTAGCGCGAGTAGTCCCCGCCCTTGGGATCGACCAGGACCCGCTTGCCGGCGCGCCGCGCGCGCCGGATCATCTCCGCGATATGCTCGAGGCCGCCCTTGCCGTAGTCGGAGAGGATCACCAGGTCGCACTGGGCGAGCGCGCGCTTGTAGTCGGCGAGCTTGGAAGCCAGCACCTCGCTCGAGGGCGGCCGCTCGAAGTCGATGCGCAGCAGCTGCTGCTTGCGCCCGATGACGCGCAGCTTCTGCGTCGTGGCGAGGCCGCGGTCGCGGTGCAGGCTGGCGTCGATCGCCATCTTCCTCAGCAGGCGCGCGAGCCGCCTGCCCGGCTCGTCGCGCCCGACCACCGTCAGCAGGCGCGTGGCGGCGCCCAGCGCCTTGCAGTTCCACGCCACGTTGGCGGCGCCGCCGAGCCTCTCGTCCTCTCGTCTGATCAGCACCACGGGAACCGGCGCCTCGGGGGAGATGCGCGAGACCTCGCCGAACCAGTAGCGGTCGAGCATCACGTCGCCGACCACCAGCACCCGCGCCGCGGCGGTGTCGAGGCGTTCTTCCACTACACCTTCCTCCCGATCGGGTAGTACTCGATGCCGAGCTCCCGGAGCTGGGCCGGATCGTAGAGATTGCGCCCGTCGAAGATGGCCGGCGTCTTCAGGCGCGCCTTGATGGCGGAGAAGTCCGGGCTGCGGAACTCGCGCCACTCGGTGACGATGGCGAGCGCGTCGGCGCCCTCGAGCGCCGCCAGCGCGGAAGGCACGACCTTCACGCCTTCATGCTGGAAATTCTTTCCGGCAACCGGGTCGTACGCCTGCACTTTCGCGCCCGCCTGCACCAGGTCGGCGACCAGGGCAAGGCTCGGCGCCTCGCGCATGTCGTCGGTGTTGGCCTTGAAGGCCAGGCCCCACAGCGCAAAGGTCTTTCCCTTGACGTTGCCAAACCTGTTTTCAATCTTGTTGAAGAGCACATGCTTCTGCGCCTCGTTCACTGCCTCCACCGCGGCGAGCAGGCGCAAAGGCCGCCCGGCTTCGCCTGCGGTGCGCTGCAGCGCCTTCACGTCCTTCGGAAAGCACGAGCCGCCGTATCCCGCCCCGGCGTAGAGGAAGTCGGTGCCGATCCTCGGGTCCGAGCCGATGCCGCGGCGCACCTCCTCGACGTCCGCGCCGAGCGCCTCGGCGAGGTTCGCGACCTCGTTCATGAACGAGATGCGCGTGGCGAGCATCGAGTTGGCCGCGTACTTGGTGAGCTCGGCCGAGCGTACTCCCATCACGATCACGCGCTCGCGGTTGCGCTGGAAGGGCGCGTACAGGCGCCGCAGCAGCGCGATCGCGCGCTCGTCGTCGGCGCCGATGATGATGCGGTCGGGGCGCATGAAGTCCTCGACCGCCGCGCCTTCCTTGAGGAACTCGGGGTTGGACACCACGGAAAACTGCAGATCAGGCTTTTTCCCGGAAAGTTCTTCCTTCAAAACACCCTTGATGCGGTCTGCAGTCCCCACCGGCACCGTGGACTTGGTGGCGATGACCTTGTAGCCCTTCATGTGCCGGCCGATGGCGCGCGCCGCCTCGAGCACGTGCTTCATGTCCGCCGAGCCGTCCCCGCCCGGGGGCGTGCCGACCGCGATCAGCTGCAGCTCGCCGTGCGCGACGCCCGCCGCGACCTCGGTCGAGAAGCGCAGCCGGCCCGCCTCGCGGTTGCGCCGCACGATCGGCTCCAGGCCGGGCTCGAAGATCGGTATCTTGTTCTCATTCAGGGTTCCTATCTTCCGCTCGTCTACGTCCAGGCAAAAGACGTTGTTGCCCGCGTCGGCGAGGCAGGCGCCGGTCACGAGGCCCACATAGCCGGTTCCGATGACGGTGACGTTCATGCGCTTTGCTTCACGGCGCCAGGTCGAATTCCTCGGTGCGCCGCGGCGGGTAGGTCTCCCAGCCGCCGCAGCCCGGGCAGCGCCAGTGGAACTGGCGCGCCTTGAAGCCGCAGCTCTCGCAGCGGTAGCGCGCGAGGCGCATCGTGTGGCCGTGCACCAGGTTCCTCACCAGCTCGAGGTCGCGGCGTCGATCGGGCGCCGCGGCGGCGATGATCTGCGCCTCCAGCAGGCGGTCGAGGCCGAGCAGCGTGGGGTTGCGGCGCAGCTCGTCGCGCACGAGCTTGTAGGCCTCCTCGTGGCCCTTCGCTTCCAGCGTCTGGCGGAACACGGTGTCGAGCAGGTCGAGCGAGGGATAGCGCTCGAGGTAGTCTGCGAGCAGCCGCAGGCCTTCCTCGCCGCGCCCGGCGTCGCGATGCGCCTCGAGCAGGCGCTGCGCGGCGAGCGCCAGGTAGGCGGGGTCCTGCGACTCGATGCGCTTCCAGTGCTCGATCGCTTTCTCGTAGTTTTTCTCGTTCATTTCGAGATCACCCAGCTGCAGGCTCGCCCGCACGCACTTGCGGTTCTCCTCCAGGGCGCGCTCGAGGTGGCGGCGCGCGGCGTCGGGACGCGACTGCGCCGCCTCGGAGCTCGCGAGCTCGCAGTAGTACTGCGCCAGCGCGCGCGGGTCAGACTCGACCTGGCGCGTCATCTCGATGGCGCGCGTCCAGTCCTTCTCCTGCTCGTAGATGTCGAGCAGGTGCTTGCGCGCCGCCGGCGCCTGCGGGCTCTGCTCGAGCTTCTTGAACACCTCCTCGGCGCGGTCGAGGATGCCGGCCTTGAGGTAGTCCTGGCCGAGCTCGGCGAGCGCGATCACTTTCTGCTCCTCGGGTAGGCCGGGCCGCTCGAGCAGGTTCTGGTGCATGCGGATCGCGCGGTCATACTCGCCGCGGCGGCGGAACAGGCTGCCGAGCGCGAAGTGCAGCTCGATCGTCTCGGGGTCGACCTTCACCACCTCGATGAAGGCCTCGATCGCCTTGTCGGGCTGCTCGTTCAACAGGAAGTTGAGGCCGGTGAAATACGAGCGCGGCAGCGCGCGCGACTCCGACACGATCTGGCGGATGTCGATGCGCGCCGCCATCCAGCCGAAGGCGAAGAACAGCGGCAAGAGGCCGAGCAGCCACCAGTTCTCGAACTCCATGGCTCAGAGGCCCGGCGGCGGCAAGGTGGCTTCTTCCATGGGTGTTTTTTTTCTGAGCAGCGAAATCTCGCGCCGCTGTCTCAGCACCGTGCCAAGCAGCGCGAGGATGCCGAACAGCGCTCCCGCGGCGAAGAAGCCGAACAGCACCGCGACCAGCGGCGCCTGCAGCGCGAGGTCGAAGTAGAAGCGCAGCGTGACCGGCTCGACGTTCTTCGCGGCGAACGCCACCAGCAGCAGGAATACGAGCAGGCGAAGCGCCCAGGTGAGCAGACGCATGAGGGCGCCCCCGGCCGGCGCCCTAGCGCACGGGCTGCGAAGCGCGCTCCTGCGCGACCGGAGCCGCGCCGGCGGTGGCCGCATCGACCCGCTCGCGCAGCTCCTTGCCGGCCTTGAAGTGCGGCACGTACTTCTCGGGAACCTGCACCTTCTCGCCCGACTTCGGGTTGCGGCCGGTGCGCGGCGGCCGGTAGTTCAGCCCGAAGCTGCCGAAGCCGCGGATCTCGATGCGGTTGCCGGCGAGCAGCGCCTGGGTCATGGCATCGAGGATCATCTTGACCGCGTATTCGGCGTCTTTCGCCACCAGCTGCGGGTAGCGCTGGGCGAGGCGCGCGATCAGTTCCGACTTGGTCATGGCGACCGTTACCCCCTTTGGCACGTGCGGCTGCGCTTATTGCTGCGGGTTGTTGCCGCTCTTGTCGAGCTTCGCGCGCAGCAGCGCGCCCAGGTTGGTCGCCCCGGCGCTGGCCGCGGCGTTCTCGCTGCGCAGCTGCTTCATGGCATCGGTCTCCTCCGAGAGGTCCTTCGCCTTGACCGAAAGGTTGATCGAGCGGTTCTTGCGGTCGACGTTGATGATCATCGCCTGCACCGTGTCGCCCTCCTTCAGGTGCGTGCGCAGGTCCTCGACGCGGTCGCGCGAGAACTCGGAAGCGCGCAGGTAGCCCTCCACGCCGCCGATGTCCACCACCGCGCCCTTGGCGTCGACCGACTTCACCGTGCCGCTCACCACGCTGTTCTTCTCGTGGCTGGCGATGAAGTTGGTGAACGGATCGCCCTCGAGCTGCTTGATGCCGAGCGATATGCGCTCGCGCTCGACGTCGATCGAGAGCACCACCGCCTCGACCTCCTCGCCCTTCTTGAAGTTCTTCACCGCCTCCTCGCCCGCCGCGGACCAGGAGAGGTCCGAGAGGTGCACCAGGCCGTCGATGCCGCCGGGCAGGCCGACGAACACGCCGAAGTCGGTGATCGACTTGATCTGGCCCTTCACCTTGTCGCTCTTCTTGTATTCGCGCGCGAAGTCCTCCCACGGATTGGGCATGCACTGCTTCATGCCGAGCGAGATGCGGCGGCGCTCCTCGTCGATCTCGAGGATCATCACCTCGACCTCGTCGCCCACCTGCACCACCTTGGAGGGATGCACGTTCTTGTTGGTCCAGTCCATCTCCGAGACGTGCACCAGGCCCTCGATGCCCGACTCGACTTCCACGAACGCGCCGTAATCCGTCAAATTGGTTACTTTTCCAAACAATCTAGTCCCTTGGGGGTACCTGCGCCCGATCCCGACCCAGGGGTCCTCGCCGAGCTGCTTCAGGCCGAGCGACACGCGGTTCTTCTCGGCGTCGAACTTGAGCACCTTGGCGGTGACCTCGTCGCCGACGTTCAGCACCTCGGAGGGATGCTTCACGC
>MERP01000018.1:0-8628 GCA_001772055.1 Betaproteobacteria bacterium RIFCSPLOWO2_12_FULL_68_19
GCGTCATGACCACCGCCATCGCGCTCGAGACCTCGAAGGGCGACCTGCCGCTCGCCCTGGGCCTGGGGATGGTCTTGCTCGCGGTCGTGCTGTTGCTCAATGCAGCCGCATTCCTGGTCAAGGAAGCCGCGCAGCGGCGCTACGGATGATCCTGCCGCTCAAGCTCGAGGCGCTCGCCTTCCGCGACATCATCGCGCCGCTGACGCTCGAGATCGAGGCCGGGCCGAGCACCATCATCCTGGGCGCGAACGGCGCGGGAAAGAGCGTGCTGATGCGCTTGATGCATGGTTTGCTCGCTCCCTCTTCAGGAAGGATTTTCTGGAGAAACGCGGGGCGCCAGGCGATGGTGTTCCAGCGCCCGGTGATGCTGCGCCGCTCGGCCCTCGCCAACGTGGTCTACGCGCTCGAGCTCGCGGGCGCGGCCGACTGCGAGCGGCAGGCGCTCGAGGCGCTCGAGGAAGTCGGCCTCGCGCATCTCGCGCACCGGCCTGCACGCGTGCTCTCCGGCGGCGAGCAGCAGCGGCTCGCGCTGGCGCGTGCCTGGGCGCTGCACCCCGAGGTGCTGTTCCTCGACGAGCCCACGGCGAGCCTCGATCCGAGCGCGACGCGCGAGATCGAGACCATCATCAAGGCCTTCGACGCCTCGGGCACCAAGGTCGTGATGGCGACCCACAACCTGGGGCAGGCGCAGCGCCTGGGCGACGAGGTGATCTACCTGCACCAGGGGCGCGTGGTCGAGCGCGCGCCGGTGGAGGCGTTCTTCTCGCGACCGGCGACGGCCGAGGCCGCCGCCTTCATCAAGGGGGAATTGCCATGGATCTAGCGGCTGCGGCGCTTGTGGGTTTCATCACCGTTGCATCCACGACCTCGACCGAGCAGTCCGGCCTGTTCAAGCACCTGCTGCCGATGTTCGAGAAGAAGACCGGCATCCAGGTGCGCGTCGTGGCGCTCGGCACCGGGCAGGCGCTCGACATGGGCAGGCGAGGCGACGCCGACGTGGTGTTCGTGCACGCCAGGGCGCTCGAGGAGAAGTTCGTCGCCGAGGGGCACGGCGTGAGGCGCTTCGAGGTGATGTACAACGACTTCGTGCTGGTCGGCCCGAGCTCCGATCCCGCCGGAGTGGCCGGCGGCAAGGATATGGTCCAGGCCTTGAAGGCAATTCATGGAACCAGGGCCGCATTCGTATCGCGCGGCGATCGCAGCGGCACGCATTTCGCCGAGCTGCAGCTCTGGCAGGCCGCGGGCGTCGATATCGCCAGGGACAAGGGGCCCTGGTATCGCGACACCGGCTCGGGCATGGGGCCGACGCTCAACACCGCCTCCGCAATGCACGCTTACGCGCTCACCGACCGCGGAACGTGGCTCACGTTCAGGAACCGCGGCAAGCTCGCGATCGTCGTCGAGGGCGACCGGCGCCTGTTCAACCAGTACGGCGCGATCCTCGTCAACCCCTCGAGGCATGCGCACGTCAAGGGGCGGATGGGCCAGGCCTTCATCGACTGGCTGGTCGGGCGCGAGGGCCAGGGCGCGATTGCCGGCTACAAGGTGGGCGGCGAGCAGCTCTTCTTCCCGAACGCGGAGAACTGACTTGCGCCGCTACCGCGGCCTCACCCTGCGGGTGCTGGGTCGCGGCGCGCCCGCGATGGGGCCGGGCAAGGCCGAGCTGATCGAGCGCATCGCGCAGGGCGGCTCGATTTCCGCGGCGGCGCGCGCGATGGGCATGTCGTACCGGCGGGCCTGGCAGCTGGTCGAGGCGCTCAACGCGGACTATCGCGAGCAGGTGATCAGCACCGCGATCGGCGGCGCGCGGGGCGGCGGCGCGCGGGTGACGGATTTCGGCAAGCGCCTGGTGGCCGCCTTCCGCGCCATGGAGGGCGAGGCCTCGGCCGCGATCGCGGCGGACCTGCGGCGCTTCGAGCGCCTCCTGAAGCACCGGCAGCGGCGCTAGTCGCTATATTCCATGGTATATAGCGAAGACCTTGGGTGCGGACGCGATCGTCGTTGCGCTGCTTGCCGCGGGCATGCTGGTGGCGGCCTTCGGCTACGCCGCGGTCGGCCACGGCGGCGCTTCGGCCTATCTCGCCGCAATGGCGCTGGCGGGAATCGCGCCCGCGGAAATGCGGCCGGTCGCGCTGCTGCTCAACATCCTGGTGTCGTCGCTCGCGACCTACAAGTTCCGCCGCGCCGGGTATTTCCGCTGGCGGCTGTTCTGGCCGTTCGCCGCGGTTTCGATTCCCTTCGCCTACCTCGGCGGCGCGATCACGCTGCCGGGCGAGGCGTACCGGGTGCTGGTCGGCGCGGTGCTCCTCTACGCCGCGTGGCAGCTCTGGCAAAGCGGCCGGGGAGGCGAGGAGATGCGCGCGCTGCGCGAGCCGCCGCTCGCCTGGGCCATGGCGATCGGCGCGGCCATGGGATTGCTGGCAGGCCTGACCGGCGTGGGCGGCGGGATCTTCCTCAGCCCCCTGCTGCTGATGCTAGGCTGGGCCGGCACGAAGCAGACTTCCGCGGTCGCCGCGCCCTTCATCCTGGTGAATTCCGCCGCGGGGCTGGCCGCCGTATTCGTCGCGCAGGGCGCTTCGTTGCCCCCGTATGTGCCGGTGCTCGCCGTCGCGGTGCTCGCGGGCGGCTGGCTGGGCGCGGAGTACGGCAGCCGGCGCTTCGCCAATCCGCTGGTGCGCCGCGTGCTCGCGGTAGTGCTCGCGGCCGCCGGCGCGAAAATGGTTCTGGTATAGATAGCGCATGAAGATCTTCGGCTTCGCGGGCTGGTCGGGCAGCGGCAAGACCACGCTCATCGAGCAGCTCATCCCGCGCTTCGGGCAGCGCGGGCTGCGCGTCTCGCTCATCAAGCACGCGCACCACACCTTCGACGTCGACCAGCCGGGCAAGGACTCCTACCGCCACCGCCATGCCGGCGCCAACGAGGTGCTGGTCACCTCGTCGCGGCGCTGGGTGCTGATGCACGAGCTGCGCGGCGCGCAGGAGCCCTCCTTCGACGAGCAGATCCGCCACCTCGCGCCCTGCGACCTGCTGCTGGTCGAGGGCTTCAAGCATGCGCCGATCCCCAAGCTCGAGGTGTGGCGCGCGGCGACCGGCGAAGGCTTGCTGCATCCCAACGACCCCCACATCGTGGCGGTCGCGAGCGACGCGCGGCTGGACACCAAGCTGCCCTGGCTCGACCTGAACGACGTCGACGGCATCGCCGAGTTCATCCTGCGCAGGATGGAGCTGGCGTGAACGGCGGGCTGCTTTCTGTCGACGCGGCGCTCGAGCGGATGCTCGCCGGCGCGAGGCCGGTCGCCGAAGTGGAGGAGGTGCCGACCCTCGAAGCGACGAACCGGGTGCTGGCGCGCGCGCAGCGCTCGACCATGGACGTGCCGCCCATGGACAACAGCGCGATGGATGGTTATGCCATTCGCCTTTCAGATCTCAGGCAAAAGAGCTCCCTGGTCGTGAAGCAGCGGGTCATGGCCGGCTCCGTAGGCAAGCCCCTCGAGCCCGGCACCGCGGCGCGCATCTTCACCGGGGCGTCGATTCCGCCCGGCGCGGACGCGGTGGTGATGCAGGAGCACACCGCCGTGGAGGGCGATGTCGTTTCCATCAAGAGAGCTCCCAAGCCCGGCGAATGGATCCGCTGCGTCGGCAGCGACGTGAAGAAGGGCGGCGAGATCCTGCCGGCGGGCAAGCGGCTGCTGCCGCAGGACACCGGGCTCGCCGCCTCGGTCGGCATCAAGGCGCTGCCGGTGTTCAGGAAGGTGCGGCTCGGCCTGTTCTTCACCGGCGACGAGCTGGTGATGCCGGGCGAGCCGCTCGCGCCGGGGCGCATCTACAACTCCAACCGCTTCACGCTGCGCGGCCTCGCGCAGGTGTTCGGCTGCGAGCTGCGCGACTACGGCATCGTGCCCGACACGCTCGAGGCGACGCGGGAAGTGCTGCGCCGCGCGGCGGGCGAATGCGACCTGATCGTCACCTCCGGCGGCGTCTCGGTGGGAGACGCGGATTTCGTGAAGCCGGCCGTGGAAGCCGAGGGCAGGCTGCTGATGTGGCGCATCGCCATGAAACCCGGGCGCCCGCTCGCATTCGGCGAGGTGGGGAAGGCGTCCTTCATCGGCCTGCCGGGCAACCCGGTGTCGAGCTTCGTGACGTTCCTCGTCTTCGTGCGGCCGTTCCTGCTTAAGACCCAGGGGATGGCCGAGGTCATGCCGCGCGCCATCGCCGCGCGCGCCGACTTCGACTGGCCGCAGCCCGACGCGCGGCGCGAGTTCCTGCGCGTAAAATGGAACGCGCAGGGCGGGCTCGAGCTCTATCCGACGCAGGACTCGGCGGTGCTGACCTCGACCGCCTGGGCCGACGGCCTGGCGGACAACCCGCCCGGCCAGGCGATCCGCAGGGGCGACACGGTGCGCTTCCTGCCGTACTCGGAGCTCTATTGGTGATGAAGGTGAAGGTCCTGTTCTTCGCCGGCCTGCGCGAGCAGCTCGGCACCTCGGCCGAGGAGATCGATCTGCCAGCGGGCGTGAGCACCGTGGCCGGGCTGCGCTCGCACCTTCAGGCGCGCGGCGGGGCGTACGAGAAGGCCTTCGCCGGGAAGGCGCTGGTTCGCAGCGCCGTGAACCAGGACATGGTGCCGCAGAGCGCGCGCATCAAGGCCGGCGACGAGGTCGCGTTCTTTCCGCCCGTGACCGGGGGCTGAGATGAAGATCTCCGTTCAGCGCGAAGACTTCGACTTGAGCACCGAAACCAGAGCTTTCACGGACCCCAGGATCGGCGCGATCGCCACGTTCGTCGGCGTGGTGCGCGACGTCCCCATGACGCTGGAGCACTACGCCGGCATGACCGAGCGCGAGATCCTGAAGATCGTCGAAGAGGCGAAGGTCCGCTGGCAGGTGATGGATTGCACCGTGATCCACCGCTACGGGGAGCTCAAGCCCGCCGACCAGATCGTTCTCGTCGCCGTGGCGAGCGCGCATCGCGGCGACGCCTTCGCGGCCTGCGAGTTCATCATGGACTACCTCAAGACGCGCGCGCCGTTCTGGAAGAAGGAGCACCGGCCCGAGGGCGCGAACTGGGTCGAGGCGCGCGCCGCCGACGACGAAGCCGCCGAGCGCTGGGAAATCAGGGACAGACCACGTTTGTCGGGGCGCTAGCCGGCCGGAAAACGTGGTCTGTCCCTGTTTCGGTTAGACTCCGCGGCAGGGAGATGGCATTCCTCCTTTAACCGCCGCGAGGCTGATGATGCCTATCTGACATCGGAGGCCTTTGCATGACGAACGTCTATGGTCTCGCGGCGCTGTGGATCGGCCTGGCGCTCGCGGCGGCGCTTCTCGCCATCCGGCTGCGAATCGCGAACGCGCTCTCGGAGATCGTGGTCGGCACGCTTGCCGGCGCGATGCTGGGCACCACGCTGCTCGGGGTCGACGAGACCTGGGTCCGTTTCCTCGCCGGCGCCGGCGCGATCGTGCTTACCTTCCTCGCCGGCGCCGAGCTCGACCCGGACGCGTTCCGCCGCCAGTGGAAAGAGGCGAGCGCGATCGGATTGATCAGCTTCTTCACGCCGTTCATCGCCTGCGCGGCGGGCGCCTACTGGCTGCTCGGCTGGGGGGAACGGGCGAGCCTGCTCGCGGGAATCGCCATGTCCACCACCTCCGTGGCCGTGGTGTACGCGGTGATGCTCGAATTCGGCTTCAATCGCACCGACTACGGGAAGATGGTGCTCGCGGCATGCTTCATCACCGACCTGGGCACGGTGGTGGGACTCGGGCTGATCTTCGCGCCCTTCACGGTGAAGACCGTGGGCTTCGTCGCGGGGCTGGCGGCCGCCGCGCTCGCGTTGCCCTGGCTCACGCCGCGCTTCTTCCGCCGCTACGGTGGCCGGACCGCCGAGCTGGAGACCAAGTTCCTGCTGCTCGCCCTGTTCGGCCTGGGCGCGCTCGCCGGCTGGGCGGACAGCGAGGCGGTGCTGCCCGCCTACGTGATCGGCATGCTGCTCGCCGGGACGGTGGGCAGGGACCATGCGCTGATCCGGCGCCTGCGCACGCTCACCTTCGGCTTTCTTACGCCCTTCTACTTCATCCGCGCCGGATCGTTCGTCTCGCTGCCGGCGCTCTTCGCGGCGCCTGCGGCCTTCCTGGCGATGCTGCTGATCAAGATCGCCGCCAAGTGCGCGGGCGTCTATCCGGTCACGCAGGCGTTCGGCTCGCCGCGCAAGGTCGGCATGTACACCACGCTGCTCATGTCGACCGGGCTCACCTTCGGCACCATTTCTTCGCTCTTCGGCCTGTCGCACGGCATCGTCGATCAGGCGCAGTATTCGGCCCTGGTGGCCGCCGTGGTGGCGAGCGCCGTGGTGCCGACGCTGATCGCCAACGCCTGGTTCCTGCCGCGCCATCTTCTGCCCCAGGCCGAGGAGCTGCAGGCGGCGCCCGAGCCTCAGGCGCAGAAAGGGGATTGACCATGTACCGCAAGATCCTCGTCGGCTTCGACGGCTCGGCGGCGGGCAGGAAGGCGTTCGATACCGCGCTGGAGCTCGCCAGGCGCGATGCCGCGGAGCTCTACGTGCTTTCGGTCGCGCGCCCGCCGGAGATCGGCGACGACGTCGAGACCGAGGCGGTGATCGAGAACTCGCGCCGCTACCATCGCGCGCTGCTCGCCGAGCTGCGCGCCGCGACGGCGAAGAGCGAGGTCAAGGCGCACTACGAGGTGGCCGTGGGCCATCCCGCGGAGCAGATCATGCATCAGGCCGACCTGCACGGCGTGGACCTGATCGTGGTCGGCGACCGCGGCCGGTCGAAGTTCGCGCGCCTGCTGCTCGGATCGGTGTCCAAGCAGGTCGTGCAGTATGCCGCGCGCCCGGTGATGGTGGTTCGATGAGGGTGTTAATCTGCATTTAATCCGCGTCCAGGCGGGGTCTGCTAGGCTGCGCGGGCTCATGCGTTTCAGGTTCGCCCCGGCTTTCCTCGTCGCCGCCATGTTCGTCGCCGTTTCGGCCGCGACGCGAGTGCTGCTGCTGCTGCGCCACGACGTGGCCGTGGGCGCGGCGCAGTGGCTGCCGATTCTCGCCGGGGGCCTGGCTTACGACCTGGTCGCCGCCTGCTACGTCACGGCGCCGATGGTGCTGTGGCTCGCGCTCGTTCCGGACCGCGTCGCCCGCAGCCCGGCGCACCGCTTCCTCGCCGTGGTCCTGTTTGCGGCGGCGGCGTTCGGCTTCCTGCTGCTCGCGGTGGCGGAGTGGCTGTTCTGGGACGAGTTCGGCGGGCGCTTCAATTTCATCGCCGTCGACTACCTGCTCTATACGCACGAGGTGCTCGGCAACATCTGGCAGAGCTACCCCGTCGGCCGGGTGCTGATCGCGCTCGCCGCGCTTGCCGCCGCGTGCGCTGCCTTGCTCAGAAGGCCGCTATGGCAGGGCGCCGGAGCGCCGCTTTCATGGCGTGTCTCCTTCGTCTTCATGGCGGTCTGGGCGGCAGTTTGCGTCGGGACGCTGCGCTGGGTCGACAGCGACGCCAAGAACTTGTCCGCGCAGGACGCCGCCAACGACCTCGCCGGCAACGGGCTGTACGAATTCTTCGCCGCGAACTACCGCAACGAGCTGAGCTACGAGCGCCACTACGTCACCGCGCCGGTCGACGAGGCGGTCGGGTTCGTGCGCGCGTCGCTCGGCGCGCAGGGCGAGGGCGTGGAGCGGCGCGTCGTCCCGGCGCGTGCGGAGCGGCGGCTCAACGTGGTGCTGGTGAGCGTGGAGAGCCTGGGCGCCGAGTTCCTCGGAGCCTACGGCAACGGCGCCGGGCTGACGCCGAACCTCGACCGCCTGGCGCGCGAGAGCCTGTGGTTCTCGCGCGTCTATGCCACCGGCAACCGCACGGTGCGGGGCCTGGAAGCGCTGTCGCTCGCGCTGCCGCCGACGCCCGGCCAGTCGATCGTGCGCCGGCCCAACAACGACACCCTGTTCTCGCTCGGCAGCGTGTTCGAGGACAAGGGCTACGAGGTGCTGTTCGCCTACGGCGGCTACGGCTATTTCGACAACATGAACGCTTTCTTCGACGCGAACGACTACCGCTCGATCGACCGGCGCAGCATCCCCTCGGAGCGCATCGAGTTCGAGAACGTGTGGGGGGTGGCGGACGAGCACCTTTTCGACCAGGTGCTGGAGGAGATCGACCGGGCGCAGGCCTCGCATCCCGGCCGCCCGGTCTTCGCGCACGTCATGACGACCAGCAACCACCGCCCCTACACCTATCCGCCCGGCCGCATCGACATCGCGTCCGGGAGCGGGCGCGACGGCGCGGTGAAGTACAGCGACTACGCCATCGGCAGGTTCCTCGCGGCGGCGCGCGAGCGCCCCTGGTTCGACGACACGCTGTTCGTGATCACCGCCGACCACGGCGCCAACGCGCGCGGCACGACGCGCATCCCGGTCGACAAGTACCTGATCCCGCTCTTCGTCTATGCGCCGAAGCACGTCGCGCCGCGCCGCTTCGAGCGGCTGATGTCCCAGATCGACATCGGCCCGACCCTGCTCGGGCTGCTCGACTTCGACTACTACACCAAGTTCTTCGGCCGCGACGTGCTGCGCTCGCCGCCGCAGTCCGACCGCGCCTTCGTCGCCAACTACCAGACGCTCGGCTACCTGAA
>MERP01000018.1:8669-10457 GCA_001772055.1 Betaproteobacteria bacterium RIFCSPLOWO2_12_FULL_68_19
CTCTACCGCGACGAGGAGCAAATGCCGCCCGAGCGGCGCGCCGGCCTGGTGAGGGTGCGCCACGGCGGCTAGGGTGCGGGCGCAGCTCGCCGTGCTGGCGGGCGGCGCAGTCGCGATCGCGCTGCTCTCGTTCGCGGACCGCGCGCTTACCGCGCCGTTCTACGATCCGGCGCTGCGCGCCTTCCCGTTCAAGCACGCCTGGCTGCTCGCCGTCGCGGGGCACACCGGCCTGAAATGGGCGATGGTGGCGTTCTGGGCGGCCTGCCTGGCGCTCGGCGGCGCGTGGCGCCGCGGTGCAATCTATATGGCGCTGATCGCGCTCACCGTGGCCCTTCTCAGGCACTACAGCCCCTTCTCCTGCCCCTGGGACCTGGTCGAATACGCCGGCCTGAAGCCCGACACCGGGCGCTGCCTGCCGGCCGCGCATCCCGTCACCGGGTTTGCGCTGTTCGGGCTCTACCAGGCGTTACGAAGCGAAACCCCCAGGAGGGCGTACGCCGTGCTTGCCTCGGCATGGCTCATCGGCCTCGGGGCCGGAGCCGTGCAGGTGGCGCGCGGAGCGCACTTCGCCTCGCATGTCCTGTGGACGGCGTGGGTGGCGTGGGCCGTTACGCTGGCGCTGGCTGCGCTCGAGCGGAAGCGAGGGAGCGGCTGAGCTCCGCGAGCTCGGCTTCGGCCAGGGTCTCCTTCTCGAGCAGCCGCTTCGCCCAGCTCTGCAGCAGCTGCTTCTCGCGCGACAGGATGCCGAGCGCCTTGTCGTAGGCCGCCTTGACGATGTCGCGCACCGCGACGTCGATCTCGCGCGCGGTCTCCTCGCTGAATTCCCGGCTCTTTTGAAAACCCTGATTGCCAAGGAAAGGCACGCGCTCGTCCTCGTAGGCGACATGGCCGAGTGCCTTCACCATGCCGTAGCGCATCACCATGCTGCGCGCGATGTCGGTCACCTTGGCGAGGTCGTCGGCGGCGCCGGTCGAGAGGTGGCCGAACACCACTTCCTCCGCGGCGCGGCCGCCGAGCAGCACCGCCATCTTGTTCTCCAGCTCCTCGCGCGTCATCAGGAAGCGGTCCTCGGTCGGGCGCTGGATGGTGTAGCCGAGCGCGCCCACGCCGCGCGGGATGATCGACACCTTGTGCACCGGGTCGACGCCGGGCAGGGCCATCGCCACCATCGCGTGGCCGAGCTCGTGGTGCGCGACCACGCGCCGCTCGCGCTCGTTGAGGATGCGGTTCTTCTTCTCCAGGCCGGCGACGATGCGCTCGACTGCGTGGCTGAAGTCCTCCAGCGTCACGTCCTCGCCGCTGCGGCGCGTGGCGAGCAGCGCCGCCTCGTTCACCAGGTTGGCGAGGTCGGCGCCGGTGAAGCCCGGGGTGAGCGCCGCGACCTGCGCCAGGTCGACGTCACTTTCCAGCTTTATTTTCTTGGCATGCACCCGAAGGATCTGCACTCGCCCGAGCTTGTCGGGCCGGTCGACCAGCACCTGGCGGTCGAAGCGCCCGGCGCGCAGCAGCGCCGGGTCGAGGATCTCGGGGCGGTTGGTCGCCGAGAGCAGCACCAGCCCGGTGCTCGGGTCGAAGCCGTCGAGCTCGACCAGGAGCTGGTTGAGCGTCTGCTCCTTCTCGTCGTGGCCGCCGAAGCCGCCCGCGCCGCGCGCCCGGCCGAGCGCGTCGAGCTCGTCGATGAAGATGATCGCGGGCGCTTTCTGGCGCGCCTGCTCGAAGAGATCGCGCACCCGCGCCGCGCCTACGCCGACGAACATCTCGACGAACTCGGAGCCGGAGATGGAGAAA
>MERP01000018.1:10471-11293 GCA_001772055.1 Betaproteobacteria bacterium RIFCSPLOWO2_12_FULL_68_19
ATCGCCCGCGACCGCGCGCGCGAGCAGCGTCTTGCCGGTGCCCGGCGGCCCGACCAGCAGCACGCCCTTGGGGACGCGCGCGCCGAGCCGGCCGTACTTCTTCGGGTCCTTGAGGAACTCGACCACCTCCTGCAGCTCCGCCTTGGCCTCGTCGACGCCCGCGACGTCCGCGAAAGTGACGCCGGTCTGCTTCTCGACGTAGATCTTGGCGCGGCTCTTGCCGATGCTCATGAAGCCCCCGCCCAGGCCCTGCTGCCCCGCCATGCGGCGGATCAGCCAGTACCAGACGCCGAAGAACACCAGCGCCGGGACGATCCAGGAGAGCAGATCGCGCAGGAAAGTGCTCTCGTGCACCTTGGTGTACTTGACCCCGTACTTCGAGAGCCGCTCGGCGACATCGGGCTCGACGAGGTTCGCGACGACCACGGTCTTGCCCCCCTTTTCGGGGCTCTTCAGCTTGCCGGTGATCTTCGAGTCGCTGATCACGACCTCGGCGATGCGCTGCTCGGCGAGCAGCTTCTCGAACTCGCTGTAGGGCACGACCTCGACCGTCTGCGCCTGCTGCCACCACTGCTGGAGCAGCAGCATCGCGAACAGGGCGAAAAGCAGGTAGCCGAGGTTGAACTGCGTGCGCCGTTCCATCGCTGGAAAATGGGGGCGGGGCGACAATTGCGCAAGCTTCCCTTGAAGTCGGCCGCGCGGCCCCCATCTAGCTCGAAGGAAAATCGATAGGGATCAAGGCGATGCGATTCGACAAGTTCACCACCAAGCTGCAGGAGGCGCTCGCCGAGGCGCAGAGCAGCGCGCTTGGCCAGGACCACC
>MERP01000018.1:11322-12375 GCA_001772055.1 Betaproteobacteria bacterium RIFCSPLOWO2_12_FULL_68_19
ACCAAGCTGCAGGAGGCGCTCGCCGAGGCGCAGAGCAGCGCGCTTGGCCAGGACCACCAGTACATCGAGCCGCAGCACCTGCTGGCTGCGCTCCTCGGCCAGCAGGACGGCGGCATCGCCGGCCTGGTGGCCAAGGCGGGCGGCAACCCCCAGCTTCTCAAGAAAAGTCTTTCTCAACACCTAGGAAACTTGCCAAAGGTCGAGGGCACGGCCGGCGAGGTGCACGTCTCGCGCGAGCTCGGGCAGCTCCTCAACGTCGCCGACAAGGAAGCGCAGAAGCGCGGCGACCAGTACATCGCCTCCGAGCTGTTCGTGCTCGCCGCGGCCGGCGACAAGGGCGAGACGGGGCGCATCCTCAGGCAGGCCGGCGTGTCGAAAGCCGCGCTCGAAAAAGCGATCGAGGAAGTCAGGGGAGGCGAAAACGTGACCGGGCAGGCAGACGAGGGGCAACGGCAGGCCCTCGCGAAATACACGCTGGATCTGACGGAAAGGGCAAAGCAAGGAAAGCTCGACCCGGTGATCGGTCGCGACGACGAGATCCGGCGCTGCATCCAGATCCTGCAGCGGCGCACCAAGAACAACCCCGTGCTGATCGGCGAGCCCGGCGTGGGCAAGACCGCGATCGTCGAGGGCCTCGCGCAGCGCATCGTCAACGGCGAGGTGCCCGAGTCCCTGAAGAACAAGCGCGTGCTGGTGCTCGACATGGCCTCGCTCCTCGCGGGCGCCAAGTACCGCGGCGAGTTCGAGGAGCGGCTGAAGTCGGTGCTGAAGGAGCTCGCGAAGGACGAGGGCACCACCATCATCTTCATCGACGAGCTGCACACCATGGTCGGCGCCGGCAAGGCCGAGGGCGCGATCGACGCCGGCAACATGCTGAAGCCCGCGCTCGCCAGGGGCGAGCTGCATTGCATCGGCGCCACCACTCTCGACGAGTACCGCAAGCACGTCGAGAAGGACGCGGCGCTCGAGCGGCGCTTCCAGAAGGTGCTGGTCGGCGAGCCGAGCGTCGAGGCGACCATCGCCATTCTGCGCGGCCTGCAGGAGCGCTACGAA
>MERP01000019.1:0-2289 GCA_001772055.1 Betaproteobacteria bacterium RIFCSPLOWO2_12_FULL_68_19
GAGACCGCTAGATGATGAGAGCCCTCGGTCCGGTCGCCGCGGTTCTCATCGTCGCGGCGCTGCTCGTGTCGAGCACGCTGTTCACCGTCGACCAGCGCCAGAACGCGATCGTGTTCCAGCTCGGCGAGGTGAAGGAAGTCATTCAGAAGCCGGGCCTGCACCTGAAGTGGCCGCTGCTGCAGAACGTGCGCCTGTTCGACATGCGCATCCTGACGTACGACGACCTGGAGCCCCTGCGTTTCCTCACGCAGGGAAACCGTCCGGTGCTGGTGGACTCGTTCGTGAAGTGGCGCATCAACGACGTGCGCCAGTACTACGTCAGCGTGCAGGGCGACGAGTTCCGCGCCTCCACGCGCATCCGCCAGACCATTTCCGGCACGCTGCGCGAGGAGTTCGGCACGCGCAGCCTGCACGACGTGGTGTCGGGCGAGCGCGAGGCCATCATGAGCCAGGTGCGGGAGAAGGTCGACCAGGACCTGAAGAGGATCGGCGTGGAGATCATCGACGTGCGCCTGAAGCGCGTCGACCTGCCGCAGGACGTGAGCGAGTCGGTCTACCGCCGCATGGAGGCTGAAAGAAAGAGGATCGCGAACGAGCTGCGCTCCACCGGCGCGGCGGACGCCGAGAAGATCCGCGCCGACGCCGACCGGCAGCGCGAGGTGCTGCTCGCGGAGGCGTACCGCGACGCGCAGCGCGTGCGCGGCGAGGGCGACGCCAAGGCGGCCGCGACCTACGCCGCGGCGTTCTCGCAGAACCCGGAGTTCTTCGCCTTCTACCGCAGCATGGACGCCTACCGCAATACGTTCCGCGGCCGCAACGACCTCATGCTGCTCGAGTCGAACTCCGACTTCCTGCGCTACTTCCGCGACTCCATGGGGCGCAGCCCGGCGCAAAGAAAATGACGCATGGGCACGACCTTTCTCTTGGCGCTCGCCCTGATGCTCATTCTCGAGGGGGTGCTTCCGTTTCTCGCGCCTAACCTGTGGCGCGACACGTTTCGCCGCATCACGCAGATGTCCGACGGCCAGATCCGCTTCGTCGGCCTCTCGTCCATGATCGTGGGGCTGCTGCTGCTTCTGTGGGCGCGCGCGTGAAGTGGGTATTGCCTGAGTACATCGAGGACATCCTCCCGGCCGAGGCGATGCGCATCGAGCGGCTGCGGCGCGGGATACTCGATCTCTTTTTCGAGAAGAACTACGAGCTGGTGATGCCGCCGCTGCTGGAGTACATGGATTCGCTCCTCACCGGCACCGGGCACGATCTCGAGCTGCGCACCTTCAAGGTGGTGGACCAGCTCTCGGGGCGCATGATGGGCGTGCGCGCCGACATCACGCCGCAGGTGGCGCGCATCGACGCCCACCTGCTCAACCGCAAGGGCGTGACGCGTCTTTGCTACTGCGGCAGCGTGCTGCACACGCGGCCCGCCGGGCCGGCGGCGACGCGCGAGCCGATCCAGATCGGCGCCGAGCTCTACGGCGACGCGGGCGTCGAGGCCGACCTCGAGATCCTGCAGCTCCTGTGCGAGGCGCTCGAGCTCGCCGGCGTGCGCAACGCCCGCGTCGACATCGGCCACGTCGCGGTGTTCCGCGCGATCGCGCAAGCCGCCGAAGTGGGCGCCGAGCTCGAGGGGCAGCTTTTCGAGGCGCTGCAGAAAAAGGACCTGCCGGCCTTGAAAGAGCTGACGAAGAAAATCAATTCGAAAACGCGCGAGGCGCTGCTGCTGCTCCCCGAGCTCTACGGCGGCGCCGAGGTGCTCGACGCGGCGGAGAAAAAGCTGCCGAAGCTCCCCGAGCTCACGCGCGCGCTCGGCACGCTGCGCAAGCTCGCGAAGGCGTGCAGGCTGCCGGCGGGCTTCGATCTCGCCGAGCTGCGCGGCTACCACTACCATACCGGCGTGGTGTTCGATGCCTACTGCGACAACGTCAGCGGCGCCGCATCCCAGCCTATTGCCCGCGGCGGCCGCTACGACGAGGTCGGCAAGGCGTTCGGGCGCGCGCGGCCGGCGACCGGGTTTTCCATCGATCTCAGAAATCTCGCCGGAGCGGTGAAATGAGCGCGCGCAACGTCGTGGTCGTCGGCACGCAGTGGGGCGACGAGGGCAAGGGCAAGATCGTCGACTGGCTCACCGACCGAGCGCAGGGCGTGGTGCGCTTCCAGGGCGGGCACAACGCCGGCCACACGCTCGTCATCGCGGGCAAGAAGACGGTGCTGCATCTCGTGCCGTCCGGAATCGTGCGCGGCAATGTGAATTGCTACATCGGCAACGGCGTGGTGCTCTCGCCGCAGGCG
>MERP01000019.1:2597-13198 GCA_001772055.1 Betaproteobacteria bacterium RIFCSPLOWO2_12_FULL_68_19
TTCTCGGAGCGACTCTCGCCGCTGGTGGCCGATGTGCCGCGCGCCCTGTATGAGGCGAACCGCAGCGGCAAGAACCTGCTGTTCGAAGGCGCGCAGGGCAGCCTGCTCGACATCGACCACGGCACCTATCCTTTCGTCACTTCGTCCAACTGCGTCTCCGGAGCGGCCGCGGCCGGGGCGGGCATCGGCCCGCATCATCTTCACTACATCCTCGGCATCACCAAGGCGTACACCACGCGCGTCGGCGGCGGGCCGTTCCCGACCGAGCTCGTCGACGGCGTCGGCGAGCTGTTGCGCCAGCGCGGCCAGGAGTTCGGCGCCACCACCGGGCGGCCGCGGCGCACCGGCTGGTTCGACGCCGCCGCGCTCAAGCGCTCGATCCAGCTGAACGGCGTCTCGGGGCTGTGCATCACCAAGCTCGACGTGCTCGACGGCGTCGAGGCGGTGAAGATCTGCCTGGGCTACGAGGTCGAGGGGCGCATGAGCGACATCCTGCCGGTGGGCGCGGAGGAGCTCGAGCGCTGCGTGCCGGTGTACGAAGAGCTGCCGGGCTGGCAGGAAAGCACCGTCGGCGTGAAAAGCTATGACAAGCTGCCCGCGGCGGCGCGCGCTTACCTGCAGCGCATCGAGGGGCTGTGCGGGGTGCCGGTCGACCTGATTTCCACCGGGCCCGACCGGGAGGAGACGATCGTCATGCGGCACCCTTACGACGCCTAAGCGCGCCCGGCAAAACCTGTCACCGGCATGCGACGCGGCGTCGCCCCGCGCCGACCGCGCGCATGAAGACCCGCTCGAGCTTTGCGCCGATCTGAACGTTCACGCGCCTAGAAACTAGGCTAGAGTCTCGAACTTGGAGTTGGTGCCGAGGAAGGGACTCGAACCCCCACAGTGTTGCCACCGCTAGGACCTGAACCTAGTGCGTCTACCAATTCCGCCACCTCGGCAGGGGAGGCGGGATTTTAGTTGCAGACCCCCAGAGTGTCAAAAAAAAGACCCAAAAAAACGGCGCTTAGGCGCAGAAATCGCATCGAGCGCGTGAAGGCAGCGCCCGACGCTTACGGCCGTGAAATCGTCGATGCGTTGAATCGCGCCGGCGCGCCGCTCACGCCCGACGAGCTTGCCGCGCGCCTGGAGATCAAGGGCCGCGAGCGCCGCGCCTTCGACGCCGCGCTCGCGGCGCTGGAGCGCGCCGGCGAGATCGTGCAGAACCGCGCCGGCAGCCTGCTCGTCGCCAAGCGCATCGCGCTCGTCGCCGGGCGCATCGAGGGGCATCCCGACGGTCACGGGTTTCTGGTGCCCGACGACGGCAGCCCGTCGGTGTTCCTGCCGCCGGCGGAAATGCGCGAAGTGATGCACGGCGACCGCGCCGCGGTGCGCGTCGGCGGGCGCGACCACCGCGGCCGGCCGGTCGGCGCGATCGTCGAGGTGCTCGAGCGCGCGAAGCGCCGCATCGTCGGCCGGCTGCACTCCGAGCACGGCGTGCTCTTCCTCGTGCCCGACGATCGCCGCATCGCGCACGACGTCCTCGTGCCGCCGGCCGAGGCGGGACGCGCCAAGGCGGGCCAGGTCGCGACCGTGGATCTCGTCGCGCCGCCGAGCCGGCACGCGCAGCCGATCGGCCGCGTCGCCGAGGTGCTCGGCCACCACGCCGATCCGGGCATGGAGATCGAGATCGCCGTGCGCAAGTTCGACCTGCCGCACGAGTTCTCCCGCAAGGCCACGGCGGCGGCGCGGGCAATGCCCGACACCGTCAAGGACGAGGATATCCAGGGGCGCCGCGACCTGCGCGAGCTTCCGTTCGTCACCATCGACGGCGAGACGGCGAAGGATTTCGACGACGCGGTGGTCTGCCGCAAGGAAGGCAAGGGCTTTCGCCTGTGGGTGGCGATCGCCGACGTGAGCCACTACGTGCATCACGGCGATGCGCTCGACATCGAGGCGCGCGAGCGCGGCACCTCGGTGTACTTCCCGCGCCGCGTGATCCCGATGCTGCCGGAGAAGCTCTCCAACGGTCTTTGCTCGCTCAACCCGAACGTCGATCGGCTGGCGGTCGTGTGCGAGATGGCGATCACCCCGAGGGGCGAGCTCGCGCGCTACGAGTTCTACAGCGCCGCTTTCCGCTCCTCGGCGCGGCTCACCTACACGCAGGTCTGGAACGACCTCTCCGGCGGCCGGGCGGACGAGAACCTCCAGAACCTGAACGCGGTGTTCCAGGTGCTCGGCGAGGCGCGCATCCGGCGCGGCGCGATCGACTTCGAGACCGTCGAGACGCGCATGATCTTCGACCCGAAGGGCAAGATCGAGAAAATCGTCGCCGAGGCGCGCAACGACGCGCACCGCATCATCGAGGAATGCATGCTCGCCGCGAACGTCTGCGCCGGCGGCTTCCTCGCCGAGCACGCGCACCCGGCGCTCTACCGCGTGCACGACGTGCCCTCGGCGGAGAAGGTCGCCGCGCTGCGCGATTTCCTCGCCGAGATCGGCCTGCAGCTGCCCGGTGGCGAGATCCCGCGCCCGCGGGACTACGCGCAGCTCCTCGAGAAGATCCGCAAGCGCCCGGACTTCACGCTGCTGCAGACGATTCTCCTGCGCTCGCTCAAGCAGGCGGTGTACAGCCCCAACAACCTCGGGCATTTCGGCCTCGCCTTCGACTCGTACGTGCACTTCACCTCGCCGATCCGGCGCTACCCCGACCTGCTGGTGCACCGCGCGATCAAGGCGCTGCTTGCGCGCAAGCGTTACGAGGGGATCGATTGGGAGGCGCTGGGGCGGCATTGCTCGGAGACCGAGCGCCGCGCCGACGACGCGAGCCGCGACGTGGAGAACTGGCTCAAGTGCTACTACATGCGCGACCACGTGGGCGGGGTTTTCGCGGGCACCATCACCGGCGTGGTGCCCTTCGGCCTGTTCGTCACGCTGGACGAGTACTTCGTCGACGGCCTGGTGCACATCTCGGAGCTCGGGCGCGACTACTTCCAGTACGACGGCGCGCGCCACATGCTGCTCGGCGAGCGCACCGGCAAGCGTTTTCGCCTCGCCGACCGCATGACCGTCAAGCTGGTGCGCGTCGACCTCGACACGCGCAAGATCGACCTCGTGCCCGCATGAGCCGGGACGCGAAGCGCGAGCCGCGCGTGGTGTTCGGCTTTCACGCCGTGCTGTCCCGGCTGCGCGCCGACCCGGGATCGGTGCTCGAGATCTTCCTCGACGAGACGCGCAGCGACGCGCGCGGCCGGGACCTCGCCGCGGCCGCGCAGCGCTGCGGGGTGAAGCTGATGCGGGTGCCGACGAAGCGCCTGGACGGCTTCTACGGCGGCGGCCGCCACCAGGGCGTGGTGGCGCGCATCCAGCTCAAGACGAGCGCCGACACCGTCGAAGAGCTGCTGGCCGGGCTGAACGAGCCGCCGCTGCTCCTCGCGCTCGACGGCGTCACCGACCCGCACAACCTCGGCGCCTGCCTGCGCGTGGCGAACGCGGCCGGCGCGCACGCGGTGATCGCGCCGCGCGACCGCGCCGCCGGGATCACGCCCGCGGTGTCGAAGGTCGCGAGCGGCGCCGCCGAAGCGACGCCCTATCTCATGGTCACGAACCTCGCCCGCACCATCGGCGAGCTGAAGGAGGCGAACGTCTGGATCGTGGGCGCGGACGAGCGCGCGGACCGGACGCTTTACGAGGCGGACCTGCCCGAGGCCATCGCCTGGGTGCTCGGCGCCGAGGGCGAGGGGATGCGCCGCCTGACGCGGGAATCCTGCGATCTCCTGGTGCGCATCCCCATGCGCGGGGACGTCGAGAGCCTCAACGTGTCGGTGTCGGCGGGGATCTGCCTGTTCGAATCGGTGCGCCGGCGAACCGCCAAGCCCGCCGGCGGTCCGAGTAGCCATGGCACGAGCTGACGAGCGCTACGTCAAGAAGGAGCTCGGCATCGCCGGCGTGTGATAGAATCCGGCCCCTTCCGGGTCGCACCGCTACGCATGGCGGTCGGCCAAACCCACAGGAACAGGAGCCCATCGGCATGCGGCATTACGAAATCGTTTTCATCGTCCATCCCGACCAGAGCGAGCAGGTGCCGGCGATGGTCGAGCGCTACAAAGGCGTCATCGCGGCGCGCAACGGCACGGTGCACCGCCTCGAGGACTGGGGCAGAAGGCAGCTCGCCTACCCGATCCAGAAGGTGCACAAGGCGCACTACGTGCTCATGAACATCGAGTGCGACAACGAGACGCTCACCGAGCTCGAGCATTCGTTCAAGTTCAGCGACGCGGTGCTGCGCCACCTCATCATCAAGATGCCCAAGGCGGTCACCGCGCCCTCGCCGATGATGCGCGAGGAGAAATCCAAGTCGATGATGGAGCGCGGCGCCGAAGGGCGGCCGGCGGAAGGGCTGACTGAACCGGGTCGAGCTGAGCGGCCGGCTGCTTGAGCTGGGCGCGCTGCGCTACACGCCGGCCGGCATTCCCGCCGTCGAATTCAGGCTGCGACACGAGTCCGAGCAAGGCGAGGCGGGCAGCGTGCGCAGGGTCGAGGCGGAGATCGGCGGCATCGCATTCGAAGCGCAGGCGCGACTGCTCGCCGCAGCCAAGCTCAACACCGGGCTGAGATTGCAGGGCTTCCTCGGCGCGAAGAGCAAGCGCTCGAAGAAGCTCGTATTGCACGTGACCGACATAGAGTTCATTGAAGGAGAGTAAAGATGCCCCCGCCGCGCAGAGGGAAAGGCAAAGGGAAGCTGAAGGACAAGAAGGACAAGGGCCAGCGGGCGCTGTTCCGCCGCCGCAAGTTCTGCCGCTTCACCGCCGAGAAGGTCGAGTGGATCGACTACAAGGACGTCGAGACGCTGAAGGATTTCGTGAACGAGACCGGCAAGATCATCCCGGCGCGCATCACCGGGACCGCGGCCGGCTACCAGCGCCAGCTTTCCGACGCGATCAAGCGCGCGCGCTTCCTCGCGCTGCTGCCGTACACCGACCTGCACTGAGACCTGGGGGAGAGATTCGGCCATGCAAGTGATCCTCATGGAGAAGGTCGCGAACCTCGGCAACCTCGGCGACGTCGTCAAGGTGAAGGACGGCTACGCGCGCAACTTCCTCATCCCGCAAGGCAAGGCGAAGCGCGCCACGCCCGAAAGCCTGAAGGCGTTCGAGGCGCGCCGCGCGGAGCTCGAGAAGGCGCAGAACGAGGCGCTCGCCAAGGCGCAGGAGCGAGCCGCGAAGCTCGAAGGCCTGAAGATCCAGATCAGCCAGAAAGCCGGCGTCGACGGCCGGCTCTTCGGCTCGGTCACCAACTACGACATCTGCGAGGCGCTCGAGAAGCAGGGCCACGAGGTGGAGCGCTCGCAGATCCGCATGCCGCAGGGACCGCTCAAGCAGGTCGGCGAGTACCCGATGCAGATCGCGCTGCACACCGACGTCACCGCCACCATTACCGTCGCGGTCGTCGGCGAGCAGTAATCCGGTCCTTTCAGCTGCGCTGGCGGCTCAAATGCGCTTCGATGAGCGCTTCGGCGGCCGGCGCGACGCTGCGGGCGGGGCCGCGCACGCCCAGTGTGATGGCGGCGACCTGGGCGCCTTCCATGAGAAGGAAGAGGTGGTCGGCGAGTAGCTGAGGCTGGCGCGCGCCGGAGCCGACGCAAAGCTCGGCGAGCCGCGCGCGCAGCTTCGCCTTGTGCGTCTCGATGACTTCGCGCGCGGGGTGGTCCTTCTCGGTGATCTCGACGGCGGCGTTGGCCATGGCGCAGCCGCGCGCCCGGGGATCGGCGACGTGCTTTGCGAGCAGCCTGAAAGCGGCGTTGAGCTGTTTGCGCGGGTCCTCGGGATGGCGGTTGGCCATCTTGTCCCATTGCTGCCAAAAGCGAATGTCGTGGTCGCGCAGCCATTCGGCGACGAGCTCGTCCTTCGACGGGAAGCTGCGGTAAAGGCCCATCTTGGTGCTGTCGGCCCCGGCGGCGATGGTCTCCACGCCGACCGCACGGATGCCCTTGCGGTAGAAGAGATCCGCGGCGGTGTCGAAGATGCGCCTGCGCGCGCTGGGGCGCTCGCCGGCGGGTTTGCTGGGCTTCTTGGCCATCCTGCCGAAATGGTTTGACCGGTATGATACCGATCGGTATCATAGCACCGCTTCGGTACGTGACCATCCGGTATCCCTCCGCTTTGCTGGCAGCCGGTCAATAGGAGCAAGCGTCACCAAGGCGGCAACCCGGTCTTCCTCTGGGGATGCCATGACAAGCATTTTCGCCACTCCTCTACGCGGCCTCGCCGCCGGCGCGCTTGCGCTCGGCTTCGCGTGCTCCGGCGCGCTCGCGCAGGAGCCGCGGCAGAAGGTGGTGCTCAACGCCGATGCGCTCTTTTCCTTCGGCAGCGCGCAGCTCGGCCCCGCGAGCCGCGCGGCGCTGGACGATTTCGTGCGCGCATTGGAGCTCATGAGCGCGGGGCCGATCCGGCTCGTGGGGCATGCCGACCGCTTGGGCTCCGAGGCCCGCAACCAGATCCTGTCCGAAGAGCGCGCGGACGCGGTGAAGGCCTATCTCGTCGGTCGCGGCGTGGGCGAGACGCGCATGCGCGTGGAGAGCAAGGGCAGCGCGCAGCCGGCGACGCAAGCGCAAGCATGCGGCAGCGGCAGCAGCGCGAGCACGATCGCCTGCCTGCAGCCCAACCGCCGCGTTGCCGTCGAGGCGGCCGGCACCCGCCCGCTCAAGTTGAGCCACGCGCCGCAGTCCCCATGAGCGACGTCGTCCTCAAGGATCGGCGCGGTCGGGATCTGCTCAAGACGGGCGCCTTGCAAAACGCCATCCTGAGCAGCACCGGCTTCGCGAGCATCGCCACCGATGAGAAGGGCGTCATACAGATATTCAACGCCGGCGCAAAGCGCATGCTCGGTTACACCGGCGCCGAGGTGGTGAACAAGCTCACGCCGGCGGATTTTTCCGACCCGGCGCAACTCATCGAGCGCGCCAGGGCCTTGAGCCTCGAGTTCGCGACCCCGGTCGCCGCGGACTTCGAGGCATTGGTTTTCAAGGCTGCGCGCGACATCGAGGACCAGTACGAGCTGACCTGCATCCGCAAAGACGGCAGCCGGCTTGCCGCCGCCGTCTTCGTCACTGCGCTGCACGACCCCAAAGGCCTGATCGCCGGCTATCTGCTGATCGCCATCGACAATAGCGCGCGCAACACAAAGCCGGCCGTCGAGAAACCCGAATCCGCCCTCAACCCGCGGGCTGCGGGCGGCGCGGCGCCCTGCAGGCTGCTCTACGTGGACGATCACCCCGAGAGCATCGCGCTGGTCGAGCAGCTCCTTGCACGCCGCGGGGACGTAGTGCTGCTTTGCGCCGCGGACGTGAAGCGCGGAATCGAGCTGGCGCGAGCCGAGCGGCCGGAAGTGGTGTTGATGAACATCGATCTGCCCGGCATCAGCGCGCCAAAGCTCATGCAGCTGCTGCGCGCGGATCCGGCCACGCGGGACACACCCATCCTGGCGCTCAGCGCCAACGCGGCATCCGATGCCATCACGAAGGCGCTGGAGGCCGGGTTCTTCCACTACCTGACCAAGCCCATGAAGGCCGAGCCGCTCATGGAAGCCCTGGGCGACGCGCTGGAATTCGCGGCGCTCGAGCGCGCCGAGCAAAACGACCTGCCTTCGCGGGCAGCTCACAGCCATTAAGGAGTCACGATGAAAATCCGTCCGTTACACGATCGCGTCATCATCAAGCGTCTCGACGAGGAAAAGAAAACCGCGTCCGGCATCGTCATCCCGGATACCGCAGCGGAGAAGCCCGAGCAGGGCGAAGTGATGTCCGTCGGCAAGGGAAAGATGACCGACGAAGGCAAGCTCGTGCCGCTCGACGTCAAAGTCGGCGACCGGGTGCTGTTCGGAAAGTACTCCGGGCAGACGGTCCGGGTGAAGGGCGATGAGCTTCTGGTCATGCGCGAGGAAGACATTCTCGGCGTCGTCGAGAATACGCGATGAACATCTTCAACCGCGAGCGGGGCATGCGGGTCTCGAATTCAACGCCGCGCCAGCGGTGACGGGCGATTTCAGCTCGGCCGCGCTGTTCTTTGCCGCTGCCGCTGCGGCAGCGCTGTTGGCCGCCGGCAATCTGGCCTACAACCGCTGGGGTGTGTAGCCGTCTTAGCAAACTGGAGAAACAGCAATGGCAACCAAAGACGTACGTTTTCACGAAGATGCACGGACCCGGATGGTTCACGGCCTGAATATTCTGGCCGACGCGGTGAAGATCACGCTCGGCCCGCGCGGCCGCAACGTCGTGCTGGAGCGCGCCTATGGGGCGCCGACCATCACGAAGGATGGCGTGTCGGTCGCCAAGGAGATCGAGCTCAAGGACAGGTTCGAGAACATGGGGGCCCAGAGGGTGAAGGAAGTCGCCGCCAAGACTGCCGACGTCGCCGGCGACGGCACCACCACCGCGACCGTGCTCGCCCAATCGATCGTGCGCGAGGGCATGAAGTACGTCGCCTCGGGCATGAACCCGATGGACCTCAAGCGCGGCATCGAGCAGGCGGTGGTCGCGGTGGTCGAGGAGCTGAAGAAGATCTCACGGCCTTGCACCTCGTCCAAGGAAGTGGCGCAGATCGGAGCGATCTCGGCCAACCTCGACAACGAGGTCGGCAAGATCATCGCCGACGCGATGGAAAAGGTCGGCAAGGAGGGCGTGATTACCGTCGAGGACGGCAAGTCCCTGCAAAACGAGCTCGATCTCGTCGAGGGCATGCAGTTCGACCGCGGCTACCTGTCGCCGTACTTCATCAACAACGCCGAAAAGCAGAGCGCCCTGCTCGAGGACGCCCATGTGCTCCTGTACGACAAGAAGATCTCATCCATCCGCGAGCTGCTGCCGCTGCTCGAGCAGGTCGCCAAGGCCGGCAAGCCGCTGCTGGTCATCGCCGAGGAAGTCGAAGGCGAGGCGCTCGCCACCCTGGTGGTGAACAACATCCGCGGCATCCTCAAGACCGTCGCGGTGAAGGCGCCGGGCTTCGGCGACCGTCGCAAGGCGATGCTCGAGGATATCGCGGTGCTCACCGGCGGCACGCTGATCTCCGAGGAGCTGGGCCTGAAGCTCGAGAACGTCACCCTGAAGGATCTCGGGCGCGTCAAGAAGGTCGAGAGCTCCAAGGAAAACACGACCCTCATCGACGGCGCCGGCGACAAGAAGCAGATCGAGGGCCGCGTGCGGCAGATCCGCGCGCAGATCGACGAGGCGACCAGCGATTACGACAAGGAAAAGCTGCAGGAGCGCCTGGCGAAGCTCGCCGGCGGCGTGGCGCTGATCAAGGTGGGTGCCGCAACCGAGGTCGAGATGAAGGAGAAGAAGGCGCGCGTCGAGGACGCGCTGCACGCGACCCGCGCGGCCGTCGAGGAGGGCATCGTCCCGGGCGGCGGAATCGCCTACCTGCGCGCGCGCTCGCGGCTGAAGGATCTCAAGGGCGCCAATCACGACCAGGACGCCGGCATCAAGATCGTCCTCAGGGCGCTGGAAGAGCCGCTGCGGCAGATCGTCGCCAACAGCGGCGCCGAGCCTTCGGTGGTGCTCAACAAAGTGGCGGACGGGAAAGGCAGCTTCGGCTACAACGCGCAGACCGCCGAGTTCGGCGATCTGGTGGAAATGGGCGTCATCGATCCCACCAAGGTGGTGCGCTTCGCGTTGCAGAACGCCGCTTCGGTGGCGGGTCTCGTGCTGACCACCGCCGCGATGGTCGCCGAGCGTATCGACGAGGACAAAGCTGCGGGCGGCGGCATGCCGGGAATGGGCGGCATGGGTGGCATGGGCGGCATGGGCGGCATGGGCGGGATGGGCATGTGAGGCCCTTCGCGGAAAAGCCAAGCTGAGATCGGCAGTGCTCGGGGCCTTCGCGCGCGCCGCGCAGGCCGCGCCGTGGGATAACGAAGAGCCCATCCGCGAGGAGCTCTTCAGTGTCGAGCGCCTCGAGCAGCATGCCGAGAGCCTCGCGGCGGCCCAACCCATCAGCGCGCGGCCGACGCGCGGGCGATCGCTCGCCGCGCGACTGAAGCACAACGAGTCGGTTCTGCTCGAAGCGTACCGCGCCATCGCGGGAGCGCTCGGCGAGGGCCGGGCCATTACACCGGCCGCCGAGTGGCTGCTCGACAACTACCACCTCGTCGAGGAGCAGATCCGCGAGATTCGCGATGATCTGCCGCCCGGCTACTACCGCCAGCTGCCGAAGCTGGCCGCCGGGCCGTTCGCCGGCTATCCGCGCGTGTTCGGCGTGGCGTGGGCCTTTGTCGCCCATACGGACAGCCGCTTCGAGCCCGAGATGCTGCGCCGGTTCGTGTGCGCCTACCAGCGCGTCCAGCCGCTGACGATCGGCGAGCTATGGGCGGTCGCGATCACGCTGCGCATCGTGCTGGTCGAGAATCTTCGACGCGGCGCCCGGCGCATCGTGACGAGCCGCGCCGCCCGCCAGGAGGCCGACGCCCTGGCCGACCGGCTCCTGGGCGTGAACGGGCACGCGGGCGAGCCGATGCGCTCGGTCTTTCAGCATTACGAACAGGCACCCTTGCCGGGGTCCTTCGCCGTCCAGCTCGTGCAACGGCTGCGGGACCAGGATCCGAAGGTCACGCGGGCGCTGATGTGG
>MERP01000020.1:0-299 GCA_001772055.1 Betaproteobacteria bacterium RIFCSPLOWO2_12_FULL_68_19
TCACCTACTTCATCGCCGGCACCGTGGCGCTCTTTTTCCTCTGCGCTTACCTGCGCCTGCCGATCTGGGGCTGGACCCTCGTCTTCGGCGCGCTCGTCGCCGCGACGGGCAGCATCGCCCTGATCGTTGTCTTCTTGCTGGCCGCCGCAGTTTTAAACATCCCGGTTTTGAGAAGAGCACTTATTTCGAACCGCATCCTCGCGATCTACCGGCGCATCCTGCCCGACATGTCGCAGACCGAGAAGGAGGCGATCGACGCCGGCACGGTGTGGTGGGACGCGGACCTTTTCTCCGGCCGG
>MERP01000020.1:316-8516 GCA_001772055.1 Betaproteobacteria bacterium RIFCSPLOWO2_12_FULL_68_19
CGCGGACCTTTTCTCCGGCCGGCCCGACTGGGACAAGCTGCTCGCGGTCAGGGAACCGCGCCTCTCGGCCGAGGAGCAGGCCTTCCTCGACGGCCCGGTCGAAGAGCTGTGCGCGATGTGCAACGACTGGGAGATCAGCCACCAGCGCCAGGACCTCCCCGCCCAGGTCTGGCAGTTCATCAAGGACAAGGGCTTCCTCGGCATGATCATTCCGAAGAAGTACGGCGGCCTGGGCTTCAGCGCGCTCGCGCACTCCGCGGTAGTGATGAAGCTCTCGACCCGCTCCAGCGCCGCGGCAATCACGGTGATGGTGCCCAACTCGCTCGGGCCGGGCGAGCTCTTGCTGCACTACGGCACCGAAGCGCAGAAGGACCACTACCTGCCGCGCCTCGCCAAAGGCCAGGAAGTTCCCTGCTTCGCGCTCACCAACCCCGAGGCCGGCTCCGACGCGGCCTCGATTCCGGACTACGGTGTGGTGTGCAAAGGCACCTGGCAGGGGAAAGAAGTGCTCGGCATGCGCGTCACCTGGGACAAGCGCTACATCACGCTCGGCCCGGTGGCGACGCTGCTCGGCCTCGCCTTCCGCCTCTACGATCCTCAAAAATTAATATCTGACAAGGAAGATCTGGGCATCACCTGCGCGCTCGTGCCGACCAGCACCCCGGGTGTGAACATCGGCCGGCGCCACCTGCCGCTCAACGCGGTGTTCCAGAACGGGCCGAACTCGGGCAAGGACGTGTTCATGCCGCTCGAGTGGATCATCGGCGGCCCGGAATACGCCGGCAAGGGCTGGATGATGCTGATGGGCTGCCTCGCCGCGGGGCGCGCGATCTCGCTGCCGACCTCCTCGGTGGGCGGGGTCAAGGCGCTCACGCGCTTCACCGGCGCCTACGCGCGCGTGCGCAGCCAGTTCAGGACGCCGATCGGCAAGCTCGAAGGCGTCGAGGAGGCGCTCGGGCGCATCGCCGCGCACTGCTACATGATGGACGCGACGCGCGTCATGACCGCGGGCGCGGTGGACCTGGGCGAGAAGCCGGCGGTGCTCTCGGCCATCGCCAAGTACCACATGACCGAGCGCGCGCGCGTGTGCGTCAACGACGCCATGGACATCCATGGCGGCAAGGGCATCTGCCTCGGGCCCAACAACTGGATCGGGCGCGGCTACCAGATGACCCCGATCGCGATCACGGTCGAGGGCGCGAACATCCTCACCCGCACGCTGATCATCTTCGGCCAGGGCGCGATCCGCGCGCACCCCTACGTGCTGCGCGAGATGCGCGCCGCCAAGGAGATGAGCGGCGCCGAGGCCGCGCGCGAGTTCGACGACGCCCTCACCTCGCACATCGGCCACGTCGTCTCGAACGGCGTGCGCGCTTTCGTCTACGGCTTGACGCATGCGAGCTTTGCTCCTGTTCCGGGAAATTGTGCTTCTGAAACCCGGCACTACTATCGCCACGTCTCGCGCCTGTCGGCCGCCTTCGCCTTCCTCGCCGACATGTCGATGCTCGCCATGGGCGGGGCGCTCAAGCGCAAGGAGAAGATCTCCGGGCGGCTGGGCGACGTCCTCTCGATGATGTACCTCGTCTCGGCGACGCTGAAGCGCTACGAGGACCAGGGCCGGCTGCGCGAGGACCTGCCGCTGGTGCGCTGGTCGGTGCGCGACGCGCTCTACCACGCGCAGCAGGCGATCGACCAGATCCTGTCCAACTTCCCGGTGAAGGCGCTCGCCACGCTGCTGCGCTGGACGGTGTTTCCGCTGGGCACGCCGTGGCGCCCGCCGCTCGACTCGCGCAACCACGAGTGCGCGAAGATCGCGCTCGAGCCCGGCGCGGCCAGGGACCGCCTCACGGCTGGAATGTTTATTTCAAGAAATGAATCCGAGGCAACAGGGCAGCTCGAGGCCGCGCTTCTCGCCACGGTCGCCTGCGAGCCGATCGAGAAGAAGCTGCGCGAGGCGGTGAAGAACGGGCTCATCGTGCCGCGCTCGGGCGTGGACACCGCCGCGCTTGCCAGGGACAGGAACGTGATTACCGCCGAAGAGCTCGCGCAATGGCAGAGGAAGGAAGCGCTGCGCAAGCACGTGATCAAGGTCGACGATTTCCCGCAGGACTTCGGGCGCGCCGAGATCGTGCGCGCGATGGAGGAAAAGCCGGTCGCCGCGAGAGCCGCCTGATGCTTGCCAGGCCGATCTACGTCGTCGACGGCGCGAGGACGCCGTTCCTGAAGAGCAAGAACCGGCCCGGCCCGTTTGCCGCGGCCGACCTCGCCACGCAGGCCGGGCGCGCGCTGCTCGCGCGCCAGAGCTTCGCGCCGCAGGAGCTGGACGAAGTCATATTGGGCTGCGCAGCGCCCTCGGTCGACGAGGTCAACATCGGCCGCGTGGCGGCGCTGCGCATGGGCTGCGGCCAGAAGGTCCCGGGCTGGACCGTGATGCGCAACTGCGCCTCCGGCATGCAGTCGATCGACTCGGGCGTGAACAACATCCTCGCCGGGCGCTCGCGGCTGGTGCTCGCCGGCGGGGTCGACGCGCTCTCGCGCGCGCCGCTGCTCTACGGCGACAAGATGGTGCTGTGGTTTTCCGACATGGCTTCTGCCAGAACAGGCTCCCAGAGAGCGGCCCTGTTCGCGAGACTGCCCGTCAAGGCGCTGCTTGCGCCTGTGATCGGCATCATGAAGGGCCTCACCGACCCGATGGTCGGCCTGCTCATGGGGCAGACCGCCGAGAACCTGGCGCACCGCTTCGGCATTACGCGGGAGCAGATGGACGCCTTTTCCGTCAAGAGTCATCTAAAGACGGCAAAAGCCCAAGACGAGGGCCCGCTCGCCGCCGGCGGCGGAGAGGTCGAGGCGCTCTACGACGCGAAAGGCAACACCTACACCCTCGACGACGGCGTGCGGCGCGATGCCTCGATGGAGAGCCTGAAGAAGCTCAAGCCTTTCTTCGACCGCAAGTACGGCAACGTCACGCCCGGCAACAGCTCGCAGATCACCGACGGCGCCGCCTGGCTTCTGCTTGCTTCCGAAGAAGAAGTCCAGCGCCGCGGCCTCGAGCCCATCGGCCGGATCATCGATTCCGAATGGGCGGGTCTCGACCCGGCGCAGATGGGCCTGGGGCCCGTGCACGCCGCGACGCCGATCCTCAAGCGCAACGCCCTGGGGCTGAACGACCTCGACTACTGGGAGATCAACGAGGCCTTCGCCGCGCAGGTGCTCGGCTGCCTGGCGGCGTGGAAGGACGAAAAATACTGCAAGGAAGAGCTCGGCCTTGACAGTGCATTGGGAGAATTGGATTTGAACCGCTTGAACGTGGACGGCGGCGCCATCGCCCTCGGCCATCCGGTCGGCGCTTCCGGCACCCGAATCGTCCTGCACCTGCTGAAGGTTCTCAAGAGAAACAACGCCAAGCGCGGCATCGCCTCGATCTGCATCGGCGGCGGGCTGGGCGGCGCGATGCTGGTCGAGGCCCTCTAGGTGGAGAGAGTCGACCCCAACGCCGTATCCGCGCATTGGCGCTGGGAGAAGGACCGCGACGGGCTGGTCTGGCTCACCTTCGACCGGCAGGGACAGTCGGCCAACACCTTCTCGCGGGAAGCCATGCAGGAGCTGGGCACCGCGCTCGGCGCCATCCGCCTGACGGAGCCGAAGGGGCTGGTGATCCGCTCGGCGAAGGACAGCTTCATCGCCGGCGCCGACGTGAACGAGTTCGTGCGGTTCAAGTCGCCGGCCGAAGCGCTCGAGTTCACGCGGCTCGGCTGGGACGTGCTGCAGGAGCTGCGCAGCCTGCCCTTCCCTACCACGGCGATGATCAACGGCTACTGCATGGGCGGCGGCCTCGAGCTCGCCCTCGCCTGCAAGTACCGCGTCGCGCTCGATGAGCCGAAGACGCGCTTCGCCTTCCCGGAGGTAATGCTCGGCATCATGCCGGCCTGGCACGGCGTGCAGTGGCTGCCGAAGCTGATCGGTCCTTCTCAAGCCTTGAGTCTTTTGCTGACTGGCAAAAGCGCAGATGCGCGCCGCGCCAGGCGCATGGGCCTGGTCGACCAGGCGGTGCCGCTGCGCATCCTCGAGAACACGGCGCGCATGGTCACGCTGGAGGACAAGGGCGCGAGGGCCTTGCCTTTCACCCAGAAGATTCTTTTGTCGATGAGAAGCTTCGTGGTTTCGCAGGCGCGCAAGCAGGTGGCGAAGAGAGCCAGGCGAGAGCACTACCCCGCGCCTTACGCGATCCTCGAGCTGTGGCGCAGGTACGACGGCAACCCGTTCCTCGCCGCGAGCGATCCGGACTGCTCGATCGAAGCGCTGTTCGCGCATCCCACCGCGCGCAACCTGATGCGCATCTTCTTCCTGCAGGAGCGGCTGAAATCGCTCGGCAAGGGCTCGGATTTCGCGCCGCGGCGCGTGCACGTGGTGGGCGCGGGGGTGATGGGCGGCGACATCGCCGCGATCTGCGCGCTGCGCGGCCTGACGGTGACGCTGCAGGACCCCTCGCCCGAGCGGCTCGCGCCGGCGGTGAAGCGCGCCGCCGAGCTCTTCAAGCGCCGGCTGCGCGACCCGCGGCGCGAGCGCGACGCGCTCGACCGCCTGATTCCCGACCCCTCGGGCGCCGGGGCGCGCGGCGCCGACGTGATCATCGAGGCGATTTTCGAGAACCTCGAGGCGAAGCGCAAGCTGTTCGCCGGGCTCGAGGCGGCGGCCAGGCCCGGCGCGATCCTCGCCACCAACACCTCGAGCCTGAAGCTCGCCGACATCGCCACCGCGCTCAAGGATCCGTCGCGGCTGGTGGGCATCCACTTCTTCAACCCGGTCCCGCAGCTGCAACTCGTAGAAGTAGTTAGAGGACAGAATACCCAAGAGGAGCTTTCCAGAAAGGCTGCCATCTTCGTCCGCCAGATCGACAAGCTGCCGCTGCCGGTCAGGGACTCGCCGGGCTTCCTCGTCAACCGCGTGCTCGGCCCTTACATGCAGAACGCTTTTCGCATGCTCGACGAAGGCGTGAAGCCCGAGACGATCGACGCGGCGATGCAGGAGTTCGGCATGCCGATGGGGCCGGCCGAGCTCGCCGACACGGTCGGGCTCGACATCTGCCTCGCCGCCGGAAGGGCGCTCGCCAGGAACGTCTCGTCGGAGGCGGACGTGCCCGAGATCCTCGCCAACAAGGTCGCGCTCGGGCATCTCGGCAAGAAAACCGGCCAGGGCATCTACCGCTACGTCGAGGGCAAGCCGGTCAAGGGCCAGCCCGATTCCTACGGGAAGGAATTGATCGAGGCATTGATCGAGCCCTATCTCGCGGAGGCGAAGCAGGTGCTCGAGGAAGGCATCGTCGCCGACGCCGACCTGATCGACGCGGGCCTCATCTTCGGCACCGGCTTCGCGCCATTCCGGGGAGGGCCTCTGCACTATCTGGATGACAGAAAAACTTCCTCAAGATAAACAACCGGCGTTGCGCGTCGTGCCGATGCCGGCCGACGCCAACCAGCACGGCGACATCTTCGGCGGCTGGATCATGGCGCAGGTCGACATCGCCGGCGGCACCGCCGCGGCGCGCCTCGCGCGCGGCCGCGTGGCGACGGTGGCGGTGAAGGAGTTCGTCTTCAAGCAGCCGGTGCAGATCGGCGACGTGCTGTCCTTCTACGTGGAGGTCGAGCGCATCGGCAACACCTCCATCACGGTGACGGTCGAGGTCTACGCCGAGCGCCGCCCGGCCGACCCGACGGTGGTCAAGGTGACCGAGGCGACGCTCACCTACGTCGCCATCGACCGCGAGGGGCGCCCGCGCCCCGTGCCGCGCTAAGTTGCTCCTCGACGCGCCCACGCTCGCAGCGGTAGCCGCCGTCGCGCTCGCCGCCGCGGTGGTCGGCGGCGTCGGCGGCTTCGGCACCGGCGTGATCCTCACCGCGGCGCTGGTGCCGCTCATCGGCATCAAGGCGGTCATCCCGGTGCTGGCGGTGGCCGGCGTGATCATCAACGCCGGGCGCTTCTGGTTCTACCGCGCGAGCCTCGAGCGCCGCAGCTTCGGCCTGGTGCTCGCCGCCTCCCTGCCCTTCCTCGTGCTCGGCACCTGGATCTACAGCGTGCTCGACGCACGCGCCCTGGGCACGGTGCTCGGCGCGCTCGTCATCGCCTTCATTCCCATGCGACGCATTCTCAAGGCGAGGTCCATAGTGCTGGGAACGACTTCGCTCGCCGTGGGGTCGGGCGTGTTCGGCCTCGCCTCGGGCATCGCCAGCGGCACCGGGGTGATTCTCGTTTCGCTGCTGCTCGGCGCCGGACTCGCCGGCCCGGCGGTGCTCGCCACCGACGCGCTCACCACCATCGCGCTCGACCTGTGCAAGGCGGCGCTGTTCCAGCGCTTCGATCTGCTCGACGCCGAAGCGGCGGCAACCGGCGCCGTGATCGGCCTCGCCTCGATTCCCGGCAGCGCGCTGGCAGCGTGGCTCGTAACGCGCATGGGCGCCCACCTGCACGTGCTGTTCATCGAGACGCTGATTTTTTTCGGCGGATCGTTCATGCTCTGGCACGCGTGGCGCTGACCGAGACTCTCGACATTCCCGCGCGCGACGGCTACGCGCTCGGCGCGACGCTCTACCGGCCGGCGACGCCGAACGGCCGCGCGGTGCAGATCCACGCCGCGACCGGCGTGAAGCAGGACTACTACGCCAGGTTCGCCGCCTACCTCGCCGGCCGCGGCTTCACCGTGCTCACCTTCGACTATCGCGGCATCGGCCGCTCGCTGCATTCGAGCTTGAGAAAGCTGCGGGCCCGCATGCGCGACTGGGCGGAGCTCGACGCCGCAGGCGCCCTGGACTTTCTGGAGAAGAATTTTTCGCACACCAGGATCCTGGCGGTCGGGCACTCGTTCGGCGGCCAGGCGTTCGGCCTGCTTCCGGGACACGAGCGCCTCGCGGGCGCGCTCGCAGTGGGAGCGCAGAGCGGCTATTGGCGCAACTGGCCCCTCAAGGGCCGCGTCTGGACCTGGCCGACGACGCACCTCCTGCTGCCGGCGCTGCCGCGCCTGATCGGCTATTTCCCCTCGTCGAAGCTCGGCTTCGGCGAGGACCTGCCGGCGGGGGTACGCGCGCTTCGCCGCGCCGCTGCGTGCCTACGCGCTGAGCGACGACGCCTTCGCGCCGCCCTTCGCGGTGCGCGCGATGCTCGAGCTCTACCCCGCCTCGCGCACCGAGCTCAGGCAGGTCTCGCCGCGCGAGGTCGGCGCGCCGGCGATCGGCCACTTCGGCTTCTTCCGCGAGCGCTTCCGCGACAATCTCTGGCGCGACGCGGCCTTGTGGCTGGAGGCGCAATGAGCGGGCCCGCATGAAGGAGCTGAGGGGCAAGGTCGCCGCCGTCACCGGCGCGGCGAGCGGCCTGGGCCGCGCCATGGCGCTCGCCTTTGCCGACGAGGGCATGGATGTCGCGCTCGCGGACGTTGCAGATCTTTCCGAGGTCCAGCAAGTCATTCAAGGCAAAGGTGTGCGCGCGACCTCGATGAAAGTGGATGTTTCCAGGGAATCGGATGTGCGGAAATTCTGCGATTCGCTGGAAAAAGTCCATCTGGTCTGCAACAACGCCGGCGTGGCGCCGGCGGGCGCGGTGTGGGAGAGCAGCGTCGACGACTGGCGCTGGATCCTGGGCGTGAACCTGTGGGGCGTGATCCACGGCGTGCGCGCCTTCGCGCCGCGCCTGATCGCGCAGGACGAGGGCCACATCGTCAACACCGCGTCGGTCGCGGGCCTCATCTCGCCGCCCGGCTCGGGCGCCTACAACGTCACCAAGCACGCGGTGGTCACGCTCTCGGAGTCGCTCTACCACGACCTGCGCGAGCGCAGCTCGCGCGTGGGGGTGTCGGTGCTGTGCCCCGCCTACGTGCCGACCGGCATCGCCGACTCGGAGCGCAACCGCCCGGCCGGCTCGGTGCCGGGGGAATTTTCCGAACAAACAAAGGCAAAGCAAGCGATGATGCGCAAGGCGGTCGCCTCGGGGCGCCTGTCGGCCGAGGACGTCGCCCGCGCGGTGCTCGCCGCGGTGAAGGAGGAGCGCTTCTACATCCTCACGCACGCGCGCATCAAGGGCGCGATCCGCGCGCGCATGGAGGACATCCTCGAGGAGCGGCCGCCGCGGAACCCGCTCGGGCCGCTCTAGCCCGCATTTCTCACAGCCCATAGTGTATCGGGCTGAGTAGCGCCGCTCGTGCGCTGTTCGATCG
>MERP01000021.1:0-8056 GCA_001772055.1 Betaproteobacteria bacterium RIFCSPLOWO2_12_FULL_68_19
CCAAGGAGCAGATGCCGGTGTTCGGCCTGGCGCTGCAGGGCAGGCGCCAGTACGAAACGCTGCGCCTCGATACCCGCATGCTCGGCGTCATGCCGTTCGGCGGCATCGAGGCGAGGTGGCTGATCGTCGGCGGGGTGGCGGTGGCCGCGGCGGTGGCCGTCGGCAAGAAAGACAAGGACCGCGAGCAGTACTACCAGGAGCAGCAGCAGCAACAGCAGCAACAGCAGCAACAGCAGCAACAGCAGCAGCAGCCCGAGCCCTGCCCGCAGCTCTGCTGACCGCAGCGCCCTAGATCGGGACGCGCCCCGGAGCGGGGCCGCGCTTGGGCGGCGGGGCCGCCTGGCGGATCACCGAGTAGTTCACGTGCGGCGGCGAATCCGGCCGGATCTTGAATGGCGCGAGCCTTCAGCCCGATCGTCAGCTGTCGATTGCGAATCGTTCGTCCATGGACAAATGCTGCCGGCGGCTCTATTCTTTCGACGCACGCGCATTGCAAGGGGGACAAACGATGTCGCGCTATGAATGCATGGTCGCCGCAGTCGCGCTATGGGGCGGCTCGCTGACATGCAGCGCGGGCGCGGCGACAGTCGAAGAGGCAATGCAGAATGTCAGCGCCAGCTTAGCTCGCGTGCCTCATCTTAGCGATTCGGACCTGCTGAGCGACGAACGAGGTCAACGCTACGAGGCTGCCAGGCGGTTCATCGTTGAGAAGCAATGCTCATCAGGCAAGGCGAACCCGTTGATCCTGACATCGCTGCCCTTGAGACTGAATCTGAGAGGCAGCCTCCAGGAAAGTGGAAGGGTTGGCATCTCGGCCGTGGATGTCATCCAAGGTGAACGGCACGTCCCGTCCGGCCCGTCTTTTGATATCCCCTTAAGAGTGTCCGCCGTCGCGGATGTTCCGAAGGAGTACCTGAAGGAAATGACCGCGTTCATCGAGACCAAGGGGTTGCCGGACGAAGTGGTGAATAAGCTCCGAAAGGCGCTCCCGCAGGATTACGAAAGATTAGCCGTTCGGATAGAACGACTGATGAATAGCTTCGATCCCGAGGCCTGCCCAAAACAGCGGCGCGATTGGCTACGCGCCGACCGCCCTCGTTATCCGATCTTCGTGCCGCCGACTTTCTGATTGAAACTGCAGTGGTGGCATAAGCACGTCGATCGCCAGACACGGCGATCGACGTGCATGCTCACTCAAAAAGTGTAGCTCACGCCAAGAATTACACCATTCGTGCTATCACGTGCTCTCTGCGGTAAGGCGCCTTTCGTTTCTACATCGAGAATCTGGATCTTGTAGCCCAAGCTGACGGTCGCGCCCCCGAGCGGGTGTGCGATCCCGAGTTCAGTGGAACGATAGGTACCGCTTAGGCTTTCCCCGCTCTCGAATTTCGACTTTGCCGGGCCGTAGGCGAAATTACCGTACAGGGAGAAACTCTCCCCCAGCGGCGCGAAGGCAAGCAGGCCGATCGTCGTCGCCGTGTTCTTAGTTGTCGAAGTAGACGTGGCAGGAGTGAAAATCACGCCGGGCGCACTGAAGGTCGAAGTGTAAGTCTGATCGATCTTCTTGTAGCCAACGGTCAGCGCGATCTGCGGCGTGATGAAATACCCAAGGTTGAAATCCCACTCCTCCCGCTCGGCACTGCTCACCTGAGTTACCGTCGAGGGGCCGCAACAAGCTAGGTTGACCATATCGGTAAAGGTCGCGAAATCGTAGTCGGTCTTGGCGAAGTAGCCGGCCGAAAAGACGACATTCCCGTACCGCACGGAAAGTGAAGGAATGGGAGCAACTTTCAAGCTGTCGTTGGCCGACGCAATGAGATTTGTGCCAGTTGACGGATCGTCGTTCAAAAATGGCGATTCCCATGTGTTCGCCCACAATTTCAAACCGAGAGTGACCTGCAAACCATCACTCTGGGCCAGCGCATTGCCGGCCCCAAAGAGAAGTAGCGTCAATACCCCTACCCTACCGGCATGTTTCCACGAGTTCACGTTCTCTCCCTTCGTTGATTAAGGTTGTTAACCGCGACAGCAACAACACCACCGACGCTAAAAGGTCGGCGGCACGTAAACGCGTCTTCTGTTTTTCTCCGTATCGGCCTTCTCCCGTTCGAGTTCCTCTTGTCGTGCGCGTGATTCCTGCAATCGAATCTCTTGCTCTTTTAGCCGGCGCCTTTCCTCCTCTATCCGTGCTTGTTGTTGGCGCCGATCCTCTTCGATCCTAGCCTGGTGCTGCCGGCGTTCTTCCTCCAATCTGATCCTCTCTGCCTCGAATTTCTTCAGTCGATCCTGTTCAAGCATCAGCTTCATCCTGTAGTCCCTCGCCTGACTCGCGTAGTAGCCGCTCGGGTACATCGAGAGGAACTTATCGAAGTCACGCGGGTCGGTCGAGGTCTTGACGGCGTTCCATTGTGCCTGTTCGGCGGCATCGATCTGACCGATCGCTGCTAGCGGTTCATCGAAGCGGAAGCGAAAGATATCCGTCAGGCTTGATTGCTTCCAGGGTACCTGGGTGCTTCGGGTCTCCGTGGCCACCCCCGCTGTGACCCGACCAAAAACGCGATCGATGTCTGATTCGCCAGAACGCAAATTGGCGAGCAGATGCTTGGTAAAGATTCCGTTCCGGCCCGTCCCGTCGCTGGCCACTTTGCCGGGCGAGGTGGCGAACGCGATGAAACTGCCCGTCGGCGCGTTCATTTGGGCAAGCCCCCCCTGCGGAGCGGAGCGCCACCCGCGGGCGAACGGATTGTTTCGGCAAGCGTCCAGAATTACGATGTTGACGCGATTACCCGCTCTCTCCATGCCCTGAAGCACGGTATTCGCGTCTATCGCCTTCCCTTCGAGATCGAGCTCATCCTCGATGGTGCTCTTTACCGGGATAAGGTAGTTTTTCCCGCTGCTCTCGATGCCGTGGCCAGCGAAATAGAAGAGCCCAATTCCCCCGCGCCTCAGGCTCTGCGAGAACTCATGAATCGCCAATCGCATCTGGCGCCAGTCCGCGTTGCTGAGTAGCTTCACTTCGAAATTCAGTTCGCGCAGTGCCCCCGCTACATCGGTGGCATCGTTTACGGGGTTCTTCAGAACTGCCTCGGAACCGTAAGCAGAGTTGCCGATTACCAGAGCGACGCGCTGTTCGTTCGGCCCGGAAGGCGCGATGGAAAGGTTGCGCTGAGAGGCCGCGTGCGGGGAAAAAAGCAGGAACACCGCGATACCAACCGCGGCGATGCTGTTGCGGACAAGTATGCGCGCCCCGTCCACCTGACTGGCTACCCCCTTTTTTTAGTATCCTTCAATAGCCTGTCGTCAGCAAGCGACAAGCGGGAGCCGGACGGCTTAGCCATTCGGCTATCCCTCCATTTCACATTTCCTTGCGATCTACGCCCCCCTTGAGGCCGCAGCGCCCGGAAAGGCTCGAAGCAGCCGGCCATGCCGTTGAGGCTGCAAGCCCCCCAGATCGGTACGCTCGTAGCGATCTTGCCGTTTCCCCTGCCGGCGCCGGAGCAGGCGCTAGACTGCCGGGGTGGCGTTCGAGCCGCACGTGCCCGAGATCGCCGGGGTCATCCAGCTCGCGGTGGCGCCGGTGTTCATGCTCACCGCGGTCGGCGCCATCCTCGCCGCGTTCAACATCCGGCTCGGCCGCGCGGTCGATCGGCGGCGCGTCCTGGAGGAGCGGCTGCCGCGCATGCCGCAGGCCGAGCTCGCCTCGGCCCAGCTCGAGCTTGCGACGATCGCCCGGCGCATCCGCTTCGTCTACCTCTCGATCCTGTTCGCGGTGGTGTCGGGCCTGTTCATCAGCCTGCTGATCGTCGGCGCCTTCCTCGGGGCGTTCGTCCGTGCGGACCTCTCCACCGCCATCGGCGCCATGTTCATCTTCGCGATGCTCGCGCTGATCGCCTGCCTGCTGCTGTTCCTGAGGGAGATCTTCCTGGCCGTCTCGACCCCGCGCCACGTGCCGCGGTAAGATAAATTCGTTAGAGGAGGCAGGCCCGTGCCACATTCCATCAAACGCATCAGGACGATTGCGCTCGTCGGCCAGGCGGGGGCGGGAAAGACCAGCCTGGCCGAGGCGCTGCTCGCAAGGGCGGGGGCGATCCCCGCGGCGGGCAGCGTCGAGCGCGGCACCACCGTGTGCGACTACACCCCGCTGGAAAAGCAGCTGCAGCACTCCCTCAAGCTCGCGGTCGCAAGCTTCGACTTCCAGGACACCAAGATCCATCTGCTGGACACGCCGGGCTACCCGGACTTCCTCGGCCAGGCGCTGCCGGCGCTTGCCGCGGTCGAGACCGCCGCGATCGTGATCAGCGCGCAGAACGGCCTGGAGATGATGAGCGGCCGCTTCATGCAGTGGGCGGCGAGGCGCGGCCTCGACCGGCTGGTGATCGTCAACAAGATCGACGCCGACAACGTCGACCTGGAGGAGCTGCTCGAGCGCATCCAGCAGGCGTTCGGCCGCGAGTGCCTGCCGCTCAACCTGCCGGCCGCGAACCGCAGCAAGGTTTCCGACTGCTTCTTCGCGCCCTCGGGCGAGGCCGATTTCTCCTCGGTCGAGCACGCGCACGGAAAGCTGCTCGACCAGGTGGTCGAGGTCGACGAGAAGCTGATGGAGCGCTATCTGGAGAAGGGCGAGGTCACCCCCGAAGAGCTGCACGAGCCCCTCGAGCGCGCGCTGCGCGAGGGGCACCTGATCCCGGTCGTGTTCACCTCGGCGAAGAGCGGCGCGGGCGTCGGCGAGCTGCTCGAGCTGATGGTCAAGCTGCTGCCCAACCCGACCGAGGGCAACCCCCCCGCGTATGTCAGCACGCCCGCCGGCGGGGGCGCGCCGAGCGAGCTGCAGCCGATTCCCGACCCGGGCAAGCACGTGCTCGCGCACGTGTTCAAGATCGAGATCGACCCCTACATCGGCAGGCTGGCGGTGTTCCGCATGCACCAGGGCCGGCTCACGCCCGGCACGCAGCTCTACGTCGGCGAAGGCCGCAAGCCGATCAAGCCCGGGCACCTGTACCTGCTGCGCGGCAAGACCCAGACCGAGGTGAGCGAGGCACTGCCGGGCGACATCTGCGCCATCGCCAAGATCGACGAGATCCAGTTCGACCACATCCTGCACGACTCGGCCTCCGACGCGCACGTGCACGCGCGGCCGCTCGAGCTGCCGACCTCGGTGTTCGGGCTCGCCGTGCAGCCGAAGAAGCGCGGCGACGAGCAGAAGGTCTCCGACGTGCTGCACAAGATCATGGCCGAGGACCCCTGCTTTCGCATCGAGCACAACGCGCAGGCCAACGAGACCGTGATGCGCGGGCTGGGCGAGATGCACCTGCGCACCGTGCTCGAGAAGATGTCGACGCAGTACAAGCTCGAGCTCGACACCCGCCCGCCCTCGATCCCCTACCGCGAGACTATCGGCACCAGGGCCGAGGGCCACAACCGGCACAAGAAGCAGACCGGCGGCGCCGGCCAGTTCGGCGAGGTGTACCTGAAGGTCGAGCCGCTGCCCCGGGGCAGCGGCTTCGAGTTCGTCGACAGCGTCAAGGGCGGCGCGATCCCGAACCAGTTCATCCCCTCGGTCGAGAAAGGCGTGCGCAGCGTGCTCGAGTCCGGCTTCGTCGCCGGCTACCCGCTGCAGGACGTGCGCGTCATCGTCTACGACGGCAAGAGCCACCCGGTCGACTCGAAGGACGTGGCGTTCATGTCCGCCGGGCGCAAAGCCTTCCTCGACGCGCTGGGCAAGGCGCGCCCGATCGTGCTCGAGCCGATCGTCAACGTCGAGATCATCGCCCCCGAGACCAAGATGGGCGACATCGCGGGCGAGCTGTCAGGGCACCGCGGCCAGATCAAGGGCTCCGACACGCCGCGCCCGGGCACGGTGCAGATCACCGCGCAGGCGCCGCTCTCCGAGCTCGAGCATTTTCCGGCGCGCCTCAAGTCGCTCACCGCCGGGCACGGCTCCTACAGCCTGGAGTTCAGCCACTACGAGCCCGCGCCGCCGCATTTGCAGCAGAAGCTGGTCGCCGCCCACAGGCCGGCGGCGGCCGAGGAATAAGAAAAGGCCTTCACCCAGGGGAGAGAACCACATGAACGGCAAGTCGCTGCAGCGGCTGTTGCTGGCGCTATGCGTCGCCATGCTGGCCGGTTGTGCGTCGGTACCGATGACGGCGGTCGAGGACGACACGAGGGCGAAGAGCTTCGCGGTGCAGCCGGGAAAGGCGAACATCTACGTCTACCGCAACGAGAGCATGGGCGGGGTCGTCGCGATGACCGTCTCGGTCAACGGTCGCGTCGTCGGGCGCACCGCGGCCAAGACCTACCTGCTCCTCGAGGTCGATCCCGGGACCTACGAGATCGCCTCGCTCACCGAGAACACTTCGACCCACAAGCTCATGGCGCAGGCGGGACGAAATCACTTCGTCTGGCAGGAAGTGAAGATGGGCATGTTCTCCGCGCGCTCCGAGCTGAAGGAGGTGGACGAGGCGACCGGACGCGCCGGGGTCATGGAGTGCAAGCGCATCCAGGCGAGCTTCTAGCGCGCCGCGGTGCACTTCGTCCGCAGCGGCAAGGGCGCAGCGCCGCTCGTCTTCGTCCACGGCTTCACCTGCAGCCACGAGGATTGGCGCTTTCAGGTCGCTCATTTCTCGCAGGCGAACGAGGTCGTCGCCTGCGACCTGCGCGGCCACGGCGCGACGCCCGGGCGGGCCCACGAATGCTCGATCGAGCACTACGGCGGGGACGTCGCCGCGCTGCTCGCGCACCTCGAGCTCGGCAACGCGGTCCTGGTCGGCCACAGCATGGGCTGCCGCGTGGTGCTGGAGGCGGCGCGCTTGGACCCCGAGCGCATCGCCGGCGTGGTGCTGATCGACGGTAGCCGGGTCGGCAGCGCCGCGGCGCAGGCGGGAGGATATGCCGCGTTCGTGGAGCCGCTGGTGAGGCAGATGTTCCTGCGTCCTTGTGCCGAAGCCGACGCGGCCGTGGAGCGCGCGTTGCGCCTGCCCGCCGACCTCGGCAGCGCACTGTGGGCGAGCATGGTGCGCTGGGACCTCGAGCGCATGGACGCGGCGCTCGCCGCGCTGCGCGCGCCGGCGATGGCGATCCAGAGCACCTATCTCGACGCCGAGCGAAGGCGCGTGCCGCTCGGGCCGGGCGAGACCACCCCGTGGCTCGAGCTGCTGAGGGAGAGGCTGAAAGACGTGGCGATCGAGGTGGTGCCGGGGGTGGGGCACTTCACCCAGCTCGAAGCCCCCGGCGCCGTCAACCGGCTGCTCGATGAATTCCTGAAAATCAGGGACAGACCACGTTTTCCACGGACATAAACGTGGTCTGTCCCTGTTTTGGTCTGTCTTGTCTTGGCGCGGTTATGGCTTGAGCCTGGGAACGTCGAGCCACTTCTTCTGCTTCCAGCTCTTCAGCGCGAGCTCGGCGAGCTGCACGCCCTTGGCGCCTTCGAGCAGCCCCCAACGCCAGCCGCCTTCGCCGGCGACGTGCCTGAGGAACAGCTCCCATTGCACCTTGAACGCGTTGTCGCAGGCTTCCTCGGGCAGTTCCTCCCAGCCCTGAAAGAAGTCGATGGGCTGCGCGATATCGGGGTTCCACACCGGCCTGGGAGTCTTTTCATAAGGCTGGATCAGGCAACGTCGCAAGCCCGCGACCGCGCTGCCGCGCGTGCCGTCGACCTGGAGCGTGAGCAGGTCGTCGCGCCGCACGCGCACCGCCCAGGAGGAGTTGAACTGCGCGATCACGCCGCCGAAGAGCTCGAAAGTGGCGTAGGCCGCATCGTCCGCGGTGGCCCGGTATTTCCTGCCGTTCTCGTCCCAGCGGCAGGGAATGTGCGTCGCGCCCCGGCAGGACACGGCCTTGACCGCGCCGAACAGGTTGTCGAGCACGTAGCGCCAGTGGCAGAGCATGTCGAGGATGATGCCGCCGCCATGCTGCTTGCGGTAGTTCCACGAGGGGCGCTGCGCCGGAGGTTGGGCGAGCTGCGGCTCGCCCTCGAAGACCCAGTAGCCGAACTCGCCCCGCACCGACAGCAATCTCCCGAAGAAGCCCTGGTCGCGCAGCTTCGCGAGCTTGA
>MERP01000021.1:8076-11748 GCA_001772055.1 Betaproteobacteria bacterium RIFCSPLOWO2_12_FULL_68_19
TCTCCCGAAGAAGCCCTGGTCGCGCAGCTTCGCGAGCTTGAGCAGGCCGGGCAGCCAGAGCTTGTCCTGCACCACGCCGTGCTTGACGCGCGCTTTCCTGGCGGCGGCATAGAGGCTCTTCGCCTCCGCCAGGCTCGTCGCGACCGGCTTCTCGCAGTACACGTGCTTGCCCGCGGCGATCGCGCGCTTCAGCAGCGCCGGCCGCAGCTGCGTGGAGGCGGCGTCGAAGAATACTTCGTCCTTCGAGAGAAGAGCCTCGTCCAGATCGGTCGTCCAGCGCTCCACGCCGTGCTTTTTCGCCAGCGCCTCGAGCTTCGCCGGGTTGCGGCCGAGGAGCAGCGGATCGGGCATGAGACGCGTGCCGTCCTCGAGCGCCACGCCGCCCTGCCCGCGGATCTCCAGGATCGAGCGCACCAGGTGCTGGTTCATTCCCATGCGCCCGGTGACGCCGTGCATGATGATGCCGATGCGCCTCTCGCTCACTGCATCGTCCTCATCGATTCCCACTCCGGCATGGCGCCGCTTGCGTAACCGCTGCAGTCGAGCGATTCCAGGGAAAGCATTCCGCGCACGATCTTCAGCCGCACGGCCCCGTGGCTGCGCTCGTAGAGGCCGGGGTGCGCCGCCAGGAACGCCGCCTGCTCGGCCTCGGGCAGGCCGGCCATGCCGTTCACGTAATGGTGGCCGTTGCGCTCGACGTGCGAGAGGCCGAGCAGCGAGACCAGCGCCAGGTCCTGCTGCAGCGCGAGGCCCGGCTGGACGGTCAGGTCCTCGCCCGACATGAAGTAGCGCTCGCTGCCTTCCTCCCGGTTCCACATGCGGCAGCGCGCGGCGTTGAGCAGCGACTTGTACAGGCCCTTGCAGGTCTTCGAGGAAACGCCGGAATAGCCCAGCCGCCGCGCGCGCGGGAACGCCTCGAGCGAGTCGTCCGACTCGTCGATGATGACCGGCCTTTCCTCCGCGAGCTCGGAAATGTCGCCCGAGAGCGCGTTCGAGCGCTTCACCGGCTGCTCGATGAAGGCCACGCTCGCCGCCAGCCGGCGCAGGCGCGGCTCGCTCTTCACCCGGCGCCAGAGCTCGAGCGCGCCACGCACGTCGTCGTACTGCTCGTTGCCGTCGAGCGTGGTGCGGTAGGGCTCCTCGATGCGATCGAGCACCGCGGCGATCGCCGCCAGCCGCTCGACGTCCGCCTGCGGCTCGCCTGAGGCCTTGAGCTTGAACCAGCGCTGGCCGTAGCGCGCCACGACTTCCTCGAGGGTCTCCGGAAGCCCGTCGCCGATCCTCTTGTCCTGGACGCCGAGCGGGTCGGCCAGCCCGACGGTATGGCGCGCGGCGATTGTCGCCCCCGGCTTCAAGGCCGCGAGGAATTGCGCCATGCCGAAGGCCGCCAGGTCCGCCTGCCAGCCGGGAGGGGCGATCCCCGCCAGGTTGCCCTGGATGGCCTGGAAAAAGGAAACGCCGAGCGCGCGGCACAGAGCGTCGAGCAGCGCGCGGTCGATGAGCGCCGGCCCGTAGCAGGCCACCAGGGCGTTCAGGCCCTGCGCCGCGCCGAGCGCGATCTGCGGGCCGTAGTTGTCGATCCAGTGCCCGAAGGCGCTGTTCTCCCCGCCCGCGAGATACGCCTCGCGCGCGAGCGCGAGCGAGGCGCGCAGCTGCGCGAAGTTTTCCTCGTTGCTGAGCCCCGGATCCTTGTCGAACCACTTGGGCGCGAGCAGCTCGGCGGCGGCGCCCTGCGACTCCCTGCCGTTCTCGAGCCGGATCCTCGCGCGCACGAAGGCCTGCGGCGCCCGGGTGAGCGTCGCCGCGCCGAAGCGAAACGGCAGGCGCAGCACCACGTCGCGTTCGAACAAGGAAATTTCTTTTACTGAAAACCTCACTGCAGCGCCTCGATGATGCCGCGCAGGTAGCCGATGGCGCGCGCCGCCGCGCCCGGGCCGTCGGGAACGTAGTCGAAGGGCTCGACCGCGACATCGCCGGCGTAGCGGTGGCGCATGAGCGCCGCGAACAGGGGCGCGAACTTCTGCTCGCCCTGGCCGGGGCCGCGCCGGTTGCGGTCGTTGACCTGCACGTGGGCGATCACGCCCTTCGGCAGCCAGCGCTCGACGAGCGCGGCGAGCGGCTCCTTTTCGCTGCGCGCGGCCGCGCTGCAATCCAGCATGCTCCTGACGGAGGGGTTGCCGATCGCATTCACCAGCTGAAAAGCCTCCTCCAGGGTGTTGATGAGCGGCGTGTGCTCGGCCGAGAGCGGCTCGATGCAGTACACCACGCCCGCCTTGGCGGCGCGCTCGGCGACCGCGGCGAAGCATTCCCGCGCGCGCGCGAGCGCCGCTGCGCGCGAGTCGCCGGGATCGACGCGGCGCTGGTGCGGCGAGCCGTGCACCAGGTAGCGGCCGCCGAGCTGCGCACACTGGTCGACAAGCGCGAGCATCACGTCCATGGTGCGCCGCCGGGTCGCCTCGTCCCTGGTGCTGATCGACAGCCCCGCCGGTTTGAGCAGCAGCCAGTGCAGCCCGGTGATCGCGATGCCCGCACCCTCGGCGGCGGCGCGCGCCGCGGCGAGCTGGGCCGCGCCCATGCGGTGCGGCTCGTCGGACAGGGTGTAGGGCGCGAGTTCGAGGCCGTCGTAGCCGAGCTTGGCGGCGTACTCGCACTGCGCCGGAAACGGCATCGGCGCGATCACCTCGTTGCACAGCGCGATGCGCATGCGGGCGAGGCGCGGCGCGCTAGTGCGGCCTGGCGCCGCCCCAGGCCTCGTGCCGGCTGCCGGCGGGGCGCCAGACGTACTGGCCGGCGCGGCATTCGCCCTCCGGGCAGACCAGGCTGCCCTCGAGGACGTAGGTCTGCTCGATTTCCACGTGCTCGTGGTCGGGCAGCTTCGTGCCCGGCGCCATGCGCATGAGCAGCGTCATGAGCCCGCTCGCGCGCTCGACCAGCAAGGGCTTGAACTCGATGCCGGCGAACGGCGTCTTCTGCCAGGGCAGGCGTGCGACGTCGACGAAACGAGACGCGAGATCCACGGCTTGGCTCATGGCGCGAGGTGCTCCCCGACCTTGACGATCTTCATGGTGTTGGTGCCGCCGCTCTTGCCGATCGGCTCGCCGATGGTGAGCACGATCAGGTCGCCGTGGTTGGCTACCTTGTGCTGGACCAGCACCTTCTCGGCCTCGCGCAGCAGCTCCTCGCGGTCGTGCCCGACGTACTTCACCATCAGCGGAAACACGTCGCGGAACAGCGCGCAGCGGTAGCGCGTGGCGGTCTGCGAGGTGAGGGCGTAGATCGGCACGCCCGCGTTCATGCGGCTCATCCACAGCGCAGTCGAGCCCGACTCGGTAAGCGAGGCGATCGCCTTCACCTTGAGGTGATAGGCCGTGAACAGCGCCGCCATCGCGATCGACTGGTCGACGCGGGTGAAGACGCGGTTGAGAAAGTCCTGGTCGAGGTTGAGCGGCTGCGTCTGCTCGGCCTCGACGCAGATGCGGTCCATGGCCTCGATCACCTCGACCGGGTACTTGCCGCTCGCGGTCTCGGCCGAAAGCATCACCGCGTCGGTGCCGTCGAGCACCGCGTTGGCCACGTCCGAGACCTCGGCGCGCGTCGGCACCGGGCTCGAGATCATCGACTCCATCATCTGCGTCGCGGTGATGGTGAGCTTGTTGTGCTCGCGCGCGAGGC
>MERP01000022.1:0-612 GCA_001772055.1 Betaproteobacteria bacterium RIFCSPLOWO2_12_FULL_68_19
CGATCACGGAACTGCCGCGTCTGGCCTTCCGTTATCGGGAAGCTTAGACTTACTTCCCATGCCGCGCCCCAAAGGGGAACGCAAGCTCGAGATCCTGAAAGCCCTCGCGCAGATGCTCGAGGCGCCGAAATGGGAGCGCATCACCACCGCCGCCCTGGCGGGGAAGCTGGACGTCTCCGAGGCCGCGCTCTACCGCCACTTCGCTTCCAAGGCGCAGATGTACGAGGGCCTGATTGAGTTCATCGAGAGCTCGGTCTTCACGCTGGCCAACCGCATCACCGAGGACGAGTCCGACGGGCACCGCCAGGCCGAGAGGCTGGTCGAGATGCTGCTCGCGTTCTCCGAGAAGAACCCCGGCATGGTGCGCGTCATGACCGGCGACGCGCTGGTCGGCGAGCACGAGCGGCTGCAGGCGCGCATGAACCAGTTCTTCGACCGCTTCGAAGCCACCCTCAAGCAGTCCCTGCGCGTGGCGTCGGACGGCGACGCCGCCGGCCGCGCCGCGGCGCTGCTGCGCTACTCGATCGGCTGCCTGCACCAGTACGCGAAGAGCGGCTTTGCGAGGAAGCCGGCCGAGAGCTTCTCGGCGCAGCGGCAGTACCTGCTCGGCTA